>JBAQKZ010000255.1:0-2286 GCA_049301475.1 Geobacteraceae bacterium | reverse complement strand
ACGGTGAGTGTCGCACAAAAAATGAGACAGCTCATGAGAAACGTGCGTATGGTCTTTGACTATTTGAAAATGACTCAAAACTCCTGTCCAGCATGACTGCTCACATGGAGAACAAATTTACCGTGCTTTGACCCTCGTTATGATTGAAATGGGAGAGGAAATCGCCTATTATCCGAAGATAATACCGAGTTGCAATCAAAACCTACTCCTGTACGGAAAGCGAGCCTAATGATTACACAATATGTGGACCTGCACCTGCATTCGATCCATTCGGACGGCATGTGCACACCGACTGAACTGGTGATGATGGCTGAGGCAAAGGAACTACGCGCAATAGCACTGGCCGACCACGACTCTGTGGATGGCATTGATGAAGCGCTGGCGGCGGGCGCTAAGCATGGCTTAGAGGTCATACCGGCTCTGGAGCTGTCGGTGGCGTTCAGAAAGCAGAGTGATGTGCATCTGTTGGGATACTATATTGACCATCATGACGCTACACTATTGGCCAAACTCGAAAATTTCCGCGGGTGGCGGGATGAGCGGGTGAAGTCAATTGTTGACAGGATCAATATCCGGCTACAGGGGCGGGGTAAAGGTGAAGTTTCCTACGAGGAGGTGCTGGCAAGCGCGAAAGGGGCGGTCGGACGCCCCCATATTGGGCGGGTGCTGATCGCCAAGGGGGTTGCCTCCACAATGGAAGATGCGTTCGCAAGGTTTCTGGGGCCGTGCAACGAGCCAAAGCGCTACTTCCCCATGCATGAGGCGCTGGCCGAGATCAAACGGGTCGGAGGGGTCAGCGTACTGGCCCATCCATCAAGCATCACCAACAACCGGAAGGAGCTGCACAGTCTGATTCGCGAACTGGCCGACATGGGGCTAGGGGGGGTGGAAGTCTTCAATAACAGATGCTGCGACGACGGTACGAGATTCCTTGAAACCATTGCAACAGAGTTGGGATTGACCATGACTGGCGGCTCGGACTTCCACAGCTTCGAAAACGACATTGAAATGGGGACAGGTCGCGGCGGACTTGCTGTGTCCTACCGCTGCGTCGAGGCCCTGCGTGAGCAGCATTTAAGAGAGAACCGCGCCAGTTGAACCACTACTTATGCAGCCTGTTGTTTGCCAGACGCATATCATCCTTAACTTGCCGGACCCCCTCGAATAATCCGACCTCCTTCACCACCTTCTCACGCTCTTCTTCGGAATGGACATGGCCAGCAAGAATAACCCTCCCTTGGCATGTTGCAACCGTTACACGGAGGTTGCCGGCATTGCAGCATTTCATTAATTCCGTCTCCAGCTTCTTGCGTAAGATGATATCCTCTATCATCTCTTGGGATTCCTCTTCGTGTTCCTTGAAGTACTTGTCACGGGAGGCCGCAACTATCCCCTCTACTATGGCGGACGGTGAAAGGCGGGAGGTATTGTACACCAGGTCATAACAAAGGGGGTCACACCAGTCCCGGTCGAAGTAATAGTTTATGAAACCGCGACGCTGATGATCGCTTTTCCTGATCAGTTCACGGGCCAGATCGGGGTCCATCCATTCCCGCTCGGCGAATTTTTCAACCCGTTCTTCCAATGGAGCGGTAATACGCAGTCGCAACACATTATGAAGGTCCGCCAGCAGATCCTGCCCTCCCCTGCCGTAGAAGATAACGTTTCCCTTTCGGGCAATTTCCAGCAGAAGCAGTTCCATTTTATTGAGATTAGCAGCCTGTTTACGGTCCTCTTCATTGTCATATACCGGCGGCTTTTCGTCAACCCGCTCCAGGATTTCAGGAGTCAGGCCGTACTGAGGCGCAAGTTCAGCGATCTTCGCGCCGTCAACCAGGGTGTACTTCAGCTTCCTTGCGACCTCCTTGGCAATCTGGTAGGCGCCCGTTCCCATCTCCCGTGAGATGATTATAATAGCCATCTGGTTTCTCCTCCATGCAACAAAATATTTAGTCCAGCCGCACCCGCTTTACGCCGCTGGTCCCGCTGATACTGTCGATGAGCCGACTGGCCATTTCCCGCGTGCTGAACTTCGTCTCGAACTTTAACTTGACCTCATTGTGTTCTACATCCTTCTCTATATTAAGCTTGACCACCTTCATGAGACAATCCTGCAGGAGTTGCTCAATTTTGGACATCTGTCCCTCAAGGTCAACGCTCCAGACCGTAACGGTTACGTAAGAATCACGACTCAAGCGGCTCTCGATTTTTTTCAAGAACAAGAGGCTGGCAAGCGCAAGGGCGGTCACCAGCGCCGCCAGGGCCAACATGCCGACGCCACAGGCC
>JBAQKZ010000254.1:0-2167 GCA_049301475.1 Geobacteraceae bacterium | reverse complement strand
CGCAATGCCGGTAACAGCCAGGGCGACGTCGCTGCCGGAGACCCTGCGGCTCCCACGGGCCATAGCCATTGCCACCTCGGCGCTAACCGCACCCTTTTCCGCCAGAAGTTCGGCAGGGACATGGAGGTTACGGCTCTTTGACCCATCGGCATAGGTCACGATCCCTTCAAGGAAATAGGCAGAGCTTCCCGGCATGTCCGTGAGCCGTTTGGCCAGCAGTCCGCCTGTGCATGATTCCGCCAGTGAAAGGGTAAGGCCTGTGGTTCGGAGCAGTCCGGCCACCACCGAATCAATGGTCTCTCCGTCCTCGGCGAACACCCGCCCTTTCAGCCGCTCCCGGCTCAACAGCACGGCCCGGTCAAGCAGTGCGTCGGCCAGCGTATCGCTATCTCCCTCGGCTCTGAGCTTCACCTGTATCTCCGGGAACTCTACCCGTAAGGAAACGGTAAGGCCTGTGCCCGGTAAAGCAACATCCCTCAGCAGCAGATTGACCTCGGCCTCGGGCAGGTCGAACACCTTTAGAATCTTGGTCCGGACGTGGCGCCTATGCCTGCAACGCTGCAACAAAAACGGAAGGACGCTCTCTTCCAGCATACGCGACATTTCTCCCGGGACGCCGGGAAGAAAAAACAGGAAGCGTCCGTTGTGGGTCAGATGAAAACCGCAGGCGGCGCCGACCGGGTTGGGAATCAGTGTCGATTTGGCCGGAAGTAGCGCCTGTTTCTCGTTAAAAGGATGTATGGCCCCTCCCTGTCTCAATGCAATCTCCTTGACGTGGGCCAGCGCCTCCTCATTCAACACCAGTCGCCTAGCTGTAGCCTTTGCAGCGGCCCTGGCCGTGATATCGTCGATAGTGGGGCCAAGACCACCTGTGACAATCACCGCTTCGCATTTTTCGGCCAGCGATAGAATCGCCTCCATGATGTCCGGTTCCACGTCGCCGACTGCAAGATGTTGCTGCAACTGAAGACCTGCCGCATAGAGCCGCTCGGCGATAAAGGCCGCGTTATTGCCTGCAATCTCGCCTAAGACCAGTTCGTTGCCTATGGAAAGGGTCGCAATCTTCAAAGGTACCTCGCCAACAGGTGAAGCGTCAGACAGGCGTAAACCCCTGCCGCCACATCATCAAGCACTACCCCGTAGCCATTTTTCAGATGCCGGTCAAAATAGCCGGCCGGGGGGATCTTGGTGATATCGAAAAATCGGAACAGAAAGAAACCCACAACCGTACATTGCCAGGATAAGGGCGCTCCCGACATGGTGACCAGGTAGCCTGTCACCTCGTCTATGACAATCTTTCCCGAATCCGGCTCGTTGAATATCTTCTCCGCCCTGCCGGATATCAGGCAGGCAAACCATGCAAACATCAAAAGTAGCGCCAGGTAAAGCGGCAGCGGCAGCCTCGCCATCAGCAGATACAGGGGGATTGCCGCCAGAGTGCCGACAGTGCCGGATGCAAACGGGCTGTAACCGGTTCCTCCCCAGGTGGCAAGAATTATGACCAGACGTCTCATGGATTCGCGGTTTCCCGCTCGACAAGCCTGTATACCTTAATCAGAGGGAGACCGCTGGCCGTGGCAAGCCGTCGGCACTCTTCGTACTCCGGCGTAACCCGCAGCACCCGGCCAGCGTCCCGCAACACCTTGACCTTTACCCGCCCCAGGGAAGTATCCCGCTCCTCCAGGCTACGCTCAAGGGTCAGGCGCTCCACCGGATAGTGTCGCACCCCGATGGCGGTCGATTCGGTCAGCACAAGGCGGGCCAGCGCATGGAGCTTGTCAGGTGTGGAAAGGACGGTCAAGCGTGTGCCGGGGCGGTTTTTCTTCATTTGGATGGGGGAAAATGTAACGTCCAGCGCCCCTTGGTCCAGGAGCCGGTCCATAAGGAAACCGAGTATCTCGGGGTTCATGTCGTCTATGTGGGTCTCCAGCACATGTACCGCCTCCCTGCTGATTGTAGCAGATTTTTCTCCCATGACAAGGCGTAGCACATTGGGGAGGTCCGGAAACTCTTTTGTCCCGGCGCCGTACCCGACGGCGTCTATTCGCATGGCGGGCGGACAACCGAAGCCGGATGCCAGCGTAGTCAGTATGGCTGCGCCGGTGGGGGTGACACGCTCTCCCGGCCCCACATCGAAATGCACCGGCACGCCTTGCAGGAGCTCGAC
>JBAQKZ010000253.1:0-4228 GCA_049301475.1 Geobacteraceae bacterium | reverse complement strand
TCCAAATCAAAGCGCCCTCTTCGTTGGCTCGTCTTCGGCTCCTCAACATACTGGTTGTATGCCTTCGTCGCCTCAATCCTCGCCGCCTTGACTGCATCTTTGATTTGAAATTCGTATTACTGACAATAAAATAAAATTGATTTAACCCATTGATATAGTTATACTAACTTCTCGGTTAACGACATTAATAAAATAAACGCCCATATCACCGGAAAGGCCCCATGCTGACTATACCGTGCTTTCCATGAAACTCAACTGGAACGACATAAATACCGTCCTTCTGGATATGGACGGGACACTCCTTGACCGCAATTTCGATGACTATTTCTGGCTGGAGCACGTCCCGCTCACATATGCCCGTAAATACGGCATCTCCCATCAGGCGGCCAAGGAGCTAACCATTCCGATGTTCAGATCACAGGAAAACACACTGAACTGGACGGACCTGGATTACTGGTCGGAACGGCTGGGGCTTGATATACCGTTGCTCAAGCAGGAAGTGGAGCATCTCATAAAAATCCATCCCGGCGTGGTCTCATTTCTTCTCTTCCTCCGCCGTCACGGCAAGGCCATTTACATGGTCACAAATGCCCATAGCAAAACGCTGGAGCTGAAAATGCGCAGGACCCGGCTGGGAAGCTACTTCACAGGGATTATATCCGCCCACGACTTGGGCCTGCCCAAGGAGGATGTAGCGTTCTGGGAGCGACTCCGTGAACGTGTCCCATACGACCCGGCCCGCACGCTGCTGGGCGAGGATAGCGAGACCAATCTGGCCACCGCAAGCGAATACGGCATCACCAGCCTGATCTACGTCGGCCGATTCAGCTCCACTGTTCCGGCTCGCGTCTCCGGGAAATTCACATCTATTCACTATTTCAGCCAGTTGATACCGCCGGAAGGGAGCATGGAAGTAAACATAGGCAAACCGTGAATCGGGACGAAAAATGAACATTCTCCTCCATATATGTTGCGCGCCTTGCGCCGTCTACCCGCTTAAGCATCTCCGCTCCCAGGGGATGGCTGTCACCGGCTTTTTCTTCAACCATAACATACACCCTTACCAGGAATACCGTAAACGCCTGGAAACGGTTAAAGAGTACGTAGGCATGGTTGACTTGAAGGTGTTCTTCAAGGACGAGTACCTTCTGGAGGATTTTCTGGCGGCAGTGGCGGCCAACCCGGAAAGGCGTTGCCTCTACTGCTATGCCTCCAGGCTGGAGCAGACCGCAAAGGCGGCTATGGAACTGGGGTTCGACGCCTTCACCTCTTCTCTCCTTTACAGCAGATATCAAAGCCACGAGGCTATCAAGTTGCTGGGTGAGAAGATAGGCAGGGAGTACGGCGTGGAATTCCACTACGCGGATTTTCGCCCAGGTTGGCAGGAGGGTATCCGCATCTCGAAGGAAATAGGTCTCTATCGCCAGAAGTACTGCGGCTGCATCTACAGCGAGAAGGAGCGATACCACCCGCGGGTCGGACGCTGACATGTAATACCAATTCCAAATCAAAGCGCCCTCTTCGTTGTGTCAGGTAAAGTGCTTGCAAATCAAGGTTTAACGATATATGATGCCCTCGCAAATTCTTTTCTTGATTTTTGCACTTCAATAATATCAATATGTTACAAAGCTAAAAACAGGCGTTTTTTGAACTTTTGCGAGGGCATCAAATATGTTCTGTCATCTTTTTGTCCCCGTAGCTCAGCAGGATAGAGCACTTCCCTCCTAAGGAAGGGGCCGGACGTTCGAATCGTCTCGGGGACGCCAGATTAACAATAATACCAATTTCAAATCAAAGATGCAGTCAAGGCGGCGAGGATTGAGGAGACGAAGGCATACAGCCAGTATGTTGAGGAGCCGAAGACGAGCCAACGAAGAGGGCGCTTTGATTTGGAATTGGTATAAGATCCGGCAGATATGTCGGGTCTTTTTTTTGCTTGGGGGTTTGTCACAAAACAGAACAACTGAGAGGGGAAATTATGACAACAAACAATGGGGAACATAGCGAGAACCGGGTCTTCACCACACCCAACGGAAGGTATTTCGAGGATTTCGAGGTCGGTGATATCTACCGGCATCGCCCGGGGCGGACGATTACCGATGCCGACAACATTCACTTCTCCCTCTTGACGATGAATACCCATCCGTTGCATTGCGACGCCGCGTATGCCTCAAAGAGCGAGTTTGGGAAGCTGCTTGTCAACAGTTGCCTGACTTTGGCCATAGTTGCCGGGATGACTGTCAGGGACGTGAGCCAGAAGGCTGTGGCCAATCTGGGGTGGAAGGATATTGCCCTTACAGCGCCTGTTTTTGCCGGAGATACCCTCTATGCCCAAAGTGAAGTGCTTGACAAGCGGGAATCAAAGAAGAGGCCAACGCAAGGGATCGTGACCACTAGAACCACAGCCTGCAATCAGAATGGTACTGTTATTATGACCTTTGAAAGGGTCTCCCTTGTCCCAAAAAGAGGGCATGCGGTGGATGATATCGCCGGGTACTGAAAACCGCCGGAAGACAACCTGGATATTATGATCATGAAGATAAATACAAAAGGGAGAGGTGGAGAGCGTGAACGCTAAACATAATGAAGACGAATCCATTGTATTGGATATGATTGACTCTTTTCTTGAACGTGATGTCAAGCCATTCGCCCACGATCTGGAATACCATGACACATATCCTGCCGAGATCGTTGAAAAAATGAAAGAAATCGGTCTCTTTGGGGCCATCATAGATACGAAGTACGGAGGATCGGGGCTTTCGGTTCAAACGTACGCAAAAATCATCGAAAAAATTACGGAGGTCTGGATGTCGATTTCCGGCATTCTTAACTCTCATCTCATCATGGCGACAGCGGTTCAGCGTTTTGGAACCACTGAGCAGAAAGAAGAATGGCTCCCCCGGTTTGCTTCTGGAGAACTTCGTGGAGGGATTGCCCTTACGGAGCCCGGCGCGGGCACGGACCTGCAAGCTATCCGGACTGTCGCTGTTCGAGACGGAGATGACTACATTGTAAATGGCACAAAAACATGGATAACCAACTCGATGTATGGGCAATGTCTGGCGCTTTTGGTAAAAACCGACCCCAATGCGAATCCGGGTCACAAGGGAATAAGCTTGTTCATTGCGGAAAAAGGCGCTGGGATGTCGGTTAACAAGCTGGAAAAACTCGGTTATCGGGGAATCGACACCAATGAGGTTTTTTATGATAACTATCGGGTTCCCGCAAGGAACCTTATCGGAGGAGTGGAAGGATTAGGACTGAAACAGATTCTGGCGGGGCTGGAACTGGGGAGAATCAATGTGGCGGCCCGTGGAGTCGGCTTGGCTAGAGCCGCCTTAAAAGAGTCGGTGACTTATGCCCAAATCCGCAAAACCTTTGGCAAGCCGATTGCGGAGCATCAGGCAATACAGGCCATGCTGGCCGATATGGCAACCAGGGTGGAGGCATCTACCCTATTGGTACAAGCCGCCGCCACGGCGTACGATCAAGGAAAACGCTGCGACATGGAAGCCGGAATGGCCAAGCTTTTCGCTACTGAATCCGCTGTCAGCAACACGATGGATGCCATGCGCATACATGGCGCGTATGGTTATTCGAGAGAATATAATATCGAGCGTTATTATCGGGACGCCCCTCTCCTGGTTATCGGTGAAGGGACTAATGAACTCCAAAGGATCATTATCGCCCGGCAACTGATTGAGAGGAACAAGGTTTGATCCCAAGTCGCAATTCCCGCTTGGTTTAAGGTTTTGCCGACTTAGAAATATCGTACAGCATGAGGGGTGAAACATGGCAGGTGATATGCGAACGGTTGGGTCGGGATTCTATTGGGACGACCTTGAACTGGGATTCAGATTCCGTACCTTCAGCAGGACAATCAGGTAATCAATCAGGATGGCAAGACAGTGATCCGCTACAACCCGTTGCGCATGATGAAAAGACGCTAAGGGTAGCGTTCCCGAAATTAATCTATCAGTTTTTCTGTTCGTGCTCTATTGAGTCACCGGCCGCCGCTATCGGATCATTTCCGTTGCGGCGGTTTTTTTTTGGAACTATCCTCGGAAAAGATTCGAGCCTGGCTAAATGTCGATTTATTTTGTCGCAAGGTTAATGTTAGGATGTTTTTATTCAGATGGATTGCGCTGGAGGGTAAATGGGGTGCGACGGACCGATTGGCCATGTGGCGGAGGACGGGCGGGTGCATGGGTTGGAGGAGCACCTGCGG
>JBAQKZ010000252.1:0-4632 GCA_049301475.1 Geobacteraceae bacterium | reverse complement strand
CTGAACTGATTGAGCCAAACCGCAGACGTAGCAGAGCTACGTTGAGGATTTGGCGATTGAAGTTCGGCTAAAGATGGCCTGAAGATGAGATGCAAGATGCCCATGATATTTGTTTACAGTTCCTTATCTCAAGTAACGGAGGAAATACTACCATGAGCACGTTCATCACCAAAGACGGCACTGAAATCTATTACAAGGACTGGGGCACCGGACAGCCCATAGTCTTCAGCCATGGCTGGCCGCTGAGCGCGGACGCCTGGGAAGACCAGATGGTATTCCTGGCCTCTAACGGCTTTCGCTGCATCGGCCATGACCGCCGCGGCCATGGCCGATCGAGCCAGCCTTGGAAAGGCAACGACATGGATACCTACGCCGATGACCTCGCGGCGCTTGTCGAAACGCTCGACCTAAAGAACGCGATCCATGTCGGCCACTCCACGGGCGGCGGCGAAGTCGCCCGCTATATCGGCCGCCACAGCACGAAACATGTAGCCAAGACGGTGCTGATCGGCTCGGTGACACCGCTGATGCTGAAGACGGCCGCCAATCCCGACGGCCTGCCGATAAAGATTTTTGATGAGATTCGCGCCAATGTCCTCGCCGATCGCTCGCAGTTTTTCAAGGATCTCACCGAACCGTTTTACGGTGCCAACAGACCAAAAGCCAAAGTTTCGCAGGGTCTGCGGGATTCGTTCTGGCTCCAGGGGATGCAGGCCGGTTTCAAAGGCGTCATAGATTGCATCACGGCCTTTTCCGAGACAGACTTCACGAAAGATCTCGCGAAATTCGATGTGCCGACCCTGATCCTTCATGGCGATGACGACCAGATGGTCCCGATCGGCGCCTCGGCTCTGCGCTCGGCCAAAATCATCAAAGGCGCTACGCTGAAGATCTATCCGGGCGCGCCGCACGGCATGTGCTCGACCCTCAAGGAGCAGGTCAACTCGGACCTGCTGGCTTTCTTCAAGGGGTAGATAACCAATCGACGAGGCCCACCTAATAAAAATACTGAAAGGTGTGGTCGCTGTTCGCCAAAACAAAACAAAGGAGACAACCATGAAACAACATCTGAAAAAATGCAGATTGGTACTGTTATTGATTTTTATTGCTGCGTTTATGGTGACGTTGACGACAGCCTTTGCCCAAGACGCCGCAAAGAAAACGTCCAGTTACGCTCCGGTTGACATCAAAGAAGACTTTAATACGATCATGTCACGGATGAAAGCTGCGAAGTCAGAGATAATGAAGCGGCAGATGAACCTGCTCAATGAACGGTATGACTTGAGCAAACGCCCTGCTCAGGGCGTAACCATGTCCCGTGGAAAGGCCGTGCAGGAAGGCGTCAGGATCAAGCTTCTCAAGGGAATGACATGGGAAAAGCTGGCAGCTATGAGCCCGGAGGATATTCGGGGAAACGATCTGTTCCCGGCAGGTTTCTTCCCTCTCCCGTTTCCGAACCATCCGGAAGGCGGCATGCTCTTTCCAAAATTTCAGATTGACGAAATTAATAAACAAGAGGGACGGGACCTTACCCGTTTCGACCTCGATTATGATCTCCCGGACCACTTTTTGCCCGAGTTTCCTGCCCCCATCTACCTGACAACGCGGTCTGATCTCGGCGATGTCTCCCAGGGCAAACTCGTGACGATAATGAACTACTACGAACTGTTCAACGGGATACTGAATCCCAAGCAGCTCGAAGGTCTGCGCCTGCTGGTGACGCCATTCCCGCAACAGCAGTTCAATCAGACTGAGGACCGTCGCTCTGAAAAGCCGAGCCGCGGCGTTGTCTGTTTCGACTGCCATGCCAATGGACATACGAATGCATCAACGCACCTGGTAGGAGATATACGTCCTCAGGAGTTCCGACACCGCCTGGATACGCCCACCCTGCGGGGTGTGAATATCCAGCGTCTCTTTGGCTCACAGCGTGCGTTGAAGAGCGTGGAAGACTTCACTGAATTTGAACAGCGTGCCGCCTACTTCGATGGCGACCATGTTATCGCAGCGAAAAAAGGTATTAACATTCTCGATCGCGGCCACCAGGTGCATTCCATGGCTGAGTTCCAGGCAATACTGGACTTTCCCCCTGCTCCAAAACTCGGCATTGACGGCAAACTGGATGAGAAAAAGGCGAGTGAGTCCGAGATCAGAGGGCAACAACTGTTTTTTGGGAAGGGAAATTGTGGAGGTTGCCACCCGGCGCCTTATTACACCGACAATCTCATGCACAATATCAAAACCGAGCGGTTCTTCAAACCCCGCATGATCAATGGGAGGATGGCTTCTGCCGACGGCCCGATCAAGACCTTCCCTCTACGCGGCATAAAGGATTCACCGCCTTACCTGCACGATGACAGGCTGCTCACGCTGGAAGATACGGTGGAGTTTTTCAACCTAATTCTTCAAACCAGGCTCAGCGACCAGGAAAAGAAGGACCTTGTGGCCTTTATGAGGGCGCTTTAGCAATAACCCTGTAAGTCAAAATTAGCTGGTGGAACAGATACACTAAATAACCGATGCCAATTGAGTAGTCCTAGCCCAGGAACAAAGAGACTATATGACCACGACTGTAACCTACAGTGAAAATTATTTCTGATCTGAAGTTCCCTCCCCCATCACGGGTCTTGACTTCCAACTGCATGCTTAACTATAATGGCGACATCCATTTGATATTTGGTTAAGGCAGTCAAGCAGGCCTTTGAGGAGGTTTTTTAATCTCGAACTTAAGTAATTATAAGCATAAAGGAGACCCAAAAATGAAGAAGTACCTGTTGGTTGTTTTAGCGACGCTCTTGGTATTGATAACATCCCGTATGCTCATTGCCGAAGACAGGGAAGGGAGTACCGGTTCAGGGGAAAATGATAACGTAACAACGGTGGCCAAACTTCGCGATGAAGCTGGAAAGGGAGATGCCAAGGCGCAAAATAACCTGGGAGCCGTGTATGACGACGGTCGTGGCGTTGCCAAGGATGAAGCCGAGGCGGCGCGATGGTACAAAAAGGCCGCTGACCAGGGGCTTGCCGAGGCGCAGTACAACCTTGGTCTTATGTATGCCGATGGCGCCGGTGTCGCCAAGGATGAAGCCGAAGCGGTGCGCTGGTATAAAAAGGCTGCCGACCAGGGGCATACCGATGCAGAGTACACTCTTGCCCTTATGTATATTTCCGGTCTTGGCGTCGTCAAGGATGACTACGAAGCCACGCGTCTGTTGAGAAAAGCCGCAGAAAAAGGGGATAAGGATGCGGAGTACAAGCTAAACGCCATGTATTCTCAGGGTCGTGGCGTTCCCAAGTCTGAGATCGACGAAGCTGTGCGCTGGTTGAAAGAAGCCTCCGAGCGCGGAGATGCTGATGCGCTAGCCAAGTTGAAACAAATTGCGAAACAGGGGAATGTTGGGGCTCAAAAGGCGCTGCTAGCGTTGAAACCCAAAAAATAATCGGGGATAAGATGACTGCCTTCGATTCCCGTCTTGTTGAGACATTCGACCAAAAACTGGCCCTTCACGGCCTCAAGCTGACGCGGGACAGAACCCACACCCTGCAGGTGAACGTCGGACAGATTTGCGATCTTTCTTGCTGGCACTGCCATCTTGACTCCGGGCCTCATCGCAGTGAGGTCATGGCCATCGAAACCATGAAGGATGTCATTGACTATGCATCCAGGGTCAGGTTCGAAACAATCGACATAACCGGTGGCGCTCCGGAACTTGCGCCGCACATCGAGCACCTTGTCGGGCGACTTGCTCCACTTACCGACAGGCTTATCGTTCGGACAAACCTAGTGGCGCTCCAAAACGAAAATGGCCGCCAATTGATGCGGCTATACAGGGACCTGCGGGCTACTGTTACGGCGTCGCTACCGTCAACAAACGCTGTCCGGACCGATTCGCAGCGGGGCCAGGGGGTATGGGATAGAAGTATTGCAGTGCTAAAGGAACTGAATCTACTCGGTTACGGCCAGCCGGGTTCCGGCCTGGAACTTGATCTGGTCACTAATCCGGCAGGGGCTTTTCTTCCGGACGACCAAATGGAGAGCGAGAAAAAGTATAAGGATGACCTGCAAAAGAACGGGATTGTTTTTTCCACACTTTTTACATTCGCCAATGTGCCGCTAGGCAGGTTCCGGGTGTGTCTCGAACAGTCAAGCAACCTTGAGAGCTACATGCGGATGCTTGCCGAGCGATTCAATCCCGCTGCAGTCGGCAAGCTCATGTGCCGCTCGCTTATTTCCGTCTCCTTTGACGGCTATCTTTACGACTGTGACTTCAATATTGCGGCGGGATTGCATCATGGGGGATCAAAGGTTCACGTTTCCAAAATGGAAGGGCTTCCCGAAGAAGGCGGCCCCGTGCAGACCGGCTGTCACTGCTATGCCTGTGCCGCCGGACCGGGCTTTACCTGAGTGGGGAGTATTCAGGGCCACGTTGTGGTCTGATGCCAAGTAGCAACCAACCAAATAATCAACCCTGTCACACTGGATTCATCCACTCTTTCAAAAGGCCTAATACCAATTCCAAATCAAAGCGCCCTCTTCGTTGGCTCGTCTTCGGCTCCTCAACATACTGGTTGTATGCCTTCGTCGCCTCAATCCTCGCCGCCTTGACTGCATCTTTGATTTGAAATTGGTAT
>JBAQKZ010000251.1:0-13597 GCA_049301475.1 Geobacteraceae bacterium | reverse complement strand
GCAACAAGTGAAAATGATTGGGGATAAGCGCCCAGGCAAAGCAGTCGGTGCCGGTTTTCACCAGCAGGCTGCTTAAGCGCTCTACAAAGCAATTTCTATCATCATCGTCCTGAAAAATATCGGAGCGTTCAATTCCCCTGACGATAACGTGCTGCAATAGTCCGGGAATGTCTATTCGAGCTTGTCGTGGCATGACTGAAGCGTAGCAGAAAAAGATTCATAAAGCAATAAAGCAGGTACGTCCCCCTAGCTGGCTCGTCCCGCGCAAATACGAAAGCCGCTGTGCTGGAGTTTATGCTGGCCTTACTGCCCCGCGCGAGCCGATACCTCCTCCTCAATCCTGCCATTGGCCAAAAGGCGGTAGACATGGCCGCGCCAGCGAACCCGGCTGCCGAGAAAGGAAAGCGCCCACGTGGCGAAGGCGAGGAGGTCGCGGAGCGGCAGAAGCCATAGCCGACAGGGGAATATGCCGTCCTTCAGGTAGCGGCGGCTGAAGGTAAGGGCAATGCCGCAACGAACCAGATAGAGGAGCAGTGCGGCAGCGACGCCACACGCGGAGAATCCGGACACAATCAGCGCCATTAGCGCCATGGGGAACGGTTGGGTGATTCCTGAGGCAAGGTAGCCGCCAGGCCGGGAGGCGCGCATGGTCCGAGCCCATCGGAGCTGGCGCGAAAGAACCGTGGACAGGCTCTCCCGGTGTATGACGCTCTCCAGGAGGTAATCGGACAACTCCAGCCGGTAACCGGCCCGGCATACCTTGTTCCCCAATTGGTAGTCGTCCGCCAGGTAGTCTACGAGGGATTCAAAGCCGCCTATCTTCGCCAGAGCTTCCCTTCGCACCGCCATTGAGGCGCCGAGGGCAAAGGATAGCCCCTCCAGCCGGAGCGCCACCATGACATTCGGAACCAGCTCGGCGGTAAACCCCATGGCTTCGATAGCCGTGGCCAATCCTTCTGGCTTTGATGTCCGGTAGAGGGAGGTGACAAGCCCGACAGCCGGGTCTGAAAACGGGGCGCAGACCTCCCGCAGGTATTGCTCCCCTACCCTGATGTCGCTGTCGCAGACGATGAGGATGTCGTGCCTGGCGCGGCTAAAGGCGTTGATCAGGTTGCATACCTTGTAGTTTGGGCCATATATGCGGCCATCCACCACCAATTCGATGCCGGCGGCGGGAAACTCGGCCTGGAGCCTCTCTATGACCGGGATGACGGGGTCCGAGGACGAGGCGGCGGCGAAGATAATCTGATAGGATGGGTAATCCTGACGGCAGAATGAGGCAAAGTTCTCGAAGCTGTCAGCGTCTATCCCCTTTACCGGCTTAAGGATTGTGACGGGCGGGGTATGGCCGGACGGATATCTCCGGCGTCCGAAGAAGGCGCGGGCGCACAGGATTGAGATGATCCCGTAGACAAGGGGGGGGAAGATTATGAGAAAGGGGAGGATGGAGCGGAACATGGGGCGACCTGTTGGTTGTTACTTCGGGAAAGTTGCTTTTTTTACGGGAAGGATACGGCAGAGATGCAGGCCTGTAAAGGAAATTCGGTTCTTCCGCAGAATTTTTGGGTAGAGTGGGGATAATGGGCGTCCCCATTTCTGCCTTGTCAAATTGTGGGCCAATACTCTTAATGGTTCTGTTCGATCGGGAGCAATTCAGCGAGGAGGGTTTCAGGTGCGATGTCCTGTTCGTTTGGCCACGTTACAGCGCCAAACAGTATTCCGACACGATTGAAGTAGTGTATGTCTTTCAGTTCGCGAAAAACGCCTCGATCCAGATAAGGTTTGAGATCAAATATCCCTTTGCGGCCATCCTCAACTTCAACATAGATACGATAGTCAGTCATTGGTTTAACAGTTTTCACATCCCAGTACATGGCAACCTCACAGTGGAGTGATTTTGTAGGGGTTCTCTCCGGCAACAGCCAGTTCCCAGTCGGCCTGTAGTTCATCTCGGTGTAGTTCTATCCATGCCTGCACCAGTCGCAACTGCTTACGTGGTAGTTCTCCAGCTAATACTTCACCATCGTCAATGCGGATAGATGCTTCAAACTCTGCATACTTGGCATGGAAATGAGGAAGGTCATGGTGCTGGTTATCGATAAGGTACATGCGGATTATAATGCCGTAAAACATCGATATTATTGGCATTTAATTATATCCCTTGTCTTTGAAATGTAAAAAAATACATCCTTGAAATTGTAGTCAGCCGTGACCAGCTATTGTTCGAATGTGTTCTTTGTTCTAAGCTATCATATAGTTCCGCAATTCGCTGATCATTTTTTTCATTTTTCTTGAATCGTTGTATACCGCCCCAGGTCTGAATAATCCAGTACTCAGTACTCCATTGGATAATCGCTGCATTTCAAGTGTCTTATCAGACAGTTTTTGAGAACAACATTTTTCTGAAAAGCGTTGTTATTGGGTAACAAGCGGACAACTGTGGAAGGGAGGCTGTCAAGTGCAAAATCCCAGCTGAATCTTTCATCAAGTTGGTGAGTGTGCGCGTACACCTAAATCAAGGTTTTCAATTTGTCGTTCATCTCTATCCTTTTCTAACGCGGACGTAACCCGTTTAACGGGTTGACGGACTGGTTGGACAGTCTCGCTCATTGGTTTTAGCACAAACGTTCAAATTCCTTTTCTATCATAAATGCAATAGTCTGAAACCATAGTCCTCACACTGAAGTTGTTTATATCCTTTTCTACCGTACATTTAGCTGAAAGTGGAAATATGCGACAGTTCTCTCAACGTCTGGAAAACCTGAGACGTGTTTGTCCGCTGTATGAATGCAGTTATCAATAAAATCATAAACTAACCTATAAGACTGCCGTGAAGCGAGGCCTTCTATGTCCACATAGGAGCCAATCACGGCTGGAACACGCCACAATGATCGTCTGTCTTTCCATGTCATTGTTTGATGAAGTACAGGAATACTGTGGGTTGTTCCGCCAACCGACCACGATGCCAGACCATCAATGTTGTTGGGTTGTTTTATCAGACTGAAGCCGTGCGACTCAAAGGCATTTATGACTTGCGCTGGCCGCAGGCGTGAAGCGGGACGACGAACTTTATAGCCGTGCTTGTCCGCTTCGATCCGCATGAGTTCACGTAGCACATCCCCTTCTGATTTAAAAGTGCAGATTTCATCAAGATCAACGGCACCGTTGTGTACGCAAATCATCACCCGACCCTGATGGTTTAGATAATCAATACACCACATAGCTAATTGTTCAACTTCTATGGCTGAGTTCACAAGTCCGGTAAGTGCATGGTGAATTACTATTAAGTCATACTTTTTCCCATCAATATCAAATGGAGTTAGATTATTCATATCGGGTACTCCGGTTAGTACAAATTCAACTCTAGAGTTGTAACCACTCTCTATGGTTTTTCTCAGTCTGCGCAGCATCTGTGGAGATGATTCGACTGCAGTAAGGGCACCCCTCCTGATAGCATTCAGAAGAATTGCCGTGGTTTCACCTGAGCCGGAGCCAATCTCAAGGACATGCTCTTGACCTTGTAGGCCTGCGAGCCGAACGAGTAACCTCATACTTTCGCGGTGTGCAGCGCATGACCTAGAGTAATCGGCCCATCTATCGACGCTAAGATCCCATAGTGTAGGCTGGCCGAAAGAAGCAATGCTTTTCGATGTTGCTGCAATCGCTTTAAAAGCTTCACGATAATGACTCATGAGGCATTTCATTGAATCTGAATCATCTACATGTGTATCTATTTTAAATGTCAGAGCCTTTTGAGCATCTATTTCTTGCATGGGCAAATAATTCACTATATATGCAATCTCAAAATCTGGGGTCATGTCCTCTCCTAATGTTGAACCAAGCATAGACCCTCCATACGTAATCAAGGCGTGTTGGCACACGCTAAAGCTCACCCGGGTCAACAATGAAAGCTGCCTAAACCATTCAACACTTGTTAGCAAATATGCAATATCATGCCTTGATATCATTGCCTTCTCATTGAAGTTATCTGGCTGGAATTTTCGCCCAACTTCTTCTTTGGCATAATATATGTCTATTGTCTCCCACGGTACCGATTTGGAATAGGACGACATTTCTAGTACTGTCCTAAAATGTTCAACTAGGTCCACATGCGATATTCCAAGGAAAACCAAGTGCCTATACCTTGACATCTCTCCATACATGTCGGACGTTGCGAATGTACGAGGATGAAACCACGAAAGAGGAACAATCCTGCCACGGCTCGGGATTAATACGTCCTGATGTGCATCATTTCTATCTGACTTTCTGCTGCGTATTCCTTTAATTGTTCTCTTTAGTCCAAGCACTACATCTTTCAAAGCTTCATCAACATTATGCCAATGGCTACTTATGATAGGCTTCATATCTCTCGGCAAACCTTGAAATTTGTCAAAGGGAGACCCTTCCCAATCACATTCCCGCAGAATAATCGGAATCACAATACTCTTCCCTTCAGAATGCAAAGCAATAGCCCTCTTGGCCTCTATGTCGTAACAATACTTAGAAGCAAGAAAATCTGGGCTAACCAGGAACAAAATAATATCTGCATTCTCTAATTCTTTGCTAATTTGGCTAGCCCAGAGATTCCCAGCATTTATTTTCCTGTCATGCCAATCATCAATCAATCCTTTATGCTTTAGATTTGTCAAATGAGTTTCTAATTTTTCTCGCAAATCTTCATCCTTGTGAGAATAGGAATAAAATAATCTAATTTTTTTTGTTTCGCTCACCATTTGGCAGGCACCTCATCTTACAAATATAGATACAAACAAGATTAATGCAAATACATAAAACAGAGTCAGCAACAACGGCCATGCAAAACCAACACCAAAATCAGCCGCGCGTTTTTTGCGTCGGCTGGATTTTCTTGTTATGTTGTTCATCATTTTTCTTAAATAATATGGCATTAAATAATTCAATCTGCAGCCCATCTTGCTTCAAATGCTGATGCATCCATTCGCAATGAGTTTTTTATTTGTTGGCTCATTTCCTTACCATTTGGCATTGTGGGAAGCATTGCGAAATACTGCCTTATTGCAGCACGAATTCCAGCAAGGCAAGTTTTAGTTTTGATCCAGTTCTGCGGACTAAAAACACGGTTTGCTGGCTGTGGCTCATTAGCCGCCGCTTCTAAGGCGCTATTCAAGCAAGTGCCAGCTATGTCTATTATTTGATCGAAGCATGCCCCAGACATCAGTTTTTCGTAGGCCACTGCTGGATTTGGGGCACCTTCAGCCATGTTGTTAAGAACACAAAAACAAAGCGAAACAGCAAAAAGATGATGGTATGGTGCATAGGCGCGCATCGCCAATAGTGATTCATTTAAGCCAAGGGGGTTCTCCTTTGACCATCTTTTCCAGACTCCTTGCATCATAAAATTTAACGATTGAGCATTTTCAGATCGATAATCTCTCTTGAAAAGTTGGTCAAAATATTTATCAAATATTTTCGTTTCGCTGTATGCAATATTGGGTCTTTGTGAATGCCAAGAAATCATATATTTACCTAAGTCAGACAAGTCTAAAATATACTTTTTGTCTTTTGATGCAGGTGCTTCCTCGCCTCGTTTTGTGATTAGATATCCTGTTGAATATTTCTGATCAAAGAGTTTTTTGAGGCCCAACACTCGCTTGTCATTACTTCGTAAATCACGAGGTTTTACCGCACTCTGTGAGTTCGTACTAACGCTGATGTGGTCAGCCCTGTCGCGAGTTGTAATTTCATAGAACCGGAACATCACGTAAGAATCCTCAAGCTGTTTCACTTTTTCACTGCAAGAGAGGATAGTGGTAAGTGATTGGCAACCATTTACAACACTGAGACCGTGAAGCGTCAACTTTCGAGATGCTTCCTCGAATTCCATTTTATTGCAGAGCGCAGTAATTCCATTATGATAAAAAAAGAATTCTTTGCTATTTTTATAAATGGTTTCTTTTATGCCTTTGTTAACACGATTGCTCAAACCGAGCGACTGGCGTACGTTTTTCTGAAATAATGTACCATCCTTAATTCCCGGAATAGAAAGGCAATCTTTTAGAGCTACAGCGGCAATGACTGACTGCGTATTCGCAATTTGGAGTCTGACGAATTTGCCATTTTCTAATGGTAATGTGTGTTTGAGAACAGGGTGTTCTTTGTCAAGTGCCATTTCGTATCTTTTTTGAATTTCATCATTGTCAACAAGATGAATAGTTGCTGGCAAATCATCAGCTTCGGCAAGTTGCTTTTGGAAAGTTGCTAAATCATTCATTGCCGATGGTGTAAGGGTCGCAGTGGTTAATAATTCAAAATGAATATCATATTCGTCATCAAGAGCAATCGCAAGTTCTGATAATCTTTGTTTTAATTTGTTGTTTGCGGTTTCTTGAAGGCGGACAAGGTCTTTAAGTTGTATCCACGAAGAAAGAACTTCGCGGAGGGGTTCTGCATCAACTTTGTCTTCCCCAATAAATTTACCTTGTACAATGAATACGCTATTACTGCTGTCATCGATAACTATGGCATCAATTTGTTTGTCGTCAGCCCCATCCGTTATGTCAGCTTTTGTTTCGTTTTCGTCTTGAAGATGAACATTTCTTAGATACCAAGCAACAAATTTTTGGCCATCGTTTGGGAAGTTCTGCTGGTAGTAATCTTGAGAAATTTCTTCTTTGATTTTTTGATACATATTCCACCCCTCTTCAAAAATTGATGGTTCCAATATTCTTTTGTTTTTTTATTAACATAACGAAGAGCTAACCGGCGCGCAGTTTTTTCGCGCGTCCGGTTGAGTGTTTGGTTAGGCGCTGTGTTGATTTTGTGATTTCCAGGAGTGATTTCAGTGCCTCATTGACGGCAGCCGAACTGGTAAACACTTTGGCTACTTCTGGATCGAGGACTGCCACATTAGCTCCTTCCTCTATAAGTCGCTTAAAATACTTACCTCGAACGGCCTTTGAATAATCGAACTCATATTCAGAGCGTAATTCTTCTACAATTTTAGTTTTCATGTCTTTTCCTTTCTGAAATTGTGGCTGGCCTTGCGCTGATAATTCTTGTCTTATCCTCTCTTTCAGTATGCGAAACAACGAGCAGATGGCCTTGTGGTGAATAACCAACGGTAATGAGCCTATCCTCTGTAATGGAGTGGTCTGGGTCATGGAACGTCGCCGATAAAGGATCATAAAACACGGTAACGGCTTCGTCAAAAGAAATGGCGTGCTTTCTGATGTTTCGTTTTTCTTTTTCTCTATCCCACTCGAATTTCATAATGTTATTCAATACAAATGGTTGACCTAAGGATAATCATCTCCAGTTAAATATAGCTCATCTGGCCGGATCACTCAATCTGCAATTTGGATTGCGAGACAGATGTTCAAAATGGGCGCAAGCGTTGCCACCCACACAATGGGGCCGGACAGACTCGCCGCACTCTGGACACCGAAAGTCGGGATAGTCAAGCCCACGACTCCTTGCGTTGTCACGCATTTCTATTGCGTCGTCCACACTAACCATACGGGTTCCGATGTTACATATCGTTGATCTGGCCATAATTATCATCCCCTCCTCGCTTAACCATTTATTGATCAGACCCGGCCAACATCCCTCCAAAACTGCAACCCCCTACATAAACCACAAAATGAAATTAACGTAACCTATCGAATTAGCTAGAAAAACTACATTGACCAATATCCCAGATGGGATGTTGGAAAGTTTTCCGGCCAACATCCAAGACTTTTGCCCCGGAGCTTTCCCCATCGAATGGGGGTCCTGATGTGCAACCTGCGTAGGTGAAAGCCGTTTAACGCGCAATATAATCCGACTTTTATTCAATGTCAAAGGAGATTACATGCTTCTTAAGTTCAGGGTAGAGTTTCTTACTGCCTATGGAATGGCTGGTGGTAGATACGTCAGGGTACCGGAAAGGTACCAGAGTAAAAACAGCACCAATGGCAAGTGCATGGCCAGTTGTGTAACGGTGAACCCGACAACATCGCGGGCTTTGAGGCCAAGAACCCCAAGCAGGGGCAACATCCAGAATGGGTTTATCAGGTTGGGCAACGCCTCGGCTGCGTTATAGATTTGCACAGTCCAACCCAGGTGTACTTTAAGATCATTTGCAGCCTGCATTACATATGGCGCCTCAATAATCCACTTGCCGCCGCCGGACGGGACAAAAAACCCGAGTATGGCGGAGTAAACGCCCATAACTACCGGAAATGATTCTTTTGTGGACATAGCTACAAATATGGAGGCCAGGTGATGTGATAGTGACTCTCCATTTGCATCCAGAGCCTTGGTCAGTATGAATGCGATCCCCCCGTAAAGCGGGAACTGGATGAGAACGCCGACTGTTGACGGCACTGCCTTGGCGGCGGCGGACAGGAACCGCTTGGGACGCCAGTTCAGAAGCATCCCCAGCATCAAGAACAAAAAATTGTAGGTATTCAGATTTGAAATCGCCAAAATCGGATTTTTGGTGGCGAATTCGTTCCATAACCAGCCAAAACCGAGCGCTGTCAACAGGAGCGTAAGGAGAGGACTGTATTCAAGCCATTCGCCGGGACGTGTTCGTGGGGCCAGGGTCTCTTCCTCTTCTTCCAGAGCAATCCCCATAGCTGTCGCGGTCATTGCCCGTTCGTCATCAGGTGCGGAAAAATAGGCAATTGATACGGATGCAATGAGTATTACAATCGCCATCAGTACTGACTGCCACAAGAATATGGTCTGGCTGAATGGGATTACGCCGGTTATAGCCAGGAGACCCTTCGGCAGGCTGGCCGGATTTGCCTGCAACTGGGCTGCCGACGAGCTGAGGCCTAGCGCCCAGGTCGCTCCTAATCCAATGTAGGCCGCAGCCCCTGCTGCGCGGTAATCCATCTTAATATCAGTACGACGCGCTATGGCACGCGCCAGCAGGCCGCTGAAAATAATGCAGATCGCCCAGTTGAGTAAAGAGAGAACAAGACTGACCAGCGCGATGTACGTCACAGCACTGCGGCCGTTCTTGGGGAGACGCGCCAGCAAATTGATCATTCTTGACGCTGGGGGAGAAACCGAGACGATATACCCTGAGATTGCGATTAACGCCATCTGCATGGTAAAGGGGATTAAGCTCCAGAAGCCGTCGCCAAATGAGAGCGCGACCGATTTCGGGGTGGCGCCGATGGCGACTGCGCCGGTCCCCACGGCTAGTACGGCAAGTACGGCGAATATGTATGCATCGGGGAACCAGAGTTCCGACCATGTCGTTAATTTAATGGCGAATCGCTCCAATAGTCCCGTATTGGCCGCGCCCGCCCGATCATTTGTCTCCCCGGCTGAATTCATCATGTACGCCTCCACAAATTACTTCTTTCCCACCAGTGTCAACACCGCCGGCAGCACCAGCATAAACGCTATCTGACACGCCACCATCCCTATGGACATCACCGCGCCGATGCTGAACACCCCCTGGTGGTGGGCTACCATGAGCGCGCCGAAGCTCGCCATGATGGTCAGTGTGTTCAGGAACACCCCCTCGCCGGTGCTGCTCGTCACAACCGCGATTGCGTCTCCCTCCTCGCGGCGGAACCGGTTGATGAGGTATATCCCGGAGTCTACGGCAATCCCCAGCACTAGCGGCATGACGATGATGTTGGCCGAATTGAACGGAATGCCGCAGAGCCACATGCCGCTGACCATGAAGAGCATGCCTACCAGAAGCGGCACGAGACCGATGGCCGCATAGATAAAACTTCGGAAGGTGACGAGGAGGATAAGGCTGATTGCGATGAAGGCATATACAAAGGCCTTGCCGTAGGCGTCGCGCATGATGGTCATCGACTCGTAGACCATTACCGGCTCGCCCGTGGCGTTGGGGTCCACCCTGCGGACATCGTCGAGAAAGGCCTTGAGCGGCGCCATGTCGAATATTTCCCCCTTCGGCGCGACTTGCAGCATATATTTGCCGGTTTTCCCCACGAAACGCTCCCGCAGTTCACGGGGGATGTCGGACGTTGTGACGGACGCGGGGTTCAGGCTCGCCTTGAGAAGGCCGATTTTCTCCGGCAGTTCCGCCAGCATTCCCCCCTGAAATTCCCTGAGCATCCCGGCGGCGTTTTTATCCTTCTCCTTCTCCAGTCTGGCGAAAAAGGCATCAAGGGTCACAAGAAAAGCGCCGGCCTGTTTTGCCTCCGGTCGCCCTGTCTCCGCCAGCCGCGTCTTAAGGGCTTCCACGGAGTTGCGGAAGCTCTCGAACACCGACGGCAGGGCCATCAATTGCAGGTTCTCATCGTATTTCCCGGGCCGGACGTCTGCCAGCGTGTTACGGAGGTCGGCCAGCAGGGCCAGTTTCCGGGGCTGGTCGTCGGGGACGAAGGAGTTGAGGCTCACCACGTGGTCCACCGTGGGAAGCGCCTCCAGCGCCCTTGTCTTGGCCGCTGCATCGGCTGCGGAGTCAGCGATGACCACCGCGAAGTAGCCGGAGTTCTCGGAGCTGCGCATGAGTTTGTAGGCATACCTGACCGACTCAAGGCCAGTGGCCTGAAGGTTCAGGAGGTTGTAGTCGAACCGGATATGCGTAAGCGGATAGAGAGAGGCGAGGCAGAGGAGCACGGCGCATGCGATAACCGCCTTCGGGTAGCCGAACAGGAGCTGTTTTGCGGATTTGATGAGTGGCGTCAGGCGGCTGTTGACCGGCATTGGCGGTGCTATTTTGCCATTACCACCTCCGGCCTTATCACCCGGATTGCGGGATTTCGCAAGGAGCACGAGCATGGCCGGGAGCACGGTGAACGTTGTGAGCACGCAGATGGCGACGCCGCCCGCGGCTATGATCCCCAGTTCCGCGATCCCCTTGAAATCGGTGAAGACAAAGGTAAGGAAGGCCGCCGCCACGGTGGCCGCCGCCATTACAATGGCCCAGACATTACGTTTTATGCCGGTTTCTATGGCGGCAAGCTGCCCGGCCCCGTCCGCCAGCTCTTCCTGGTAGCGGAGCACCACCTGTATGCCGTATTCGATGCCGACGCCGATGAGCATGATGGCGAACACCATCGACAGGATATTCAGGTGGCCGACCGCCAGAGTGGCAAAGCCGAACGCAAGACAGATGGCGATCACGAGTGTCACCATTGCGGCCACTACGTTGAGCGCCCCACGGAAGGCGAGCAGCAGCAGTAATACCGTCAGAGTCAAGGAAATGGCCGTGGCGATAGCGATGTCCCGCTGGCTGGTGGCCATTTCTTCATGTTCCAGGACCGGTGTGCCGGTGATGCCTGCCGTCACCCCGCTGAACTCGGGTAGCTTTTTCAGATCGGCAATCTCGCGGCGCGCCGCGCGGATCGCTTCTTCCGCAGGCACGAAACTTGCCCCATCCCTGACCGGCAAAAGGGTCAATATCTGCATGCGGCCCGCCTCGGCAAACGCCGACTTCCGCCCGTCCGCCGATTGGAAGAATAGCTCCTCAAGCGAAAGGGAGGCTCCGCCGTTGCCGCCGAATGCGCGGAATCCGGCATCCAGATTCCCAAGCATAAATGTAATGGCGGCAAGTTGCGCATCGGAGCGGGGAGAGTGGCCGCCGTCTCCAAGGTAGCCGTCTATCTGGCCGGTCAGGGATGTGAAAAGGGTCTGCACCGAAGGGGTTGCCGACAGTTCCTTCAGCAGCGGGCCTGCCAGGGTCAGGTTTTTGCTGAAAGCCTGCAACTCGCCAAGCGGCATAAAGAGGAGGCCGTTTTTTCTGAAAAATTCCAGGCCGGAAGGATAGAATATATTGCTGAAATGGGCGCTGTCCTTGGAGAGCCGCTCGTACAGGCGCTCTCCGAAGCGCGCGCACTGCTCTCGGTCGGCGCTCTCAATGACGATGACGATCTCTTCCATGTCGCCGAATTCCTGCCGCCACTCACGGTAGTCGCGGTGGAACCCGGTGTTTTTCGGCATCAGGTCGTCGCGGCCGGTGAGGAACTCCATCCGCTGCCAGGTATAAACGACCGAAATGAGAGAAAGAAAGAGCGCCGCCCCGAGGATCAGTCGAGGGTGGCGGGTAATTGCGCCGAACAGTCCGGCGCGAGGGCTCACGTTTTTTTTCATAACTCCTCAAGATGCTGCAATCTCTATCAAACTGTGGCAAAATAGCACAGGCAACCTGCTAAATCAACCGGCATGGCCGCTGTTTGCTCTGAATCCGTGACGCTTTCATGGCTTCTCTCACTTAAATGCCTATGTCCTGGCGTTTCAGGACATAGCGGCCACATTTGCGAAGTTCACCAGACAAAGCAGGTGTGATACTGCACGGGCGACGATTGACCCCGGCATCACGCTCGCTCCGCCATTCAATCGTCACGGATTCAGGCTCCCGATAAACGGCCTCCCCCGCCCCCGGCGAAGATAGAAAAACCGATTGCTTTTTTAACTGTCCGTGTTAAGATGCTCAAAAAATAGGCAAAACACCGCTCCACCTCCGGGAATAGATGTCCAAACCCCTTGCAATCGGCGCTCTTACGCTTTCCAATAACCTGTTTCTTGCCCCCATGGCCGGCATTACCAATGTGCCTATGCGCCTTCTGGCCAGGGAATGCGGCGCAAGCCTCTGCTTCACGGAAATGGTGAGCGTAAACGGCCTGGTCCGGGAGGGGGAGAAGTCCCTGGAACTCATCCGCAGCCCCCCTGACGACCGGCCGCTCGGCATCCAGATATTTGGCGACGACCCGCAGCTTCTGGCCGAAGGGTCCCGGATGGTTGCCGGATACGGCGAACTCATAGACATCAACATGGGGTGCCCGGTTAAAAAAGTTGTGAACAGCGGCGCGGGGAGCGCTTTATTGCGTGACCCCGCCAAGATCGGAGAGATCATAAGGTCCGTCCGCCAAGCCACTAATCTTCCCCTCACCATCAAGATCCGCACCGGTTGGGGGGCGGAGGATCAAGGCTTTCTGGAGATCGGCCGGATCGCGGAGGCGGAAGGGTGCGACGCCATAACACTCCATCCCCGGAGCCGGAGCCAGATGTTCGAGGGGAGCGCCGACTGGTCCAAAATCGCCGCGCTAAAGGGAGCGATCGGCATCCCGGTGATAGGGAGCGGCGACCTGTTTACGGCGGAAAGCGCAGTCGCCATGCTGCGGGAGACCGGCTGTGACGGGGTCATGTTTGCCAGGGGCGCGCTCGGCAACCCCTGGATATTCCGGGAAACCCTGGCGCTCTTGGCCGGACGGGAGATTGTTTCCCCGTCACCCGAAGAGCGCCTGGCCATGTCGCTCAGGCATCTGGAACTGTTCGTCCTGATCGTCGGGGAGCGGGTCGCCCTGCGCGAAATGCGCAAGCATCTTTCCTGGTATGCGCGAAAAGCGCCCGGCGCGGCCCGGTTCCGCGATCTGGTCAACCGGACGGATGGGCTGAAGGCAATGACCGATGCGCTCCATGCGTTCTTCGGCAATGCAGGGGCCTGACATGAAGCGGCATCTCAAAGAATACTACGCCAATATCATCGACAGCGTCAGCGACGGGGTCATCGTGCTCGATGCCGAGGAAAACGTGAC
This sequence comes from Geobacteraceae bacterium, assembly GCA_049301475.1. Lineage (GTDB taxonomy): Bacteria > Desulfobacterota > Desulfuromonadia > Geobacterales > Geobacteraceae > JBAQKZ01. The sequence continues at coordinate 104 of JBAQKZ010000251.1, read as the reverse complement.
CCTCATGAACCCGGCTGCGGAGGAGATCACCGGGGTTTCCAGGCGTCAGGCGCGCGGGAATCATTTTCGCGGTTGCTTCGGCGGCGAGCCGGCCTTGCTGGAGA
>JBAQKZ010000250.1:0-14834 GCA_049301475.1 Geobacteraceae bacterium | reverse complement strand
TGGCGTTTAAGGACGTAGCGGCCACATTTGCGAAGTTCACTCGGCAAAGCTTAAGTGATACCGCGCAGGCAACGATTGGCCCCGGCATTACGCTCGCTCCGCCATTCAATCGTCACGGATTCAGGATAGAATATGAAATTCGTGGGAAATCTTTTTATCACCTTTGGGAAGGAGGGAAAAATTTTGAAAAGCCACCAAAAAAGATCAGGATGCATATATCGCAATTTCCTGAGAGTAACCGGTGTGCTGTTGGCGGCATCTTCAATAATGCTGGCAAAGCCGCTAGTGGCAGCAGACTATTCATTTTCAGGCGAATCAGTAACTATTCTTCGCATGAGAACAACAATCGACAAGAAAGATATCTATCCAATTTATGAGTACCTCCGCCTTAACGCAACGAACAATCTCAGCGATGGTTCCGCACTCTCCTTTTATTTAGGCACCTGGGGACGCGTTGACCTGGCTGACAAAACAACCAATAAATACTCGGATGTCGATCTCCAGTATGCGTATCTCAGCTATCGCGCCGCCAAGAATAATATGATTGTAAATCTTGGACGCCAGTTTGTATCCGAGGGGGTCGCCGCCGAGAGACTGGACGGACTTTACTTTCGCAATGATTTCAAGGCCGGAATCGGAGCATCCGCGTTTGTCGGCAAAACGGTTATAACCGAGCCGAACTACAGGGGTGGCACGGTCATCTACGGCGCTCGCATCTCCCAGAGCATGCCGCAATACTACACGATCGGCCTCAGCGCACTAAAAAGCGAAGGAAACGGCAATAGCCGCTACCGCGAAGAGGAAGGGATAGACATCTGGCTGCATCCGCTCCAGCAGGTTGACCTGACCGGTCGCTCGACCTACAACTCCATTACCAGCGGCTGGATGGAACATGCCTATTCCGTTTCATATACGCCGCTCTCGATCCTTCGCATTAGCGCCGATTTCTCCAGCATCAACTACAAGGATTATTTTTTCAATGTCACCACAAAGGCCTTAAGCCTCACCAACGGGATCATTGCCCCGAACGAGAAGCAGACCGCTGTCGGCGCCACTGTCGGCTATACGCCGATCAAGAACCTGACGGTCACGGCAGACTACAAGAATTACAACTATGACATCGCTGGGGATGCGGACTACTTCGGCGGCAAGGTTGCCTTTTCACTGCCGGAATCTTTCTCGGCAGGTTTCAGCGGTCACCGGATGGATGGCGCCACGGACAAGCTTCGTTATATCGAGTGCCGTCTGTTTGCCGCCAAAAAAATTGGTCGTGCCGACCTGACCGTTGACGCCATAAACCTCAGTTACGACAAGCGCATCAACGGTGTCAAAAACAGCTATGCGCTGACCGGCGCGGCGATTTACGAGGTTAACCGGAAACTGAATCTGGGGGCCGATATTGAGTATTCCAAAAGCCCCGATTTTGACTATGAAGTGCGTGGGCTTGTAAAGGTTATCTACGCGTTTGATACGAAACGTGCCGAAGGGGGAGAGAAGCATGAAAAATAAAATCCTGATACTACTGATTCCGCTGATGTTCAGCGTACTGTACGCCTGTGCGAACACCGCCAGCGTGGCGAAGGTTCATCCGGAAGAGGTTACGAGGCTGCCGGACTGCACCGAGTGCCACACCGATGCGTGGGGGGCGATGAACCACAAGGCGGCGGATTTTTATTCCAAACACCGCTTTTATGCCGCCTCGTCACGTCAGGCGTGCGCTGCCTGCCATCAGGAATCATTTTGTAGCGACTGTCACGCTCACAAGGAAGAAATCAAACCTAGCGATAATTTCTCTGATTCTCCCGAGCGCTCGCTCCCGCATCGTGGAGACTACCTGAGCCAGCACAAAATCGACGGCAGAATTAATCCGGCTTCGTGCGCCAAGTGCCACGGACGCCAGAATAATGAGAGGTGCGTGATATGTCACAAATAAAACCATCTCTTGCAGTCATCTCACTTGCCCTGGCGCTCTGCTTGGGCGGATGTGGCGACAGAAATTCACAGGTGGTGTTCAGCCCTGACAGCGGCCACTCAGTTGGGTGGTCAACTGGTCACAAGTCAGCGGCCGGGGTTAATTCGGAGTCCTGTTTTGAATGTCACGGAGAGGATCTTGACGGAGGCATTGCAGATGTTTCCTGTACCAAGTGCCATCTGGGGAGCAAAGAGGCGGTACATCCGCTGCTGTGGGGGCAATATGCATATGCACGGCACAAGGCCTACGTCAATGCCAACGGCGCAGCCACCTGCGCCAATGCGGTCTGTCACGGCCCGGCGCTTGCGGGTGTTGCGGATAGCGGCCCATCGTGTGCAACCACATGCCATCTTGGAGGGGTATCCCTCAAGCACCCGGCGGTCTGGGCTCAATATTCAAGTCACGCCAACTATGTAAAAAACAAGGGGTATGACTCATCCGGATGCAGCACAAAAAACTGTCATGGGGTCGATGCAAAGGGTGTGTTTTTAAGTGGTCCATCTTGTTTTTCATGCCACCCGGCAGACCCGACCGATCCGGCGCCTGTGCCGGATAAACATCCGCATCGTCTCGTAATAAGTAATTTTTTTGATCACAAACAATATGTGCTTACCAATGGTATTTCTTCATGTAATACGATCATCTGTCATGGAGCCGGTGGCCCCGGCCCGTCATGCTTGACAAGCGGTTGTCATAATTAGCGAGATACTTACGGTGAAAGCCGCTCATAGTTTCAGAAGGAGGAATTAATGGACACAGCCTTGCGGAGGTTTTTAGCATGGACGTTGCTTGCCTGCCTGCCTCTTTTTGCTTCAGGTTGCGGTGGCGGAGGGGGTGAAGCAATCGTCCCATTGACAACGATATCCGGCATCGCCATGAAAGGCCCGATCAAAGGGGCGCTGGTTCAGGTCTACCAGTTGCTGTCCGATGGGAGAACCGGCGATCTGCTTGGCTCAGGGATATCCGGCGCCAACGGCGGATATGTGATTCAAATTCCGACATCACGGACTAGCGGACCGCTTCTTGTCGTAGTAAAAGGGCAGAACGGTGCGACATACGCTAGTGAGTCTCAAAAGAAAGACGTTAATTTTACATCTACGGAATCCTTCCGCGCCGTTGTTGATGCCTATGACGCAAGTCAGGGCGTTACGGTAAGTCCGCTCACAGAGGCTGCCTACCAGAAGCTGCAACAGATTTTGACGCTGAATCCAGCTTTGGCGACAGACGGCAGGTTTGCGGGCGCCGTCAATGACGCCAACAGGCGGATTGCCATGCTATTTGGCATAGGTAATATTCTGGCGGATCCGGCCGGTGATATCACGCACCAGGCTGTCCTCTTAATCATCGATCAGATGGTTGTTGATTTGGGAGCTTCGGCAAATACCACCACGGTCATGAACCTCATCAATCAGGCCTTTACGGATGTCACCAAACCCGCCTATCAGATATATCTGCAGGCGTTGACAGTGGCGGCTAACAAGGTTGCAATCGCCAACCCGACACTATCCTCTACCATACAGGCAGTCTTAACCCTGGCGGCAAACCCGTCGGCTGAACCGGACTGGACGGATACAACTCCACCCACAGCGCCGTCTAACCTGACGGCCTCTACGTTTGCGCTGACAGCAACCACAAGTTCGGTAGTACTCTCATGGAGCCCGTCAACGGACAATAAAGGGGTAGCGGGTTATGAAGTCTACCGTGACGGCAGCAGGATCGCCACAGTGTCTACGGCTGCCTACACAGACCCATCGCTTGTAAACAATGCCACTTATACTTATTTCGCAATAGCATTTGACGCGGTCGGAAACCGCTCGATTGCGAGCAGCCAACTTGCTGTCCCAGTCGGGATACCAGTAACAGACACAACCCCACCTACGGCGCCATCAAATCTTTCAGCATCTACGTTCGCGCTAAGTCCAACCACAAGTTCGGTAGTACTCATGTGGAGCTTGTCAACGGACAACAAAGCGGTAACGGGATACGAGGTCTACCGTGATGGCAGCAAGATCGCCACTGTTGCGTTGCCTGGGTATACGGACCCGCTGCTTATCAACAGCACCACTTACACTTACTCCATCATCGCATTCGACGGAGCGGGGAACAGGTCGGTTGCGAGCAGCCAACTCCCTGTTACACCGAACCAGCCATCTCTCGGGGTAACGGTAAACGGACAGCTCTCTTCCGACATACTCGGTTTGCCCGGCATGGACACCACCCCGCCTACAGCACCATCAAACCTGTCGGCCTCCACGTTCGCACTAACCTCAACCACAAGTTCGGTAGTCCTTTCCTGGAGTCCTTCGACGGACAATAAAGCGGTAACGGGATACGAAATCTATCGTAACGGCAGCAAGATAGCGACGGTGTCGCTGCCTGGATACACAGACCCGTCAGTTGGCAGCAATGCCACGTACAATTACTTCATTATGGCGTTCGACGCAGCAGGAAACCGTTCGATTGCGAGTAACCAACTCCTTGTTACGCCGAACCAGGCATCTCTTGGGGTAACAGTAAACGGCCAGCTTTCCTCTGATATCACCGGGCTGCCCCAATTGGATATTGTCGCTCCGACAGCACCATCGAACCTGGCAGCATCGACATCCGCCACATCCGCAACCACAAGTTCGGTGCTTTTGGCTTGGAGCGCGTCGACGGACAATAAAGCGGTGACGGGATATGAAGTCTATCGTAACGGCATCAAGATAGTGACGGTATCGCTGCTTGGATACACAGACCCAACGGTTACCTCGAACGTCACCAATACGTATTATGTTAAGGCATTTGACGCAGCAGGAAACCGCTCTCCGGCAAGCAGCCAACTGCCTGTAACGCCGCCACCAGCTTCACTCGGTGTAACGTTTAGCGGCCAACTGTCTTCGACGATTATCGGGTTTTAGTTGTGATCGGGTAGACCAGACAGGCTATCCCGCCCTGTGACTGGACCACCGGCGGAAACGCAGAAATGAAGCAGTACCAATTTGAACCGGTAATAGAGAGAAATACCAACCTTATTAAGAATGCGGGTATAAACAATTGTTGAAAGGCGGGATGATCTCACTTCACGCACTCGGATGTTCCAAGTAGTTCCAACAGAGCGGTACAAAACCTAAGATAGGAGGAAACCATGAGAAGCAGAAATTTATGGTACATCGTAACACTCTTGGCATTTGTCCTGCTGCCACTGGCAGGGTGCGGCGCTGGTGGTGCAGGCGCCACCAAGGCTTCGGAAAAGGGAACGCCAGTTACGGTCGATGGGAAGGTTGACATTGGCGCGTCGACCGCCAAGACGGTTGCATTAGCGGTAGCCAAGACAGTGAGATTAGCGAGCGATATAGGCACAGTAACCGTTTACAACGCCCAAGATGGATCGACACTTGCCAGTGGCGCGGTTGCCGCCGACGGCAGCTTCAGCGGACTGTCATTCACCCTCCCTTCAACCAAGGCTATCCTTGTGTTCAAGGCGGTTGTTACCCAAGGCACTTTCCGCAGCATCGTGCCTATCGACCTGAGCAATCCACCGGCAGTCGGCACAATTACCGGCAGCAATCCGATCAGCATCGTGATCAGCCAGGAGAGCACCAATATCGCTTCTGTCGTTTCCAGCATGCTTGGACTGACCGGCCTTTTGGGTGATACCGGCATGACGCTGGATTCCGTCACAAAGACATATGCCGACGCAGCCCAGCTTGTCATTGACAACGGCGGCCAGCAGCTTGCCTACAGTGGCTCCGGTCTTGCCCTGAGCGGCAAGTTCAGCAGCGCCGCGCTGCTTCCCGCACAGGATGCCAACACCCTGGCCGTTGACCAGTTGAACAACATGACACTGAACGGGGCAATCACCAGCGTCGCCATCCCCGGCAATAATCCGATCGTCAGCTTCCAGGTGACCAACGCCCAAACCGGCAAGGGAATAAGAGGGCTGAAGAATTTCAACCTGGTCATCTCGCAACTAAAACCGGGCGTTAACGGCAGCCCCGATGCATGGCTGAGCTACATGGTGACAGGTTCAACCACGCGCCCCACCACCGACGTCGCCCCCAACCCTACAGCCAACCCTCCGGTTGCAGGTTATACCGTGATCGATAACGGCGACGGCTCCTACACCGTCAAGTTTGCCAAAGACATCAAGAATGGCACCGGCGGCACCGTCACCTATGATGCCAATCTGACCCACCGCCTGATGGTGGGCATCCGGGCCACCCCCTCGCTCGCGCTTCAGAACAACGGCGTAAACCTCAGCAACTTCTATAACGAGAAATACCTGGTAGCCACTTTTGTCCCCGCCACCCCCGGAGTGGAGCCGACCCTAAAGCGTGACATGCTCACTACTGAGGCCTGCAACGAGTGTCATGGCAAGATCGGCGTGACCACCCCCCATGGCGGGCGCGGCGACGTGAGATACTGCATGATGTGCCATACCTCCCAGCGTGCTAACGGCCGCACAAATTCGGCATCTGTTAATGGCGCCTTCACCGGTGAAACATACGTCGCAGACGGTGAAGTATTAGGCGATTTTGTCACCATGATCCACAAGATTCACATGGGAAGCAGGCTAACCAAGACCGGCTATGATTACGGTTCACCTCCAAGAAACGTCAAGTTCAACGAAATCGTCTATCCCAAGGATGTTCGCAACTGCCGCCAGTGCCACAAGGGGGATACTGCAGACCAACTGACTTTAGCGCCCCAGGCCAACAACTGGAAAGAAAAACCGAGCCGCAAGGCGTGCGGCGCCTGCCATGACAACGTCAACTTTGCAACCGGCGTCAATCACTCTGCCCAGGCCGATGATTCCTTCTGCGCAAGTTGTCACGGCGCTACCGGACCGTATCCGGTGGAAAACTTCCATATGACGGAAAACGCCACGCCGAACAACCCGAACGTTCCGGCCGGCCTGACCAACTTCTTCTATGAGGTCAGCAGCGCTTCCGTGGATCCTGCCACCAACATCCTCTCCATCAAATTCAGGATCCAGCAGAATGTCGGCTCGCTAACTGCGGCCAAGACCAATGTGGTATTTAACGGAACAGCTACAAATCCGCTCACCGGCTTTACCGGTGGGCCCAGCTTCCTCTTGGCCTACTACCAGGATACGCCCAATCAACCTGCTGCAACGAATGCAGCGGATTATAACAACCTGGGCAATAAAGCCGCCCAGCCGAAATCCGTAACCATCGGCAGCCTGCTGGGTGGCACGACCGGTACCCTGGGGACTCCCGACGCCAGCGGTTATTACACCGCCACCGTCAATTCCTCTTCCGCCTTCCCGGTCGGGGCAAAGCTGCGCGCCGTAGGACTCCAGGGTTATTTCAGGCAAGCTGCGGGTACGAACGGCATAGCGGCGGCGACTGCCCGCCATGCTCTTTCAGCCGTCAAGTCCGTTACAGGCGATACGGTTCGCCGTGCAGTAATTGATTCGGCCAAATGCGCAAACTGCCACGAGTGGTTCGAAGGGCATGGCGGCAACCGCGTCATCGGCAAGGATACGGTTGGGGATGCCATCTGCAACCTGTGCCACGTTCCGAACCTGAGCACCAGCGGTCGCGGCGCACAGCAATCGCTCATCGAATTCATCATACTACAACCTGTCGGCACACCTTTGTCTGATGTGACGAATTTCCTGACAGGTGCTGCATTTACCGGTACAGTCAGTCAGGGCGCCAAGACTGCGATGACGGCCCTCCAGTCATCCCTCGGCACAGACCCTACCGTGTATCCTGAAGCGTCCAACAACTTCAAGGATATGATTCACGGTGTCCATTCCGGTAGCGATCCGCTGGTCGTAGGCACACCGCTCCAGTTCGTTCGCGACAGGAGCACCAGCGGCGACTTCGATTACAACTTCAGTTTTGTGAAGTTCCCCGGCATCCTGAAAAACTGCACGTTGTGCCACTTGGGCGCCACCTATACCAGCATTCCGTCCGGGGCACAGGTGAGCACCCAGGAAACCACCAGGGGGAATGCGCTTACCCTCCAGACAGCAGCAAACGTCGGCAACAACGTAACGGAGATTGACCTGGCGCGCAAGGGGGTGCCGAATGCCGCCGACCTGGTCAACACCCCGTTCACGGCTACCTGCAGGGCGTGCCATAGCAGGCCGAATGCATTGGCGCACTTTGCGTCAATGGGTGGCCAGATCAGGGTGCGGCGCGACCAGGCCAATCCGGACGGCGAAGCCTGCGTAACCTGCCACGGCACAACCGGACCGAACGCAATATGGAATGCTCACCGGTTCTCGGTAGTTGGTGAATAGCAGGCAGGTTGACTGATAAACCAGCAGAACTGACTGGGCACGGCTTGCCGTGCCCAGGCAAATAAAAATCCTCCGCAGCAAGCTGATTGGGATTCAATACTCAGATAAAAAAAAGACCCCGGACAGAAAACTGTCACGGGGTCTTTTTTTGGAATATATGCTGGTGCACCATCGCCGAGAGGCAGGGAAATCCTACATTTACCTGAACCCGACCAGGTTGAAACACCTATAAAAATCATGGCTATACTGAAGTTCCTCTCGAAAACAGCCTATTAATTCCTTTGTACCAATTCCAAATCCACCCGCCCTCTTCGTTGGCTCGTCTTCGGCTCCCCAACATACTGACTGTAAGCCTTCGTCGCCTCAATCCTCGTCGCCTTGACGGCATCTTTGATTTGAAATTGGTATTAGACATAATGTATGCCAGTAAAATGTAAAACATTTTTGTAAAGTCTATTGGCAGAGAATATTTTTGCCCTGTTTTTGTTGCCATTGAACCTGATGTTCTGCTAAGTTGCCAGTTATACCAATTCCAAATCAAGGCGCTATTCTATCGTTGTCTCGTCTTCGGCTCCTCAACGTACGAGGTTGTACGCCTTCGTCGCCTCAATCCTCGCCGCCTTGATTTGAAATTGGTATTAGTTGGAGTGGCTATTCTATTTGATTTGCAAGTGGAGCAATGGTGGCCGATACAGTATGGGCGGAAGTGGCGTGCGAAGTTCCCTCCGAAATGGTTGACGAACTGGCTGAATTCCTGGTGGGGCTTTCAGGAAGCGGTGTAAGTATCGAAAACCTTTTCCTCGACACATTTGCGCTTGACACACTTGAAGAGACGCCGGTCAAGACAGTGAAAACCTATTTTACCGCCGATGCTTGCCTTAACAGCAAAGTTGAGGAGGTCGCCGCCTACCTGACAAACCACGGCCCGGCTTTCCCTGGTTTCTCCTTTCATCCCCCGGCCCTTTCCTATCTGCGTGAAGAGGACTGGGCGAATGCCTGGAAGGAGCATTTCAAGCCTGTACGCATCGGCAGACGGCTGGTGGTCAAACCGACCTGGGAGGAATTCGCCGATGCGCCGGGAGATATCATCCTGGAGGTAGATCCAGGCATGGCCTTTGGCACCGGTGCACACCCGACCACGAGGCTCTGTCTTGAAGCACTTGAGCAGATATTCGACAACACAGGCCCATTTTACAGCCCGGCTGCCGCCAGGCCGACCGCTGTGCTGGATGTAGGGACGGGGTCAGGCATCCTGGGCATTGCGGCGGCAAAGCTTGGCGCAGGCAGGGTAGTCGCCATAGATATTGATCCTGAGGCGATTTTAGTGGCCGAGGGGAACATCCGCATGAACATGGTCACCGCCGTTGAGTCAAGCACGACACCGCTGGGGTTGGTTACAGGAAGCTTCGACGTAGTGCTGGGAAACATTCTTGCCGGAGATCTGGTGCGAATGGCTGCGGCTCTTGTAGACCGGCTGCGGTCCGGCGGGATATTAATCCTCTCGGGGATACTTGCCGAGCAGGAGGAGTCTGTCCTCAGCGGTTTTGCCGGCTTCCACCTGAGCCAGCCGACCGTAACCCGCATGGGTGAATGGAGCTGCCTAAGCTTCCGTCGGGACAGGTGACATGCGACGATTCTTTATTTCTCCCAGCTCAATAACAAATGGCGCGATAATTGTCACCGGCGCCCTTTTTCGGCATATTGCGACGGTTCTTCGCCTGAAGGCCGGGGCCAGGCTCCTGCTGGCGGACGGCACGGGAAGGGAGTTCGTGGGGCATATCAGCGAGCTAGGCTTCGACCGGCTGCTGTTCTCCGTGGAAGATGAGCGCCTGACGCCCACACCGGCAGCCGTCCCCAGGATTACACTCTACCAGGGGCTGCCCAAAGTGGATAAAATGGAACTTATCTTGCAAAAGGCTACTGAACTGGGGGTTGATGAGATTGTTCCATTTGTGGCGGCCAGGTCCATCCCCCGTATCCGGGATGAACGGGAGGGAAAGCGCCTTGCCCGCTGGCAGCGGATTACCGAAGAGGCGGCCCGCCAATCGTGTCGCAGTTCAATCCCCCGCATTGCCCTGGCCGACAGCCTGGAAGAAGTATTACAGTCATCGCAGCATTCTGTTAAGCTTTTCCTATGGGAAAAGGAACAGACGAACCGGTTGCGGCAGACCCTGGCAGGATTTACTGCGCCGGAATCAGTAGCCGTCCTCGTAGGTCCGGAAGGCGGACTTTCAACAAATGAGGCGGCAAGCGCCATATCTGGCGGCTTCACGCCAGTTTCTCTCGGAGCGCGCATTGTCAGGACTGAAACCGCTGGTTTTGTCATGCTGGCCATCCTCCAGTTCCTGTGGGGTGATATTGGGTGATTTTTTCAATATAAAGTGGGTATACCTATGAAATGTCCCAAGTGCGGATACAACAGTTTTGAGTTTCTCGACAACTGCAAAAAGTGCGGTGGCGACTTAGGCACTTTCAAGAAATCGTTTGGCCTCCGGGGGCTGGCGTTCTCCTTGAAGCCGACTCCGTCTGCGGACGTAGCGACCTCCATAGTGCCCCGCCCGGAATCTGACGCCAGGACGAAACAGCTGACTGAGGCGGCTCCGGTGGATATCCTAGACTGGCCGCCTGTCGAGCCAACTCCGCCCCTTCGCGAAACCGGGGCATCCCCTCCGGGGTTCGACTTGGGGCTGACGGAACTGCAAGGCGCAAGAGAAAGCACTTCACCCTTTGGTGACGACCCGCTTGACGCAGCAGGGGAGAGTTCAGAGGGGGGGGGGGAAGGTTACGGTGATTTTTCTTTCGAAGAGACAGGCAACGAATTCCAATCGCCTCAAGCCGTACCGGACGGTCAACCATTAGCGGATGACAACCTAACGGACGGTGAATTTGAAATGGAAGATTTTTTCATCGGGGAAGAGCCCGCAGTAGCCGAAAATCCTGTAAAAGGCCCCACAGCTCCGCCACAGAAACAGGGCAAGGATGAGTTTGACTCCTTGTTCGGTGAGGTGGAGGATACCGGCAAGCCCGAACCTAAGTAAGGCTCGTCAGCAGAATCTGTGAAAGCATAGCGGCCCAGGTTTTCTTGGACACGAAATTGTGTTAAATCAAGTGTCCAAGGAGAAAGAACTTGGGAAAAATGGAAGTTTACTGTATCGCCACCGTGAACCCAGCCGTCAAACCGTTGGCCGTATTACCTGAAACGTCGATCGGATTGAAGCCGCTCAATGAAAAATCCCCTTGTACGGGACTCTTTCCTGCTGAGATGTTCAGCGTCATAGTGGCGAACTCACCGGCACCGAAACCTGCGTTAATTGTTGAAGCCATTGTAAAACGTAGTGTCCCCTTTGAAGTTGCAGTGGCTGCAGTGTAAATCGGAGCAAGCACCATGCCGGGGGCTGCCACGCCGCTGACCACAATGACGCTATCAGCGACGCTTCCATTTCCATTTAGGGTCGGTGTTACGCCATCCGCTAAGATTACCGTTATGTCGTTACCTGAAAGATTGGCGGATGGCGTCCCGCTGGTGAAGAGTTTAAGTGTGGCTTTCGGCGTGCTGGTGCTGTTCCCCCCTCCCCCCCCACCGCCACCACCGCCACCACAGGCAGAGATAAGACACAGCATGATCGGCAAAAGAGCCAGCCTTGTTATACGATATATCGTCATTTCAATGATTCCTTTCGTTGTATGGTTAATTATTACCAATTGCCTGCACCAACCAATCGACGTAACAAAATGATTACATCAGCGATATTAACGACTCCATTACCGAACGGCTTGCCATCAAATCCCAACGGAGCAACGTCGGCATGAATTAATTGGGCACTACTCAATGTAGCAATCCCTGCTACATGGTTAAGTGCCGCCAGAGCGTCACCTATATCCGGCGATGCCTTACCGCTGGAAGGGTTTATAATGCCGTCGGGTGGTGTGTCAGTACCAGCGGCACCGCTTACTGCAATGGTTTTTGTGACATTGAAGGGGTCGTTGCTGCTTATTCTGAACAGTGTGTTAACGACACCTGATGTAGTTGCATTCATATTAATGGAAAGCACAGCCTTCTGATTGGCAGCGATAGTAAGTGGCAGAATTCCTCCTGAAAAGCTAAGGATACCGGAATTAGTCCCGAGAAAATCAGCCCCGGAAATTATCAAATCTGCATTTCCTGTGTTCGTCAACTCCATGCTCTTTGTCCCGTTCTGACCCAACTGAACAGTTCCAAAATCAATCGAGCTAACCGAAACATTTAGTGCCGGGATTGGCGCGTTGGCTGTAGTCACAATGTTAGAAGTTGAGAAAGCACTTTCATGGCCCGATGCATTAAAAGCTGTCATGGCAGTTTTGTATGTCTTTGCCGGTTTAAGGTTACTGATGTAATAGCTGCTCTTCGCCCCTGGCAGGGTTATCTTCTGCGGATAAGTTTCCACTCCGGGATTATCGGTGTAGTAAATGTTATAGCCGGTAGCACCGTCCACCGGGCTCCAAGTCACGTCAAATCCTAAACCGTTGGCTGCTGTAATGAAAGTTGGCGGCGCGGCGATAGCATCGGAGTGGGTTATTTCAACGGCTCCCGGCGCATAACTGATAACCGGCGTGTTCACGCCATCCTCAATAATGGCGAAGACGTAATAAATACCTGCTGGCACTACACCTACATTCCAGATGTAGTCATCAATTCCAATAGGCATTGGCAGTGAATCAACAATTTTTGTCCCCGATGCACTGGTGTTGCTGGCGCTGTAATAGAGCGCAATAGTCGGCGTACTATCAGTATCTGATGCAGTATAGGATATATCTACGGTCGTTGAGGATGAAATCTTCGTCAGGGGGGAGATTATGGAAACTGTAGGTGGTACATTCATGGTATTGAGTGATATATTATACGTGCCTATTTTTTCGGCGTTCGCAACATCAACCAGCCAGTTTCCGGCAGCAGGCTTACGGAGTGCATACCATGCCTCGGTATCGAATTTTTTGTATTCAACAGATGTGGGGTTTGCCGCAGCATAGACTGGTGAGATGACCGTACCACCAGGCGCCGTAAGGGTTACATCCGTAGTATCGGTTTCCCACGTTACTTTGATTATTGCAAATTCAAGTCCTGCTGGCACCGTTACCGTCGCTGGCGCAGCCAATGCCATAGACTTAGCTACCAACTTGGCCTGAGAAGCGAGCTCTCTCAAATTAGTTCCCTTTTTTATATGGTTACTAGCTTCCTTTACGCTCCTTGCTTTGGCGATTCCCCAATCCATGAAAAAGGCAACATCCTCTCCCAATAACCTGTTGCTAAATCCTATCCCCTTCTTGTTGATAATTTGGCTTGTTTCAGCAAAACACCATTCGTCCAACCAGAAGCTCTCAGGCCAACAAAACGAGCCGATTGCTGTTCCAACTACATCCGTCGGGGAAATGGAGAACTTCGCCTTTGACTTGATAATATCGTAGGGGAAGTGCAAATCTCCGGTCGCATCGAACGTCGAGGTCCGCCAGTTAAATTCAGCTTCGAGTTGGGCGGTTATTGCTCCATTACGAGTTATATCCCAAACGTTTGAACAGAGCAAACCAGCTCCGCCGTTTACATTCATAGAGCTATCGAAGTTAATTTTCAGCCCCACGTCGTTGAAGCACGCAAACTTGAACCCGCTCAGAACTTCCGGCCCGCCGGAAAACGAGGCATTGGCGGTGATAACAATCGGTGGATATTTGAATCCGTCAACACTTCCGCCGATTTTGTTCAAAAAGAAGGGTGAGGTATCAATAGGTATATTCAACCCTCCGGCACTTACGGCAATACCTTGCAGTGAGCCGTTCATAAGGGTAATCCGACCTCCGATGGAGGGGATGAGTTTTGCAATCTCAACCTTGCCCTCAATGTTAAAGCTATTGTCGTCGAACGATATGCCCACGTCCTTGAACTTTACTGGGCTGTTAGCAATGGCAATTTCCTTGGCACTGATAGCGATCCCGTTAATATGAAAGCCATTTTTCTGCGAAAGGGTGATGGGTGAAAAACTGATCTCAATGGGTGTCCCGCCCGTTGTGAGTGTATTAGTTACTAGTAGAGGGAGAATCAGTTTGCCTGCCAGCTCTGCCGCATCAGAAGTTACCGTAATAGTGTCTATCCCAGCCTCAAAACCGGCAATCTTCGCCAGGAGTTCACTCCCCCCTGGAACATGTAAGGCAGTGCTATTTTTTTTCAGATCATTGCCGCTGACATCGAACGAAAATCCCCATCCCAGCTTTACATCACCGAGCCCCGATACGTTGTAAACATAGAGACTGCTGCTAGCCGTTGCAGTTGTGGTTATCCGCTTTCTTGATGTATCAACATTCAATGTGCCGCTGTTGATCTTAAGAACTGGATTGTTCGGTGTCGAAGAGTGGGCAATGGTGATGCTGCCGGAGTATTCCGACTGCTGGCAGGAAGTTGACTTAATCGCAATATTGTCAAGAATTACGCTACAAGGGTTTGCGGTTGAGTCGGCAACTACGACCTGCCTGACGGTGGGCTCGGAACCCCAGTTCCCGGCGTTGTCGAGAACGTGCATACCGTACCAGTAAGTGCCCGCACTGCCAGGGCTGTCGGTGAAGGTGCCAGTGGCCGATGTC
>JBAQKZ010000249.1:0-5928 GCA_049301475.1 Geobacteraceae bacterium | reverse complement strand
CACCACGGCGGTCGGCATCTCCTGCGCCACCTCCCGTGCGAAACTGGGCCCAGACAGCACCGCAAAATTCCGGTATAGTCCCGGCGGCAGGACTTCGGCGTATATCTGGGAGACTGTCATCAGGGTTCCGAGTTCGATCCCCTTGGAAGCGCTGACAATTATGGCGTCTACCGGGATAAAGGGGAGGGCGTCAGTGATAACCCGCCGTACTGCCTGGGAGGGAGTCGCACAGAGGATGATCCCCTTGCCGGTCACCGCCTCCGCAAGAGAGTTGGTGTATTTCAAGTGGGGAGAGAGGTTGATCCCGGCAAGGAAGAGGCTGTTGACCCCCGTCCGGGTCATCTCCTCCACCAACTCCGGCTCATATGCCCAGAGCGTAACCTCGTGCCCCTTCCTGGCCAACAGGTCGGCCAGGGTAGCGCCCCAACTACCCGCTCCTATAACCCCGATATTTTCTAACACCCGTTCCTCATTTGCAGGTTTCACTCCCAGTCATCATCCCCGCTTCCGGGGTGCTGGCGCAGGTCATACCCTTCCTCCAGTGCCTCTCTTGCCGTCTCCATACTCTCCAACGCAAACCGCTTGAGGAATGGGTGACGGTGGGGCGGCATGCAGGCGGAGGTCATGCTGAGCGCCGCGGCGAGTATCCTTTCCACAAAGTCCCGTGGATGTCCGGTCCGCTGCAACAGATCTGCGGCCAGCAAGAGTCTGCTGCTGATCAACTCAATCTGCGGGACGAAAAGCTCGGCGCAGAACCTCGTCAGGATATTCTCCATCCCACGGGCCGACTCTTTGCCTCCGGCGCTCTTTTCCAGGGCAAGCCATTCCTCGGCAAAGTCGTAAACCCGGTTGGTGGCAAGAAACCAGCCGGCAAAGCACTCTTCGTCCAACAGGGTGGCGCCTGAGGCAATGAGCCTAGGGGAAACGGCGAGCGCCGCCAGGTCATACCCCGCAAACTGCGGCGCATATGGAGTGGGAACCAGTTCCTCGGCCTCGAAAACAGAGCCTCGCCAGACGTAAAATTCGGGGGGGAGGAACACGCCGTACTGTCGGCTTTTGAATATGGCATCCCGGATTAGCTGGAGAGCATGGTCGGAAGAGACCTCAACCCTCCCTTCGTCGCCGCAGCTCTCGGCCATCTGTCCGGTAAACTCGTCCACCGTCAGGTCATTTCCGCCCCATGCGGCTATAATCCCCCTCATTTCATGTATATGCAGGTAAAGCGCCGTCAAAAGTCCATCCCCCTGTCGGCGGGCCAACCAGAGGGTCTGTACCCCTGCGCCGTCAAAAGGAGTGACATAGGCGGCGTAATATGGAAGCCAGGGCGCTGCTGCGGAACGCGGCGCAGCGAATATCCCGATAAAAGAGAGCCGAAGCAGGCTTTTCTCCGCTTGCTTGCAAACCGTTTCTTCCGGGTGGGAGAGGATATCCTGCAACATGGCGGCGGCGGCAGGGTCCCTGATCTTTCCAAGGGCCTCTGCCGCAGCACAGCCTATCTCCGGATCGTCAATACCGGTCAGAAGCCCAAGCAGTGAAACAACACGCGGGTCCGGAACCGTGGGAAGCTCCCGGATTATCGCCATGCGGTCCTCCTGATCGTAGAACAGAAGGTCCTCCACAAAGCAGATCACCCCTTCCTCCCCACGGTTCAAGAGCCGCGGCAAGGTAAGGCTTAGCGGCCCCCCCACCTGGGCGAGCAGCCCGGCCAAGGGGGGAACGCTGACATCGACGCCGTATCCTTCGAGGACGGCCAGGAGCGCCTCCTTCCCTTCTTCTTCCAGATCCCTGCGCCGCAGGGCGATATGGATCAACTGGTCTATCCACGCCTCGTCGTCGAAGAAATCAAGCAGGTAGGCGTATTTGGAGATCAGAACGCCGCTTTTTTCACGCCACAACCGTCTGACAAGCGGCGACAAGGCCCGCCGACCCGCCTTCTGAAGCTTGGCGCCGATCTCCTCCATTTCACCTATGGTGATATTCTCTTTTTTCAACCGTTCGAGGAGGCTCAGAATGCCGCGCCGTTCCGTGAGGCTGTGATCAATTTTTTTGAGTTTTTCCATAATTTTAACCGCAAGGGAATCCCCGCATGTATGCCCTAAAAAAGCAAACAGGTGGCGCCCCTATGAAATGATTACTCCTCGCTTTCTTCTTCCAGAATTTCAGCCTCGGCAAGCTCATCCGGAAAATCAGCAGTCTCTTCCGGCTCTTCCGTCTCCGCCAGCTTGGCCACCGCAACTATCCGTTCGTTCTCCTCGGTAACCATGAGCCTGACCCCCTGGGTATTGCGGCCTATAACGGAAAAACCGGCCACCGGGATACGGAGGATTTTCCCCTGATCGGTGATAAGCATAATGTCGTTCTCATCGGTCACCTGTTTGATCCCGACCACGCAGCCGTTCCGTTCGTTGGTCTTGATGGTGATGACTCCCTTGCCGCCACGGGACTGAAGCCGGTATTCCGTCAGCTCCGTACGCTTGCCGAAGCCGTTTTCAGTAACGGTGAACAGTCTGGAGCCGGTCATGTCGCTTACGATTTCCATCCCTATGACAACGTCGTCGTCATCCAGACCCATTCCCCTCACGCCGCGAGTGACGCGCCCCATGGGGCGGGCGTCCGCCTCCCGGAAACGGATCGACTTGCCGTTTCTGGAGGCAAGCAGCACGTCCTGCTTGCCGTCTGTCAGGGAGACCGTTATCAGCTTGTCCCCCTCATCCAGGTTGACCGCAAAGATACCGCCGACCCGTATATTGGAATATTCAACCAGAGGGGTCTTCTTAACCACCCCGAAACGGGTCGCCATCATAACGTATCTGTCGGCTGCAAACTCTTTCACCGGGAGGATGGCGGAGATATTCTCGTTCGCCGCGAGGTTCAACAGGTTGACAATCGCTTTCCCCCTTGTGGCGCGGCCCGCCTCGGGTATTTCATAGACCTTGAGCCAGTAGACCCGCCCGGTGTCGGTAAAGAACATCAGGTAGTCCTTGGAGGAGGCGATGAAGAGGTGTTCGACGAAATCCTCCTCCTTGGTCTTCATGCCTGTCTTTCCCTTGCCGCCACGGCGCTGGGCGCGGTAGAGGGTGACGGCGTTCCGCTTTATGTAGCCGGTATGGCTGATGGTGACGACCATGTCCTCTTCTACAATGGTGTCCTCCAGCGATATCTCGGCGCTCTGACTGACAATCTCGGTGCGCCGCTTATCTCCGAACCGCTCTTTCAACTCGGTAAGTTCGCCGACGATGATCTTGAGTATCTCCGCCTCGGAACCGAGTATCTCCTTCAGACGCGCGATCAGGCGGAGGATATCCTCGTACTCGTTAATGATTTTGTCACGCTCCAGGCCGGTCAGGCGGTGCAGACGCATATCGAGAATCGCCTGGGCCTGAAGTTCGGACAAACGGAGCGCGGGATTTACCACCAGGTCGGACTCCGGGGCAAAACGGCCCGCCATCAGCCCCTCTTTCGCCTCGGACGGTGTTTTGGATCCCCTGATAAGTGCTATGACCGCATCCAGATAGTCAAGGGCGATCTTCAGACCTTCCAGTATGTGGGCCCTTGCCTCCGCCTTTTTCAGCTCGAAGATGGTGCGGCGGGTGATGATCTCCCGGCGGTGGTCGATGAAATGGTTGATCGCCTCCCGGATGGAGAGGAGTTTCGGGCGGTTGTTGACGATGGCGAGCATGTTGATGCCGAAGGAGCACTGCATCTGGGTCTGCTTATAGAGGTGATTGAGGACGATCTGCGGGTTTTCGTCCTTTTTCAGTTCGATAACGATCCGCATCCCCTCGCGGTCCGACTCATCCCGCAGGTCGGATATCCCTTCCAGCTTCTTTTCCCGCACCAGCTCGGCGATCTTGACTATCAGGTTGGCCTTGTTCACCTGGTATGGGATCTCGGTGATGATGATCGCCTGCCTCTCCGTCTTCTTGTGGGTCTCGATCTCGGCCCGCGCCCGCATCTGTATGATGCCGCGGCCGGTACGGTACCCCTGAATGATCCCCTCCCTGCCGTATATGTAACCGGCGGTCGGAAAATCAGGGCCGGGAATCAGTTCAAACAGCTCCTCAAAGGTGAGCTGCGGGTTATGGATAACCGCAATGACGCCGGCTATAACCTCCCCCAGGTTGTGCGGTGGAATGTTAGTGGCCATGCCGACCGCAATGCCAGACGAGCCGTTCACAAGCAGGTTGGGAAACTTGGCTGGAAGAACGAGCGGCTCCTTGAGAGAGTCGTCGTAGTTGGAGCCCATATCCACGGTCTCCTTGTCCAGATCGGCCAACAGTTCGTGGGCCAGCGGCTTCATACGTATCTCGGTGTACCGCATGGCGGCCGGCGAATCGCCATCCACCGAACCGAAGTTCCCCTGTCCGTCCACCAGCGGGTAACGGAGTGAAAAGTCCTGGGCCATCCGGACGATGGTGTCGTAGGCCGCCGTGTCGCCGTGAGGATGGTACTTGCCTATCACGTCACCGACCACGCGGGCCGACTTCTTGTAAGGCTTATTCCAGTCGTTTCCCATGTCGTACATAGCGTAGAGACAACGCCTGTGCACCGGCTTCAGGCCGTCCCGCACGTCAGGAAGCGCCCTGCCGATGATTACGGACATGGCATAGTCCATGTACGAACGCTTCATTTCGTCTTCGATGTTCACAGAAGTTTTGTTTATGCTTTCAAGCATTTAGTTCCCTCTAGTTTTGGCTTGTCACTGTACAGTGGTTAGATATCCAGATTCGATACGTTCAGCGCGTTCTGCTCGATGAAATACCGGCGCGGCTCCACCTGGTCACCCATGAGGATGGTAAATATCTCCTCCGCCTCCACTACGTCCTCTATTTTTACCTGGAGCAGGAGCCGGTTGGCCGGTTCCATGGTGGTTTCCCAGAGCTGTCCCGGGTTCATCTCCCCGAGTCCTTTGTAACGCTGAATGTAGAGCCCCTTTTTGGCCGTGTCGAGGAAGAAGGTCAGCAATTCCTCCGGTTTCGAGGTGACAAAAAGTTGTTTTTCCTCACTGGAGATCATCGCCTCGCCCCGGCCAAGGAGCTCACCGGTCCGTTTGTAGCTCTCCGTCAAAAGCCCGTACTCGTGGGAAGCCAGGAGGAGTATGGTCTGATGGTCAATGTGGGCCAGCATATTCCCCAGTTTGAAGATGACCCTGTCCTCCTTGATGGAATAATCCGACTCCGGCGCTGCTTCCTTCATCCTTGCCAGATACGGCTCTAGGTCACGTAGTTCCTCGAAGCCGTTTTTCACTCCACAGGCAAGCAAGAGCCGCAATAACTCTTCGTTGATCCCCTTTTTTACCACCTTTGTAAAGAGGCCGTTGTATTCGATGAGGTGCTTCAGGATAGGGATGATCTGTTTCCCACGATATGTCCGGTCGACGCCGGCCAGTGTAAGAACCATCTCGTCCGTCCCCTCCTCCAGGAGGTAGTTCTGCAGGGCCGCCTCGTTCTTCAGATATTGCTCTTTCTTGCCCCGCTTGATTTTGTATAGCGGCGGTTGGGCGATGTAGAGGTATCCCCGCTCCACCAGCTCCGTCATCTGCCGGAAGAAGAAGGTGAGGAGCAGCGTCAGGATGTGGGAACCGTCCACGTCCGCATCGGTCATAATGATGATGCGGTGGTAGCGGAGTTTCGCTATATCGAAGTCGTCCTTGCCGATACCTGCACCCAACGCCGCGATAAGGGTGCGAATCTCCTGCGAGGAGATCATCTTGTCGAAACGCGCCTTCTCCACGTTGAGTATCTTCCCCTTCAAGGGGAGAATCGCCTGGTACTTTCGATCCCTCCCCTGTTTGGCCGAACCGCCGGCGGAGTCGCCTTCCACCAGGAACAGCTCGCAGAGTGCGGGGTCTTTCTCCTGGCAGTCAGCCAGTTTTCCCGGCAGGGTTCCCACTTCCAGCGCCCCCTTGCGGCGGGTCAGGTCCCTGGC
>JBAQKZ010000248.1:0-8233 GCA_049301475.1 Geobacteraceae bacterium | reverse complement strand
GCTCCATACGCCAGCCCGCCTCCCACTGCGGCTGCGTCGGGTTAAAGCCGACCTACGGGCGGGTTTCCCGCTACGGCGTCATCGCCTACGCCTCGTCTCTGGACCAGGTAGGGCCGATAACCCGTGACGTAACCGATTGCGCAATCATGCTCGGGGCGCTGGCCGGACACGACCCTGCCGACTCAACTAGTGTCAACCTGCCGGTTCCCGACTATGCCAAGGCGCTCGACGCCGACCTCAAAGGACTCAGGATAGGCCTTCCCAGGGAGTACTACATCGCCGGGCTCGACGCCGATGTGAAAAAAGCGATGGAGGAGGCTATCGAAACATGCAAACGGCTCGGCGCGGAGATACGGGAAATTTCCCTTCCCCACACCGACTATGCCGTGGCCACCTACTACATTGTCGCCACCGCAGAGGCGAGCTCCAATCTGGCGCGATACGACGGGGTAAGGTTCGGCCACAGGGCCAAGGAAGCGGCAGGGCTGATCGACATGTATATGAAAAGCCGCTCCGAGGGGTTCGGGACGGAGGTAAAGCGGCGGATCATGATCGGCACCTACGCCCTGTCCTCCGGCTACTACGACGCTTACTACCTGAAGGCACAGAAGGCCCGCACACTCATTATGCGCGACTTTTTGACCGCTTTCGAGGATGTGGACGTGATCCTCACCCCGGCGGCCCCCACCCCTGCCTTCCGTATCGGAGAGAAGACCGAAGACCCGCTACAGATGTACCTCTCCGACATTTTCACTATCCCGGTGAACCTGGCCGGAACCTGCGCGATCACAGCGCCGGCAGGCCTGAGCAGGGACGGACTCCCCATAGGCCTCCAGCTCATAGGCCGACCATTCGGCGAAGAGACCATCATAAGGGCTGCGTACGCCTTTGAGCAGGCTACGGAGTGGCATAAGAAAAAAGCAGGACTATAAGTGGTTGTGTATAGATCGGTATTGCTCATTCTAGGTGTAGCAATTTTCATAAATTAAGGGGAAACTCATGGCCATACCCGATTTCCAAAGCATCATGCTCCCCCTTCTGAAATTCTGTGCCAATGGGCAAGAACACACCAATCGTGAGGCTATCGACACACTTGCCAAGGAGTTCGGACTAACCGAGGAAGAACAGAAACAACTGCTGCCAAGTGGTCAGCAATGTGTTTTTGACAACCGGGTTGCATGGGCTCGCGCCCACATGAAGATGGCCGGTCTACTTGAAAATACGAGGCGTGGCATTTTTCGCATCACCAATCGCGGTTCTGAGCTTCTCAAGCAAGCCCCTTCCGAGGTCAACTTGCGCGTAATGCGCCAGTTTCCAGAATACATCGAAGCAAGAGATCGAAACCAAGGCCACCAAACAGGGGAATCATCCACCACGGCAGATGAGCAGGAAAGTAAGACCCCAGCAGAACGCTTGGAAGAAGCGTATGAGATGTTGAGAAAGAACCTTGCCGATGAGCTTATATCTCAATTGAAATCATCATCTCCCAACTTTTTCGAGAAGGTGGTAGTAGAGGTTCTTGTAAAGATGGGGTACGGCGGGTCCCGGAAAGATGCAGGCCAGGCAATCGGGAAAAGTGGTGATGAAGGAATAGACGGTATCATCAAAGAAGATCGCTTGGGACTCGACATCATCTACATACAGGCCAAAAGATGGGAAAATACCGTTACTCGTCCTGAGATTCAGAAATTTGCCGGGGCGTTACAAGGAAAACGCGCACGCAAAGGAATTTTTATCACTACCTCGGATTTCTCTCAAAATGCCCACGAGTATGTATCTGCCATTGAAAACAAAATTATTCTAATTGACGGCCAACAACTTTCCCAGCTTATGATTGATTTTGGAGTTGGTGTTGCTACTGACGCGATATATGAACTGAAAAGATTGGATTCGGATTATTTCACCGAGACCTGATGTTCTATGGAACGGCGTGGCAACAAGGCGAAGATTTTGGAGAAATGTTTCTCATGGATGCAACGGAGGTAACACTATGCAGACAGCCCTGATAAAAGAAGAAGCTCATCACCTGATTGACGCCATGCCGGAAGGCGCGACATGGGACAACCTGATGTACGAAATCAACTTTATGGCACAGGTACATGAAGGACTTGCGGATGCTGAGGCTGGTCGCGTCGTCACAACTGAAGAGCTGCTTAAACGGATGGAGTCATGGCGAAGGTAGTCTGGACGGAAAAAGCGTCTGGCCATCTTCAGGCGATATACGAATATATTGCTCATGATTCAGCGGTCTATGCTGAACGATTTGTGCGGACGCTGGTAAAGTCAACTGTCAAGCTCGAATTAATGCCCGGTTGCGGACGTGTAGTGCCGGAATTCAACGATCCTGACCTTCGGGAAGTGATCTTCCAAAACTACCGGATCGTATACCGTGCGATGCACAATCAAAGAACTGTTGAGATTCTTGCTGTTGTCCATTGTGCAAGGGATTTCAGCCGGTTGCCCGACGCTGAATGGGAGTTATCATGAACAGACAGGAGCATCTGCGCCTCTTGGGAGAGCTGAATCAATTACGTAAGATGCTGGACAGGGTTCCCGTTGCCGACGTGATTGATCGAATGAGCTTGGCAGCGCACATGCAAGAAGTGGAAGCTGCATTGAATGACTCTGGAATTATTCTTATCAACGATGCGCCAAGCAAATCTGAAAACCTTCAGCTCTGGGCAGATGAAGCTGAACGACGCCTTGCCGACCTTCATGCGGGGAAAGCCCGTGAATATCCGGCCAGCGAGGTATTCCAGAGCATACGGGCTGCACTCGCATAAAACAACGTACAGCCTTGCATGAAAGTCCCGAAAATTATTATAACGCAGTATTGGAGTAATTCCCCATGCAATACCAAGCCGTCATCGGCCTTGAAGTCCACGTCCAGCTCCTGACCAACAGCAAGATATTCTGCGGCTGCTCGACAAAATTCGGCGCTCCCCCCAACTCCCAGACCTGCCCGGTCTGTCTTGGGTTGCCGGGGGCGTTGCCGGTGCTGAACAAAAAGGTCGTCGAATACGCCATCAAGGCCGGGCTCGCCACTGACTGCCGGATCGCGCCCAAGAGCGTATTCGCCCGGAAGAACTACTTCTATCCCGATCTCCCCAAGGGGTATCAGATCAGCCAGTTCGACGAGCCGATCTGTTTGAGCGGCCACCTGGAGATCGAGATGGGAGGTGAGACCAGGAGAATAGGCATTACAAGAATACATATGGAGGAGGACGCAGGGAAGCTGGTCCATGCCGACATGCCGGGGGTTGGCGACGACTCCTGCGTAGACCTCAACCGGGCCTGCACACCGCTTCTGGAGGTGGTTTCCGAGCCGGACATCAGAAGCTCCGACGAGGCGGTGGCCTACTTGAAGAAGCTCCATCAGATAGTGGTCTACCTGGGAATATGCGACGGCAACATGGAGGAGGGGAGCTTCCGCTGCGACGCCAACGTGTCGGTCATGCGCGTTGGCGCGGAAAAATTCGGGACGAGGGCCGAGATCAAGAACGTCAACTCATTCAAGTTCGTAAAACAGGCAATCGAGCACGAGATAAAGCGGCAGATCGAACTGATCGAAGATGGGGGATGCGTGATTCAGGAGACCCGCCTGTTCGATCCGAACACAGGCCAGACCCGCTCCATGCGCGGCAAGGAGGAGGCCCACGACTATCGGTATTTTCCCGACCCGGACCTGGTCCCGCTTGCCATCGGGAGCGACTGGATAGAGGAGGTCCGCCTGTCGCTTCCAGAACTTCCCGACGCCAAGCGAAAGCGCTATGAAACTGAGCTTAATCTATCTTTATATGATGCCGAAGTGATCACATCAAGTCCAGCATCCGGAACTTACTTTGATCAGGCCGTATCACTTTTTCCAAAGAATCCGAAAATAATTTCAAATTGGATGACAGGAGAAGTTATGAGAAAGTTGAATGAAGAAGGGAAAGATTTTTCTTCATGTAACGTTTCTTATAGTAACTTGGTTGACCTTATAAAACTTATTGATTCAGGTAATATCTCCGGCAAGATAGCCAAGACCGTCTTCGACGAGATGTGGGAAACCGGCAAGGGGGCTGCGGCTATAGTGGAAGAAAAGGGGCTTGTCCAGGTGTCGGACAGAGGAGAGATCGAGCGGATCATCGACGAGATCATGGCGGCAAACGCCGGGCAGGTGGAGGAGTTCCGCAGCGGCAAGGAGAAGGTCTTCGGCTTCTTCGTCGGCCAGGTGATGCGGGCCTCCAAGGGGAAGGCGAATCCTGCGCTTGTGAATGAGTTGCTGCTTGAGAAGCTCAAAGCCTGACGAAGCCAACAACGTAATCGTTTGATTGCGACTTGGTATTAGCGCGGCATGGCGCAGTACATATTGCCGTAGGGCCGCTTGCTTTTCGGCAGGATTTTTACGAACCGCTCCTTCAGCACCTCTTTTATATCCAGCTTGAAATCCTTGCAGTATTCCTTCAGGTATCCTTCCAGTTCCTTTTGATCCTCCGCGTTTAACTCGAAGACCCCAACCTCCTGGGACAGTTTGTTTTCGTCCACCGCTCCCCGCACGTATATGACCCCGCCGTGCATGCCGGTTCCGAAGCGGAAACCGTGCTTGGGATTGTCCGGATTGTCGCTGAACATCCCGAGCAGCACCAGCACTCCGCCCGCCATGTACTCGCCGAAGAAGTCGCCCGCCTTGCCTCCTGCAATCAGCACCGGCTTGTTGTCGTTATAAGACTTCATGTGGATGCCGACCCGGTAGCCGACGTCCTTGAGGATATGCACCCTCCCACCCCGCATGCCGTAGCCGAGCACGTCGCCGGCGTGGCCGTGAACCACCACTTTCCCGGCGTTCATGGTGTTGCCGATGTTGTCCTGGCCGTTTTCATTGACGATGATGGTGGCGCCGTTCATGAACGCGCCCAGATCGTTGCCCGGCACGCCGTTGATGGTGATGGTGACCGGTTTGTTGATGCCGTCGCCGATAAAATACTGGCCGTTGACGTTATCCAACTCAATCCGGTCGGCCCCATTGGCTACCGCCTCGCGGATACGGCTGTTCAAATCACGGTAATACATGCCTTGAGCGTCTATTTTCATAATATTCCTCAAAATCTTGAAATCTCACCATGCGTTACTTCAGGCAACTCCCTCGTTTAGCCGGACAATGACCGGTTCACCGCCTCTGGGGGTCCATACGCGGTCGGGGGCAGGGCATATTTCCCTGATGGCGGCCTCTTCCGAGGCCATGTAAACGAAATCGTCCTTTTCGGCGCAGACAAGCGGGCGGAGCTTTACCCGGTCGTTGAGGCCGATAAGACCTTCATTGCTGGCAAAGAGGATGGCGAAGGGACCGTTCAGGAGGGCGCTGCCGTACACCTGGCGGATGGCTGTCATCAACTGCCGGTCGTCGTCGGGAAGAGCGTCGATTGTGTCCCAGAAAGGCGCGGCCAGGGCCGTGCAGGCCAGTTCCGGAGAAAGGCCGTGCTTGCGGATCAGGAGGTCGAGCATGTAGGCCACCACCTCGGTGTCGGTAAGCATGGTGCAGAGGTAGCCGTACATCTCCAGATAGCGCTTGTTGATGCCGTACGATGATATCTCGCCGTTATGGACTATGGACCAGTCGAGAAGGGTGAACGGATGGGCGCCACCCCACCACCCAGGGGTATTGGTGGGAAAGCGGTTGTGGGCGGTCCAGATATGCCCCGCGTACTCTTCCAGGCAGAAGAATTCGGCGATATCCTCAGGATAGCCGACCCCTTTGAAGGCGCCCATATTTTTCCCCGAAGAGACCACGAAGGCCCCCTCGATCTCGTTGTTGATCCGCATCACGTGACTTACAATGATGTCCTCGTCGGTCATGTGCTGAAACTCTCGCGCCTCCTTGTACTCTTCGGTCTGGCGGGGCTTTGCGAAGTAGCGTTTGAAAGCCGGAGGGTTGACTATGGCCGCAGTGCGGCGGGTCGGGATATCCTCGTGCTGCTCGATATAGAAGTGGCTCTCCAGGTATTCTTCCGTCAGTTGAATGGCCATGCCGTTCTCGTACATCAGGTGGAAGGCGAAGAAATCCTTGTAGGCCGGATATATGCCGTATGCGGCAAAGCCCCCGCCCAAGCCGTTGCCGCGGTCATGCATGAGGGAAATGGATTTTATGATCACACTCCCTTCCACCTGCTTTCCGGACCGGGAGATCAAGCCGGTAAGCCCGCAGTTGGAGATGTCTTTCTGGAATATGTGGGTCGGTTTACGGTTATTCATATATGCCCTCGATTGTAAATTAAGCCGCCTTCCCCCGTGGAGCGAAAAGTGCGCTCCTTATCTCCTTGGTGAGGTGGATGAAACCGAAATCGGGCGCCAGGAGATTTCCCCTGAACGGAGTCACGTCGATCCGCTCACGGATCAGACCGGCCAATATCCCCGCCCGGTCCACGTTCCCCACCAGCACCGCGCCTACCAGCAGGCTTCCCTGGAGTACGACCTTGCGGTACTGAAAATTCTCCTGGTCCAGATAGGTGAGTATCTCGTAATCATTCTGCTCCGGCGGGTTGGTAATCCCTATGGAGATGGTCGGCATCTTGAATATCTCTATGGAGTTCATGGCAACCCCCCCCACGTACCCTTTCAGGCCGCCGGCCATGTTTACGCCGGCAATGTCCCCCTGGATATAGGCGTCGGGCCAGAGCGGCATCGGATTTTTAAGGCCGGTGAAGAAGTCACGGGCCTCGGCAACATCGCCTGCGGCGTATATCCCCTTGACCGAGCTCTCCATCTGGTCGTTCACCAGCGCCCCACGGTTCACCTCTACACTGCTCCCCTTGAGAAAAGCACATGCGGGACGCACGCCGATTGCAACAATGACCGTATCGCAAGGGACGAACTCTCCCGACTTGAGGGTCACGCCGCTGATCTCCGCGCCGTCTCCCTCTATTCGAACTACCGTCTCTTCCGTAAGGAGTTCAATCCCTTCCGCCTTCATCTTCCTGGCGACGATGCGGCCGGCCGGCCGATCAAAGGCTGCGGAGAGTATGCGATCGGCCAATTCCACGATGGTTACCTGCTTGCCGATGAGGTGGAGCCCTTCGGCCGCCTTCAGGCCAATGAGTCCACCGCCGATCACCACCACCCGCTCAATGTCGTGGGCGATCCCCTTCAGTCTGGCTGCGTCGTCCCAGGTCGTAAATGTGAAGACCTTCTCCTTGCCGGTCATCCCTTCTATGGGGGGAACGAACGGGTCTCCGCCGGTTGCGACAAGGAGCCGGTCATACGGGAGGGTATCACCACCGGCCAGTTTCACCCGTTTCTTCGCGGTGTCCAGACCGACCACCTCGGAGTTGAGGAGGAGATTGATCCGCTCCTTCTCATAGAAATCCTCCGGCAGGTACTGCATCCGCTTTTCCGTGACGAGCCCCCCCAGCAGGTAGGAGATGAGCGGACGGCCATAGGCGGCGTGGCTCTCCCGGGACACAACCGTGATGTTTCCCTCCCGGTCTACTGTCCTGATTCCCCGAATTGCGCCGATGGCGGCGACAGAGTTGCCTATGATGACATAGTTCATTTCTGGGTTCCCTCCCGGTAGACAAGGGATCTGTTGGGGCAGGCATCGACACAGGCCGGACGTTCACGGTCCGGGCAGAGGTCGCACTTGTTGGCCTTCTTTTTGGCCAGGTTCCGCTGCACCGCGCCGTAGGGGCAGGCCATAACGCATGACCAGCAGCCGACGCACTGCTCGGCGTCTATCGCGACCACGCCGCTCTCGTATTTCCGTATCGCGCCGGAAATGCAGGCGCTCATGCAGTCGGGCTCGTCACAGTGGCGGCAGGTGGTGGAAAGGGAGACCACCCCGCCATCCCACTCTTCGACGGTGCAACGGGAAATGGGGCGCAGCGGCTCATTGAGAAATGCCTTGACCGGGTCCTTGGAAATGGAGTGTTCGGTGATGCACCCAATCTCGCAGAGGTGACAGCCGATACAGGCGTCTTCGATGGTGTAGATACGTTTCATTTTCATGTCCTTCAGATTCCCAAATATACTTCAACGAAATGAGGAACGTGGATTTTTCGCAAGATCAAGGCTGTCGAGGGATTGCGCGGAAGCGTAGCCACGCTACGCTGCACAAGCGATCCTGAAGACTTATACCAATTCCAAATCAAAGCGCCCTCTTCGTTGGCTCGTCTTCGGCTCCTCAACATACTGGCTGTATGCCTTCGTCGCCTCAATCCTCGCCGCCTTGACTGCATCTTTGATTTGAAATTGGTAT
>JBAQKZ010000247.1:0-2859 GCA_049301475.1 Geobacteraceae bacterium | reverse complement strand
CCGCCGGCCAGGCCGGTGCCCACCATGATTACGTTATACTTCCTTTTGTTTGCGGGATTCACAAGCTTGAGATCAAAGCGTTGCTTGTCCCACGTTTGTTCTATAGGTCCGGTTGGACATTTTCCGTCGAGTATCACTATAACCCCCTATTTCAATATACCGGCGAGGATGAACACCGGAATGGAACTGTAGCCGACAAGAAAGACAACGGCGATGACTTTTCCCACCATACTGATGACCGGCAGGCTCCGCTCGTTGTTCCACCCCATGGTCTGAAAGAAGCTTTGAATACCGTGGGAAAGATGGAGAAACAGGGCAACCATCGCCGCCACGTAGATAAAGACAATGATGCCGTGGGAAAAACTGGCCGTCACCATGCCGAAAACGTTGCCCGGAATCTGACCGACGAAGGCCGCAACGTCAGGTGTAGCCCTGATGGTGAACTGCAAGAGGTGGTATACGATAAAGGCCGCCAGCAAAAGGCCGGTCCAGATCATGTTCTCGCTGGCGAAACCGGCTTTCAGCTTCCTGTTGACCGCGTACTTGGACGGGTTCGCAGCATTGTTCTCCAGGGTCACCTGAATACCGTAAATGACATGTACAAGGAGAAAAGTGAGCATTGCGAGGCGGAATGCCCAGACCAGCGGGCCGAGGCTGTGAAGATGTTCCGCATATGAGTTGATGCCGTCCGGTCCGATGAAAATGGAAGAATTTCCGAGCAGATGAACGATGACGAAGAGAACCATTAACTGGCCAGTGATCGCCATCAGTATCTTTCTCCCCACGTTACTGTTTAGTAATTGCATGATTTATCCCTTTGTCTTTGGTTTCTTATTTTGAGTATCGTCAGGTCATTCGCCCGGCAGGAGGAATCATGCGCCCTGCCTGAACGCTATTAAACCGAAGAAGAAGCGCGTCCCGGCTATCCGGCTCCCCTCCGGGGAGGCGCCCGCCACTCCTTGCAGGTTCGCATTAACTTTACCCCCTTGTGAAGTTTAATGAAGTTGTGAACAGCCCGTAAAGCCGCTAGTAATGAGAGCTAAACCGGATTTTTTCTTATTATCAAGTGTATACAGCATACTAAACGCCGTTTCAGCAAAATGCAACAAAAAATGATGCCAAAATGAGCCATCAAGCGCAACTTATGATACCGGCTTGCAATCAAAATCGGCAAAAACCACCGGCAATCGGGGTGCAAGGTTGCTTTTTCCCAGGCATCCATGATAAGTATTCAACAGCCTGTGAGATTTACAGGGAATTGCCCGTTGAAGTTCCAAATATTCTGCACGCTTGGCCGTGCAAATTAAAGTCAGATTACCCAGAAAAAGGCGATATGAAATTCAAACTGCTTAACAAAGACGCCGGAACAGGCGCCCGACGGGGAACCATCACCACCCCCCACGGAATGATCGAGACCCCCATATTCATGCCGGTCGGCACCCACGCCGCCATGAAGGCGATGACCCCCGCGCAGGTAAGGGAGAGCGGCGCCCAGATCATCCTTGCCAACACCTACCACCTCCATCTGCGCCCCGGCGAAGCCTTGGTGGAAAAGGGGGGCGGCCTGCACAAATTCATGGGGTGGGACGGCCCGATCCTGACCGATTCCGGCGGCTTCCAGGTCTTCTCCCTCCCCAACAAACGGATCACCGAAGAGGGAGTCTACTTCCGGCATGAGATCACTGGCGAAGAGGTGTTCCTCGACCCGTCCAAGGCAATCGCCATCCAGGAAGCGCTCGGCGCCGACATTATCATGGCTTTCGACGAATGCATCCCCTACCCTTGCGACAAAAGATACGCAACCGCATCCACGGAAAAGACCATCCGCTGGGCGCAAGCCTGCAAAAAGGCGCAGACCGGAAAGGACCAGGCGCTGTTCGGCATTGTCCAGGGGAGCGTTTACGAAGACTTGCGCGCCCAGTGCGCCAGGGAACTTGTAGATATGGATTTCCCCGGCTACGCTATTGGCGGAGTCTCCGTTGGGGAAGGAATCGAACTTCTTAAAAAGGTTGTCGCAATGACCACCCACTTCCTGCCGGAGGACAAGCCACGCTACCTCATGGGGGTCGGCCTCCCCGAGGATATCCTGGAGAGCGTCGAGCGCGGCGTGGACATGTTCGACTGCGTCATCCCGACCCGCTATGCCCGTAGCGCAACACTCTTCACGAACCGGGGAAAGATTCGCCTTACCAACAAGAACTACCGCCGTGACTTCTATCCCATCGATCCAAACTGCACCTGTTATGCCTGCGCCAATTTTAGCCGGGCCTACATCCACCACCTCTTCAACGCCAACGAGGTACTTTCGGCCATTCTCGCCAGCATCCACAACGTGCATTTTTATCTAAACATGATGGCGGAAGTGCGCCAGGCCATAGAAGATAGCCGCTTCGCCGAGTTCAAACGGGGGTTCCTGGGGGAGTACATGAAGGGGAAATGAGGATTCACCGGAATCGGCTGTAAACAAAACCGCCGCTCCCGGCATCCGGGGCGGCGGTTCTTAAATTGTTCTGCACAGTTGCTTTTGCGGCGGGTACATGGGGTAATCTGTCGGCAATGGAAGGGAAGCGCCAAGGCCTCCCTTCCATTGCAGTCTCAGATCAAGTCTTCATTGTGGCAATTACGGAGTAATGTTGAGTACCACTGTGTCAGAATAGTTGCTTGCGGTTTTCGTTGTGTAATCAGTTCCGAGTACCGTTCCATTGAGGGTAAGGGTCCGCGGAGATCCAGGGCCTGCGTTGGCGCTGCCGTCAGGGGTCAGGGAGAGGGAATAGGGAATGAGGTCGGCGCCGGTGGTATCCTTCATCTGTCTTTTGGTGCCCGACCAGTTGCTGCCATTGGCAGCAGTAATGGCGTCTG
>JBAQKZ010000246.1:0-3990 GCA_049301475.1 Geobacteraceae bacterium | reverse complement strand
CCCCGGTCTCTGCACTGATCCACGCCGCCACCATGGTGACCGCCGGGGTTTATCTCCTGGCGCGCATGCTGCCTCTTATCAGCGCCTCGTCTGTGGCCCTCGCCGCTATCGCCGTGACCGGCGGAGTTACGGCCTTTTACGGCGCCAGTTGTGCACTGGCCCAGCGAGACCTTAAGCGGGTGCTGGCCTACTCCACCATCAGCCAGATAGGCTACATGGTCCTCGGGGTAGGCTGTTCGGCGGTTGCCGCCGCCACGTTCCATCTGTTCGTGCATGCTTTCTTCAAGGCGCTCCTGTTTCTCGGCGCCGGATGCCTTATCACCGCCTGCCAGCATGAGCAGGACATCTTTCGGATGAGAGTTGACCGCCGCTCCATCCCGCTAACCTTCTGGCCATTTCTGGCAGGCGCCGTATGTCTGGCCGGTCTGCCTCCGACCGGCGGTTTTTTCAGCAAGGACGCCATTCTCGCGGCGGTCTGGGAGAAAGGGGGGGCGCTGTACGGCGGGCTGTACCTGCTGGCTCTTTTGACCGCCCTGTTGACGGCGATATATACATTCCGGCTGCTTTATCTGCTGTTTGGCGGGGAGACGATGCGTAACGTTCCACATTTGCAAAAGGTGGAGCTTGCAACACCTATCGCCTCTAAAATTCCAAGGAGCATGGAAGCAACATTGCTTCCTCTGGCACTGATTGCGCTCTTTGCTGGAATCCTGAATTTGCCGTCTTACTTTGGTGCAGGCTTGATCGACGGCTTTCTCGGTTCACCTGCAATCGGCAAGGAAGCAAAGACCTTGGTGGAACCCCTTGAAGCACTCCTGATGGGGATTGCCGGGATGGTTGCCTTCGCAGGCCTCCTGATTGCCTACATACGTTACGGCGGGGCGCGAAGAGAGGCTAGGCTTGCAACCGCAGCCTTGCCCCCCTCGCGCATGACCGTTTTTCTGCTGCACGGCTGGTATCTGGACGATATATACTGTTTCATTTTTGTGCGCCCCTACGAGAAACTCGCGCGGTTTTTATGGAAGTGGTGCGATGAATGGGTGATCGATGACTCTCTCGATCGGTTGGCCGCATTTTTGGGGAGTAGTGGCGAGTGGATGGGACGGTGGGCTACCGGTCGGGTCTCGCTCTATCTACTAAGCTTCGCCACCGGCCTGGCTGCGCTACTGGGGTATCTTGCGCTTGTCATATATGGGACGTAGAATAACATAAACGAGCCGCCTGTTCCCCCGGGAGATGAAGAAAGATAAAAAAACTGACGGAAGCGATGGACAGAGTGAATCTCCCCGCCCACAGGGCGGGGCTTCTTTGAAAAACTAAAACAACTCTAACTGCTCAGGTGTTTTCTTCTGCTCTTGGTGGTGCGTAATGTACTTTCTTATAACTTCTGCCGTTACTTTGTCGCCTACGGTTCTGGCAAAATAACCGTCTTCCCAGAATTCACCACCCCATAGTTGCTTCTTAACTTCTGGGTGCTCTTTGAATATTATACTGGCCTGATACTCTTCAGCATTCCTACTATCTTGGAAATACTGTATCTCGGCGGAAACGACAAAAACATGTGGACATGGTCAGGAGCAACTTCCAGTGTGTCTATTAAAAAACCGTGGTGCTCTGACACTTCTTGGGGAATTTCCTTGACACACACTTGGATGTCACCTCGTACACTTTGGTGCCCACACCAAATGATACTTCGTATCATATACTGCATGACTTTTTCGAAGGAGTCCCATGCAGTTTCTATAACATGACTAACTGCCTTTGGCAGAAAGCTTTTCATCCCCGTTCACAGAACGGGGTATTCAAGTTTTAAGATTTCAGAAAGGAAGGACTGCATCTCAGTGATCTCCTTCCCCGGTATCAGCTCAATTCGGTTGCAGTAGGCAACCAGCTGCATCCGCTGGCCGTCAAGGCAGTGAACAGTGAAGGTGATTTCAAGACAGATACGTTGATCAGTATGCGTAAAGAACCGAAAGCGCAGCCTTTTCCTTAGGATTTACTGCCTTTTCACCCTGAACCTCAATTGAGTAAATATTTGGAGTACGAGGCGTTGCAGTGCTTGAACTTGATCCGGCAACACCTATCCCCGCATCAAGATAGTCGATGCCGCTCGTATCAATAAGGCCAACCCCTGCCACTGTATCGACAACCTTGGTGAACACCTTGAAATCGCCTGCGGAATTCGTCCCCTTCAGGGTGAATGTCAGATCCGGTGCATCTTTGGGGTTGACTGTCTTGCTGAGGCTTCCCCATTCGGCGGTTGCCGTGGTTAGTTTTGTACTGAGCGCATTGGAAGTGAACGTAAGGCCAAGCTTGTCAGCCGCACCGAAATCTGTCAGCAGGGATGCTTTCCCACCCGAATAATTGTTGAACAGCCGGGGAATGATAGTCTTGGTGATAAACTCGGTCCCTCCGTACGAGGCCTCCAGGGAGTTTCTGTAGCTCTTCTGGGCCGCCGACATCCTGGTTCCCGCAGTCACATAGTAGAGAAGCGCCATGATCATGCCGAGGCAGAGCAGTGTGAACATCAACGCCGTAAGCAGCGCTATTCCATCTTCATTCCGCAGGTATCTCATAAAATCACCGCCATCATTATTGGACCAGATTCTTCGGTCGAACGACAATCGTGTAGACCTTCCACCGGTAATACTTGTAATCAGGCCCGAGCCGATCATTCAGGTTGAACACGCGCCCCCTCTGTACTCCGTTTAAAACCTCTCCGACCTCCACGGTCTCGGAGGGGTAGGTGTAGAACCTATCCTTAATTCCTTCCTGGGCCAGGATATAGACCCTGATCTCCCTGAGTTGATTCCTGATATCGGCCGCTGTGGGTGACGGGGTATTGGCAGGTGCGTCCAGATACTGATTGACTCTGCCGACGCCGTCATTATCCAGGCCGTACACCACCTGCATGTCGGCCACGCAGTCAAGAAGCGGCATCCCCACGGTGAGCTCGCCGGTCGCCTGGCTAACAGTCGATTTGTACAAAATACCGACGCCGGGACTTGCCATGCAGCTAGACGGCATATTGGTCGGGCGCCTAACGTAGTAATCCGCCCGGTTGAACGGCATCCGCAAATCCGTGTTCGGATTTACTCCGTAAATCTCGAAGGTGTCCCCATTCTGGTGTTGAATGGCCAGGGCGATAGAATAGGTGCCGAATGTGGCGGAAAAGACCGTACTCGTCGGAGCCATCAGTTGACGGGTGGGCGGTGTAGTCGTTAGAGAGTTCTTGACAACAATTACCCGATCCGCTGTTTCAAAATCCCTATCAGTCGTCGCACCCCATTGCCTTACTGTCTTTACGTTGTCCTCGTCAAACGACATTGTTGTCCATCTTTTAGAGGCGCCACTGGCAACGGCAAGGGTTGATTTGATAACCAGATAACTGGAGCCGATGGCGCCATCACTGTTGAAGGTTGTGTTTCCGCTCAGAACGGCGCGGGGAGCGTTGCCCGGCGCATCATTGAACGAAGCGGGGCTTTGGCCGGTAGGCCAGAATGCCTCCGGGGCTGTGTCGACATTAGTCGCCTCGCCGTAAGCAACTACTGGGGATGTCGTCTGAAAGGTCCAGGGTAGCCCAAACCCTGCATGCTCCATATCCGCCCGTAGCACTTCGAGGCCAACGATCCCCTCTATCTGGGTCTCCGCTGACTTTGACTGCTGGGCAGAGCTGTTGACTATAGTCTTGAAGGCGGTTGCCGTAACCATAAGGACCGTCATAAAAATCGCCATGACGACGATCAGTTCCACCAGAGTAAAGCCACGTTTGTTTTGAAAAAACATATATCGGCCCTTTTGCCCAATCATTCAGGATGTCTGCCTACTTAGTTTCCATCCGGAAACTCCGGATGAGAAACTGGTTGTTTCCGATTCGGAAAGCGGGGATTTTTTGTCCTGGCAAGAAAACCAAGGGATTGCGCGGAGGCGTACATCGGTACGCCGCACAAGCAAGCCCGCAGGTTGACACCGCCAGGGCGAAAAAGCACC
>JBAQKZ010000245.1:0-3368 GCA_049301475.1 Geobacteraceae bacterium | reverse complement strand
GAACCGGCCACGATAAGGCAATGCCCGAAGTTCCCCTTGTGGGCCGAGTGGCTGCGGGGGAGCAAAAAGGTGGATGCCGCAGCTGCGTCAACGTACTCCGGGCCGACGGCACCGGCTGTAACTTCCGGCGGAATGCCGATATCCGCTATATGCAAACTGCCTGTCCGCTCTGCTCCGGGGAAGAGCACATGTCCGCATTTCGCCAGGCCGAAGGTGACGGTTGCGTCAGCCTTGACCGCCACACCCAGTATTTGCCCGTCCGTTGCGTCGATGCCTGACGGAATATCCACAGCCACAACCGGCCTGCCCGCCGCATTGATGATCTCCACCGCCTCTGCGTAAGCGTCTTTCAGGGGGCTCTTAAGGCCGGTACCCACCAGTGCGTCAACTATTACATCCGCCTCACGGAACAGTCCAACGTAGCGCCCGAGAACCCCAGCCTCCTCACAGAAGGTCACCACTTCGCTGCTGAGCCGCTCCAGGTTTGACTTGGCATCACCGGTTATCTCGTCTTTTGAGGCAATCACAAAAACCGCCACCCGCCACCCCATATATCCAAGCAGCCGGGCGATAACGTAGCCGTCACCTCCGTTGTTTCCCTTGCCTGCAACCACCACGGCCTTGCGGCGGCCTCTAGCCTCGGCAAACCGGCCCGTTATGAAATCGGCACAGGCGCGGCCCGCGTTTTCCATAAGCGTCAAACCCGGCACGCCAAACTCTTCGATAGTCCGCCTGTCGATTTCCTGCATCACTTTTCCGATGACAACCTTCATCGCCCCTCCAGTATAACCGAGGCAACGGCAAGGTTGCCGTCGTGGGAAAGGGAGAGCAGGCTGCGCGTAAGACCATTTTGCAGAAACAGCTCCTCAGCCTTGCCGGAAAGCTTCAACTCCGGTTTGCCTAGCGGGTCATTTGAGACCTCCATCTCCCGCCAGGAAAGACCCTGACTGAGTCCCGTCCCCATCGCCTTCAGAAACGCCTCCTTCGCGGCGAAACGAAGGGCAAAATGCTGGGCGCTCCGTTTTCTGGCCGCGCAGTATTCCCTCTCGCCGGGAGTAAAGAGCCGTTGGAACAGCGGCTCATTTTTTTCCCGAATGAACCGCTCGAAGCGGGAGATGTCCACAATGTCGATGCCGGTGCCGAATATCATCGCGCAGTATGCCTGGTTTTCGTTATAAATACGGAGTTTATATCATAATTTTTCCGATCATTTTATACCATAAAGAAGATAACACCGATAGCACAAACTGACAAAGCAAGCATATTCTGTTGCATATTACATGGGTAAATGGTAGTTAATCTTTATGGTCAGTTCGCCTGTAACTGCTTGGTAATTGGATGAGTTCTGCAATTCAGGAGGAACCGTGCTTACCGGACTTTCGGCCTACAGTTACCGCTTCACCTTAACCCCTCTCTACACCTACACCCTGCCCCCTACAAGGGTTCGACGCTTCGAGGCGGCTTCGGCCACGCCTGCCGGATGGTCGCATGCACCTTCGGAAAATAAATCTGTCCCGATTTGATTTCCGACTGCTTGAAGCGCAGCAGGAGCGTAAACAGGCTGCTTCCGCACCGGAACTGGCCGACTCCTTCGACTTGCCACTGGTGGTAGGCTCCTGATAGGAAGGCTGGCCGGTTTCCGCTACCGTGAGATCATTCGGCGCTTGAAACTGTCCGGATTCGCATTTGACCGGCAGGCCGCCGACAGTCATGAAATCTGGCACAGTGAGGCGACGGGTCGTTATACGACTATTCCTAACCATTCCGGCGACATGCCGGAAGGGACGTTGCGCGCCATTCTGCAACAAGCCGGTATCTCTCCGGATGAATTCCTGCAAGGCTGACCTCAATTCTCCCTTTTCAAGGTACAATCCCACTTGGTGAAACTCCGGCTTATCAATCCGATAAACAGAGACAGTTTCTTCCCCGCGACTTTTGCTCCTGCGCGGCGGCTTGACTCCTCATCTGCACTTGTCATATCCGCTGTCAGGATGATACTTTTGGAAAATACCTGACGCCGGGCAGTCCGTTGCCGCCCTTGCCGCAGCGACCAGCGCTTTTTCAGCGTGGATAATTTCGTCTTTCTCTATTGTTCCGTCGCGCCTGGTTATAACGCGACGAACAGACCCGTCCGGCTGTGTGATAAACTCGGTTTTCCGAGCCCAATCGCCGCGTTTCATTTCGTGCAAGGCCTACAAAAGTTCAGCGTTGAGATCACGCTTTTCTTCCCAAGCAGTCAGTTCTTTTCCAGATAATTTAGCCATTTTCAAATACCTCCTTGAGGCGTCACGGTAGGTAAGCAGGAGCTTACCTGTCCAGTACTTTACCAAGCAAGAGCTTGATAACGAGGGGGTTTTATCACACCAGCATTACCACCGGGTTTTCCAGTATCCTCTTCAACTCCGACAGGAATCGCGCCGCATATGCCCCGTCTATGAGGCGGTGGTCGGCGGAAAGGGTCACCCGCATCATGCGGGCGATCGTCACATGGCCATCCTTCACCACTGCCTCGTCCCTGATTCCCCCCACCGCAAGTATCGCCCCTTGGGGTGGCTGAATGAGCGCCTTGAACTCCTCAACCCCGAGCATCCCCAAATTGGATATGGTGAATGTCCCACCGCTGATCTCCTGCTCGCTGATGCCGCCCTTGCGCGCCCTTTCCACCATATCCCGGCTCTTGCCTGCAATCTCCCGCAGGGAAAGCCCCTGGCAACTGCGTATGACCGGCACGAGCAGTCCTTCGTCCAGGGCCACGGCCACGCCGATGTTTATCTCCGGATGAATCACGATCCCCCCCTCGTAGAACGAGCCGTTTACCTGGGGAAACTTTACCAGCGACATGGCCGCTCCCTTGACAAGCAGATCGTTCAGTGAGACGGCGGCGCCCGCCTCTTTCATTTCCCGGCGGGCCGCTTCCGCCTCTCCCATCTCTATAGCCACTGTCACCGTAAAATGAGGAATGGTCCGCCATGCTTCCAAAACCGTCCGGGCTATGGCTGCTCGCATACGGGAAAGTGGCTGTGGAGCCGCTTCCACGTCCGGTTTCGAGGGTGCAATTTCGACAGGTTTCTCTACCTTTACCTCTTCCTGTTTCTGGAGGAAACCTTCCAGGTCCTTCCCCAGAATGCGGCCATCAGGACCGCTCCCCTCAACCTGCGAGAGCTCTATGCCGCGCTCCCGCGCCTGGCGGCGCACCATAGGTGATGCCTTCTCCGGGACAACGCTGGATTCCGCAAGCAGAGAGGCTATTGTTTCGGTTTCCGCCGACTGCATTGTCTGCTTGGAAGCTGCGGCGGAATTGCCGGTCGGCTGTTGCGGCGCTGCTGGCGTCTCTGTTACGAGTGAAGCAGCAACCGCCAGGGCCGTCT
>JBAQKZ010000244.1:0-9972 GCA_049301475.1 Geobacteraceae bacterium | reverse complement strand
GTCCCGTAGCCGGCCGTGGCGAGGGCGCCCGCGTTGCAGTGGGTAAGGATGGTCGCTCCCTCCGGAATCAGGGGCACCCCGTTCTTGCCTATTGCCTTGCATATCGCCACGTCCTCCTCCTCGATGCTGATCGCCTCTATCTTCAGAATCTCCCGTATCTCGTCGAGGGGGCGTCTGCGATGCGCTTCGGCCACTCGCCGCATTCGCTCTATGGCCCAGAAGAGGTTGACCGCCGTGGGGCGGGTACGCGCCATTACGTCGCAGACGTTGCTTAACTGCTGGAAAAACGACTCGTAGGTGTCGGCAATGATATCCCTCGACCCAAGGGCGATCCCCATGGCCGCCGCCACCCCTATGGCCGGCGCGCCGCGGATGACCATGCTCTGTATCGCCTCCGCCACCCCCTGAAAATCGTCGTATTCGTTATATATCTCTTCACCAGGAAGCCTGGTCTGATCGAGCATCACGACAGTATTGTCGCGCCATTCAATTGTGCGGAAAGACATGGCAACCTCCAAATATAGTCACTCCTCAAAGGCCTGCGCCAGATCGTCAATCAGATCCTCGGCATGCTCAATTCCCACCGACAATCGCAAAAGCACATCGCTAATGCCGAGCCGCGCCCTGATCTCCGGCAGGATGTCGGCATGGGTCTGCAACTCGGGAAAGGTGATGAGGGTCTCAACCCCGCCAAGGCTTTCGGCAAAGGAGATGAGCCTGGTCTTGAGCAGTAGGCGCTCTACCAGTCCGTGATTGGCCACCTCAAACGCGACCATCGCGCCGAAGCCTCGTGCCTGACGTTTGAGGAGCTCATGTCCGGGATGTCCGACAAATCCGGGATAGTGTACCTTTTTCACACTTGGGTGATGGGACAGCCATTCCGACAGCTTTGCGGCGTTCTCCTGCTGGCGGTCAAGGCGGACCGAGAGGGTCTTCATGCCGCGGATGGTCAGCCAGGAATCCTGTGGGCCAAGGACAGCACCGACCGAATTCTGGTGGAAATAGACCTGCTCCGCCAGTTCCGGCTCCTTTACCACCACCAGACCCGCCACTACGTCATTATGTCCCGCCAGATATTTGGAGGCGCTGTAGACTGTGATATCCGCGCCCAGTTCAAAGGGGCGGCAAAGATAAGGGGTGAGAAAGGTGTTGTCGACGATGAAGAGGAGTTCCCGTTCCCGGCAGAGGAGGGCAAGGCCCGCTATGTCGGCTACCTTGAGGAGGGGGTTTGTGAGGGATTCTACAAAAAGCCCCCGCGTCTCGGGGCGGATGGCCGCCTTAACCTCTGCGATATCCGTTGTATCCGCATAGGTGCAGCTCAGTCCGAATTTGACGAATATCTTCTCCAACAGGCGATAGGTGCCGCCGTAGAGGTCCTCGGTAACTATCAGATGGTCGCCGCTCTTGAACAGCAGCAGCAGGTTGGTTATTGCAGCCATTCCCGAGGAATAGGCGAACCCCCGCTCGCCCCCTTCCAGCAGGGCGATCCCCTCTTCCAGCGCCTGTCTGGTCGGGTTGCCTGAACGGCTGTAATCGTAGCCGGTGCTTTTGCCAAGTCCCGGATGACGAAATGTGGCGGTCTGGTAAATCGGCACTGTGACCGCGCCGGTCCGTGTGTCCCACTCCAGTCCGATTTGCGCCGCCTGCGTAGCGATATTCATGATCGTCTCCTTCTGTCAACAATTCAGCCGTTTTGTAACGAAAAAACCTTGGCTGCAAGGCGCTTTGCCACATCAGGAGGCCCGCAGGGCGTCGACTATGTTCATCCGCGCAGCCCGAAAGGCAGGCAACGCTCCACCGGCAAGCCCCATGATCAGGGAGAAAATAAGCGACTTTACCATGATCTCCCAACTCAGGGTGAAGCCGAAGGCCAGCTCGGCAAAGGTCTGCCAGTTCATGGTTGAGATCGTAATCATCTGCATGAACGATGCGGCCAGCACCCCGACCCCCCCCCCAGTATCCCGAGGAAGAGAGACTCCAGGATAAAGGCTGCAAGTATGTTCCCCCTGCCGAACCCGAGCGCACGTAAGACGCCAATCTCCGTGATCCGGTTGGCTACGGCGGCGTACATTGTAATCATCGCGCCAATCACGGCGCCAAGGGAAAAGACTACGGTCAGGGTAACGCCGATAATTCGCAGAAACCTGGCCATTGCCTCCGACTGGTCCAGATAGTACCTGGTCTCCCGCTTGGCCTCCAGAGTCAGGCGGGGATCACTCCCGATGCGGCTTCTGAATGCCTCGAACCCGGAAGAGTCGCGCAACTTGAATATGACAGATGAATATACCGGTCGGCGGAAGGCCTGCATCAACTGGTCTACGTCCCCCCATATCTCTGATGAGAAACCGGTGGCGCCCCCCTCGAATATTCCTACTACCGTCCAGTCACGCATCCCGAAGCGGAGCGTTTCACCAATTCCCCCACCCTTGAAGCGCTTGGCGATGCCGACTCCCGCAATTACCTCGGCAGAGCCGGGGTGAGGCATGCGCCCCTCGACAAGTTTCACCTGAGGACGCAAAGAGAGGGAACTCGGGCCGATACCCCTGATCACTACGTTGGAAGGTTTGTTGGAACCACGCTTCGGTAGATTGATGAGCACCACCAACTCCTTGGCCAAAAGCCGTCTGCCGTCGCTCCCTGTGGCCACCTCCTGCTGGCTCTCAACTATGGCGGCCTGCGCCCGCTCCACTCCGCTCTGCACCTCTGCATTGGCTGACTTGCGGATCAGCACCACGTTATCCGGAGAGCCGGTCGTACCCAAGGTTTTTTCCAACCCTTCAGCCAGCATGAGGGTGGCGGCGAACACGTAGACCACCATGGCCATGCCGACAGCGGTCAGAACCGTCGTCAGGCGACGGGTCCAAAGATTGCGGAAGCTGTAGAAATAAGGAATAGCCATGAACCACCCACGCGTTATTCTGCGTCCGATACCAATTCCAAATCAAGGCGCTATCTTCGTTGGCTCGTCTTCGGCTCTTAGTTGTACGCCTTCGTCGCCTCAATCCTCGCCGCCTCGATTTCATCCTTGATCTGAAATTGGAATGACTGCCATCTTCATGATGACGCCAAGGATGCCACAGATGAGGAGATTAGAAAAGGTGGGCTACTCGACGAAACTCTTGAGTTTTTTGCTGCGGCTCGGATGACGAAGCTTGCGGAGCGCCTTTGCCTCTATCTGCCGGATACGCTCACGGGTGACCTCAAAGTCCTGTCCTACTTCTTCGAGGGTGTGATCGCTCTTCTCGCCAATGCCGAAGCGCATACGGAGCACCTTTTCCTCTCTGAGAGTGAGTGTGGCGAGGACCCGCGAGGTTTGCTCGGAGAGGTTCGCCTTGATCACTGCTTCA
Source organism: Geobacteraceae bacterium (assembly GCA_049301475.1). Taxonomy (GTDB): domain Bacteria; phylum Desulfobacterota; class Desulfuromonadia; order Geobacterales; family Geobacteraceae; genus JBAQKZ01. Next base: position 6,625 of record JBAQKZ010000244.1, on the reverse strand, counting down.
AGCGGTGATACGACCCCTTTGTCCTCAATGAAGTCCCCAAGATGAGAATCTTCTTCCTCGCCGATCGGGGTCTCCAGAGAGATAGGCTCCTTGGCGATCTTCAGTACCTTGCGGACCTTATCAATGGGCAGACTCATTCGCTCGGCAATCTCCTCCGGTGAAGGTTCTCGGCCGATCTCCTGAACCAACTGGCGGCTGGTGCGAATCAGTTTGTTTATGGTTTCGATCATGTGGACAGGAATGCGGATGGTCCGCGCCTGGTCGGCAATGGCGCGGGTTATAGCCTGACGTATCCACCAGGTTGCATAGGTGGAGAACTTGTAGCCGCGCTGATACTCGAACTTGTCTACCGCCTTCATCAGGCCGATGTTTCCCTCCTGTATAAGGTCGAGGAACTGCAAGCCACGGTTGGTGTATTTCTTGGCGATGGAGACTACAAGCCGCAGATTGGCCTCCACGAGTTCGGACTTCGCCAACTTGGCCTTGGTCTCGCCATCCTCGATAGCCCGGAGCGCCTTGGACAGCTCGCTGGCGCGGAAACCGGACTCTTGCTCAATCTTTTTGAACTTCTTCTCGGCGACCTTGAGCCGCTTCTCCAACTTCTGCGCCTCTTCCAGATCAAGTCCCAGTTTCTTCAGGGCCTTCTTCTCCTCAGCCATACTCTTGTGCATCTTGTCGAACAGCGCGGTAAGACTGGCAGGCTCCATGCCGGTTTCCCCGGCCAACTCGGCGATCTCCCGTATCCCCTTGTCTACTTTGTCGGAGAGTTCTTTGAGTCGCTGGGATATCTTGGTAATGTGACGGTCCTTCAAGCGTAATGATTTGAGCAGCTCAGCCAGCTTTCCCCTCACATCCTGCTGATCTACGAGCAACTTGGTGAGATCCGCAGGCTTGAGGGATGCGGCTTCTATGACGGCTTGGATCGCCTCCATCCGTCCGAAATATACTTTGATCTCATGGATGACCGTGAGCAGGCGATTTTTATGGACATCCTCCTCGTCCTCCTCCAGTTCTTCCTCTTCAATCTCCTTGCTGATCTCAGCGGCGGTGATCTGTGAGTTGAGTAGCTGCTCACCTAGGGAGATCACTTCCTTGACAGTGATTGGGGTGTTCAGTATGACACTGGCAACGTCACGCTCCCCCTCCTCGATCCGCTTCGCGATCTCCACTTCACCTTCGCGAGTTAGGAGCGAAACAGACCCCATCTCGCGTAGATACATCCGAACCGGGTCACTGGTGCGTCCCAGCGTCCCCGGCTCGAATTCTACCTCTTCCTGTTCAACTTCCATTTCCTCTTCTTCAAGACCGAGCTTGATCTTGGAAATTTTTACCTTCTGGGACGAGTCGACAACCTCTATGTCCATCTCTCCGAACATGCTCATGACGTCGTCTATTTGCTCGGACGATACGATATCAGAGGGGAGAAGATCGTTAACCTCGTCATAGGTGAGAAAACCTTTCTCCTTGCCCAGGCTTATCAGATGCTTTACTTCGTCAATGCTTTTTTTTGCCATCCGGTCCCACCTCGTATTTATAATAATTGAGATTTTTTGTTTCGCAAGTCGTCAATTAGGCCCAGAATTTCAAGATATCGCGGCGAATCATGGTCCAGTGGGGCCAACTCCCGGGCCAGCGCCTTCATCTCCTTGAGCGGCTCCCGCTCCAACGCCTGGCGGCATTGCTCGAACGCCTTGCGGACGTCCATATCTTCCAGATGTGCGTCATTCACAAACAGCTCGGCAAGCCGACTTCGCTCCTCGTCGGATCCGGCTTGATCCAGCACCAGCGCCAAATCCGCCCCATCCCCCGTTTCGGCCTGGGCCAGAATAGCTTCGGCGACATGCAGCAAATCCGGGGGGAAAAGCCTTGGAGCGCCATATCCCCTGACCAGCCGGGCCACCTCCGGATATTTAGCCATCAGCACAAGGAGCATCTCTGCCTTGCCAATACCCCCCTTCCGAGGTTTCCCATGCCTGGATAAATCTGCTTCCGCGGAATCAGGACGACCAAGCTTGCGGAGCAGGGTACGCTCTTCGATCCCCATCACCCGGGCGATCTCTCTTACGTAGAGTTCCCGTTCCACTGGATTGCCGATCTTCCTAAGGCGCGGGGCAAGTTCTTCAATGACCTGCACCTTCCCTTCCACGCCGACTGTTTTTGTCCGCTGCAAAAGGTCGTGGAAAAACCAGTCGAAAATCGGCCGCGCCGCAGTCAGCCTGGCAGAGAAGGCAGCCTGTCCCTCTTTGGCTATGAAGCTGTCCGGATCGGAGCCCTCCGGCAATTCCACCACACCGGCCGGAAGCGCTTCGTCGAGCAACAACTCCATGGCCCGGCAGGTAGCCTTGTGGCCGGCGCTGTCGGAATCGAACAGGGTGTAGACCTTTCCCGCATAGCGCCGGAGGAGTTTAATATGGCCAGGCGTCAAGGCCGTGCCGCAGGTGGCAAGCACGTTACGTACCCCCGCCTGATACAGCGCCAGGTGGTCAAAGTACCCCTCGACGATTATCGCCGTCCCCTGTTCGCGCATGGACTGTCTGGCCAGGTCCAGGCCGAAAAATACCTCCCCCTTGTGGTAGATGGGAGAGTCCGGCGAATTAATGTACTTGGGAAGCGAGTCATCCAACACCCTGCCGCCAAAACCTATAGGGCGTCCTTGCGCGTCGTTGATGGTGAACAGCAGCCTGTTTCGGAAGGTGTCGTAATACCCGCCTCCCTCGCGCTGCCTGATTAATCCCAGCTTTTCCGCCGGAAGCAGAGGTTCCCGCTTATGCTCCAGGTGGCGTATAAGGCCGTCCCACTTGTCGGGGGCAAAACCAAGCCGGTAAGCCTCCGAGGTTTCTGTCGTCACCCCGCGCCGTTCCAGATAGCGCCGTCCCGACGCCCCCTCATCACCTTCCAGCAGAATGCTGCGGTAGTACTCAACCGCCAGCCCGGTGATCCGGTAAAGAATCTCTCGTTCATCCTGGCGTTTCTGTTCCGCTACGGTACGGGGACGATCCTCGATGAGCACGCCGACCCGTTTGGCGAGGGATTTCACCGCCTCCGGGAAAGCCAGTCCCTCGATTCGCATAATGAAGGTGACAACGTTGCCGCCGACCCCGCAACCGAAGCAGTGGAATATCCCCCTGGCGGGATTAACGCTGAATGACGGGGTTTTCTCCCCGTGAAACGGACAGAGGCCCTGGTAGTTGGCTCCGGATTTCCGCAGGCTGACGTATTCGGAAACTATATCCAGGATGGGTGCCCGCTCACGTACCTCCTGAATCTTGTCGTCCGGAATCATCAATATCTTGAACCTTTGTTAATCGCTTGGCAAAGCACTGCTACAATCCCTAATCCCATATGGTACGCCGCACATTAAGCCAGGGTGGACTAATTAGTTTTGGCAGGGGACGACTTGGTCGGCATCTTTACGCTGTCCCACCCAACTATGATTACCCTCCCCGCGCCTATGAAGAGCCGGGCGGTCCTGGAGCGCTCAATATATCCCTTCACCTTGTCGGGCACTGGTTTGGCTACGCTGAAATAAAGTACTATGCAGAGGATGAAAGCCCCTTCCAGCAGGCCGAAAATCATCCCGCCAATCCTGTTTATCCATCCCAGCAGCATGATCTTGAAGAGAACCGTAAGAAGATGTCCGAACAGAAAAAAAAGCAAGCCGATAATGCAGAAGATGAGGGAAAACGCCAGGACTAGCGCAACTCGAGGGGGAAGATGAAGGAACGGACGGATGACCTCGGCAAGATAATGGTAGTATTTGAAAGCTGCCCATCCCCCCGTCACCAAGCCAAAGACGGAACAGACCTCGCGAACCAGACCATTCAGGAATCCTTTTACAACGAACAGCAATAAAAGACCCCAGATAAGAATGTCAACAAGGCTCATTTAGCACCCGTATACCTATAATCCCAATTGCAAATCAAGGATGAAATCAAGGCGGCGATGATTGAGGTGACGAAGGCATGCAACTACGTACGCTTGAGGAGCCGAAGACGAGCCAACGAAGATAGCGCCTGGATTTGAAATTGGTATATAAGTAAAGTAGGGGCAATCAGATAAATCGCCCCCACCACGCGGTACTACAGCAACAAGCCGGAAAACAGAGGTCAGCCAAGCTTTGCCCTGACCAGATCACTGACCAGTTTCCCGTCCGCGCGGCCGGAGAGTTGGGGCTTGAGAAGTTTCATAACCTTGCCCATATCCCCGCTACTCTCCGCCCCACTTTCGGCTATGGTCTTGTCCACCAGCGCCGCCACTTCCTCCCGGCTCAACTGTTGCGGCAGGAAGCCCATCAGAATGACCAACTCCTGTTCTTCCTTGGACACCAGATCATCCCGACCGGCTTCCTTAAACATTCGAATGGATTCACGGCGCTGTTTGACCAACGAGGCGATCACCTCGCAAATCTCCTGATCGTTCAGTTCCTGCCTCTGTTCAATATCGCGGTTTTTGACAGCCGACCGGACCATGCGGATAACCGACAACTTCAGCTCGGCTCTTGATTTCATGGCCTCTTTCATTTCTTCGGCCAGTCGTTGCCGCAGAGACATGCGTGTTACTCCGTCATTTTGCGCTGTTTTTTCAGAGCCCTTTTGCGGGCCGCAATAGCCTTCTTCTTACGTTTGATACTTGGTTTCTCGTAGTGTTCTCTCTTGCGGAGCTCAGACAAGATGCCCGCCTTTTCACACTGTTTCTTGAATTTCTTCAAAGCGAGTTCAAAAGATTCAGTCTCTTTTACCTTTACACCCGGCATTCATATTCCCCTCCCCCCTATAGCAAAATTTACAACAAGCACAACAAAGGATAGGCCGCAATGTCTTTTTAACGTAAGTTGTAACGGTATCATACAAAATTTATATGTCAAGATTAATTTAAAGGAATCCCTGTTGAAGGAATGTTGAAGAGAATTGAACATGGAGGCGATTAGTGATATACTGAACCGGGATAAAGACGCCATGACGGTGCCGACTGCATGTTGCCTTGAAGTGGCAGCGGAATTACCAACTGCCTCTGATGGTTGCAACAGACCCTCGAAGCGTTTGGGATGTTTGTCCACACTGTTGTGCCGGAGGGGCTAAGATGCTGATTCTGACAAGAAAAGTAGGGGAGAGTATAGTAATTAACGACAACATCAGGATCAAGGTGGTTGAGTTCAAGGGTTCGCAGGTCAGGATCGGGATAGAAGCCCCGCCTGATGTACGGGTCTGCCGTGCGGAGGTAAACGACAAGCCACAACGGCAGCGTGAGGGTGGGGAATAATGCCCTTTAGTATGACCTGAATCCGTGACCCTTTCATGGCTTCTCTCGCTTAAATGCCTCTGCCCCGGCGTTTCAGGACATAGCGGCCATGTTTGCGTAGTTCACACGGCAAAGCTTAAGTGATACTTCGCGGGCAACGATTGGCCCCGGCATTACGCTCGCTCCGCCATTCAATCGTCACGGATTCAGATATTATTTATAGAGAGTCGGCGCCTCTTCTGTATAAATTGAGTTTTTATTTCATGAAAGGCAGGTCTATGTTGATTGTCAAGAGCGCCGAGTTCATCACCAGCGCCACCAAACCGGGCGAATATCCTAAGTCGGAATATCCGGAGATTGCTTTTGCCGGTCGCTCCAACGTAGGCAAGTCGTCACTGATAAATGTCCTGGTAAACAGGAAAAAACTGGTGCGCACCAGTTGCACTCCGGGACGGACCCAGTTGATCAACTTCTTTGCAGTAAATGACCGCTTCGTGCTGGTAGACCTGCCGGGGTACGGTTTTGCCAAAGCGCCTCTGTCGGTGATAAAACAGTGGGGGCCAATGGTGGAAACCTACCTCTCGACCCGTTCCAACCTGCGAGCGGTGGTGCTGATCCTGGACATTCGCAGGCAGCCAAGCGACTATGATCTGCAGCTGCTGGACTGGCTCCGGTCGTTCGATATCCAGCCGATTCTTGTCGTTACAAAGTGCGACAAACTATCGAAAAACGAACGCGCCTCCCAGTCAAAGCTTATTGTCCAGACGCTCTGCGTGGATAAGGACGAGTTGACCTTCTTTTCCGCCATCTCACGAGAGGGGACGGATGGCGTTTGGAGACGGATCGAAAGGCTCATTGCAAACGATCTGGCGGATGTGGAATAACCAGCCATATAATACCATTTGACTTTCTTATTGTGCTCTGCTAGATAACTCCATACAATTGAATACAAATTCAATCTGGTGCCCTTGCGATTTCTTCGGATATATTGCAGTATTACTGTGCATTGCCGAAGCAATGGGGGGTAAAAGGGAAGAGGGTGCAATTCCCTCGCTGTCCCGCAACTGTGAACGGTGATGAACGCTGCAAAAAGCCACTGATATAATCGGGAAGGCGCGGCAAGTAAAGTGATCCGTGAGCCAGGAAACCTGCCAGATTGAACGCGGTAGAAAACCTCCGAAGGAGAGGAGCCGGGCAGACGACTAATTAATCTGATGATACCCCGTTTCCCTTTCGGAAACGGGGTATTTGCATTTAAAATGGCAAAAATAATCTTGATAACCGGCGGCGCCCGTAGCGGCAAGAGTCGATTTGCCGAGCAACTGGCCCTGGGGTTCGGTTCTCCATTGGGCTACCTTGCCACCGGCAGCGCCGGCGACACGGAAAT
>JBAQKZ010000243.1:0-11433 GCA_049301475.1 Geobacteraceae bacterium | reverse complement strand
GCGTGATCATCCCCAAGGACAGGGCGGTTGGAGTGACGGCCACGGTGGAGAAGACCTCGGCCGGCGCGGTCGAGACCATCCCGATTGCGCAGGCCACAAACATAGTCCAGACCCTGGGCGAGTTGAAGGAACATGGCTTCTGGATATACGGCGCTGTCGGCGGTACGGGCGAAACCATATACCGGCAGGACTTCACCGGCAACGTTGCGCTCGTGATCGGCGGCGAGGGGGAGGGTGTCCGACCGTTGGTGCTGAAAAAATGCGATATCCTTGTCTCCATCCCGATTCTCGGCGGGGTCGATTCACTCAATGCGTCGGTTGCGGGCGGGGTAATACTGTTCGAGGCGGTGCGGCAGCGCAGGCCGTCATAATTGAAGGCCGGGCAAGATCGAACAGAATATAAACCACGGAACACACGGATTACACGGAAATGACAGAACTGATATTTGAAGAGGAGAGTTATCGAATAAGAGGGGCCGTCTTCGAGGTGTATCGCGAGATGGGATGCGGGTTTCTGGAGGCGGTCTATCAGGAATGCCTGGAGAAGGAATTTGGCAAAGGGGGGATACCCTTTGTTGCTCAACGGGAACTGGTCCTGTATTACAAGGGCGAACGATTGGATCAGGTCTATAAACCCGACTTCATTTGCTTCGACTGTATTATCGTAGAAATCAAGGCGGTCAAGGAACTGGCCAATGAGCACCGTGCTCAAGTTTATAACTACCTGAAAGCGACCAAGATGAAATTGGGCTTTCTGGTCAATTTTGGTCATTACCCGAAGGTTGAGATCGAAAGAATTGTTTTGTAATATCATTTAACCACGGAATACACTGAATACACGGAAAAAAACCAAAGTCTTTTTATGGCTCTTCCGTGTATTCAGTGTGTTCTGTGGTAATAGAAAAAGTTTCATGCTCGACACCGCCCGCGCCATCCTCATCGGCAAGGTGCTCGCCCCCAAGAGTCACGCAAATGTCCGAAAGTCTAACATAACCTCGTAACCTCGGCGGTTGTTTGACCGGGATGAAAGGAAAGCGTGTAATCGATGCCCACCCTTGATTGGATAGGAAAGAAGGCCGTTGTCAACCATCACCGAGAGGTGCCGTTTCACCTGCTGAAGTGCAATGATGAATTATCGGTAGGCGACCCAGGCAGCGGCAATTTGCTGGTACAGGGGGATAACCTCGTAGCGCTCAAGGCTTTGTTGCCCTACTATGCCGGGCAGGTGAAGTGCATCTATATAGATCCGCCATACAACACCGGCAATGAAGGCTGGGTCTACAATGATAACGTGAACAGTCCAGAAATGAGGGAATGGCTGGGGAGGGCGGTAGGCAAAGAAGGGGAAACCCTCGACCGCCATGACCGCTGGTTGTGCATGATGTACCCACGAATGGCCTTGCTGCGGGAGTTTTTACGAGATGATGGGGTAATTTTTATAAGCATTGATGACAATGAGGTGCATTTCCTGCGGATGATGATGGATGAGATTTTTGGGGCAAATAATTTCCTGTGCGCCTTTGCCTGGGAAAAGCGTTACGCTCCACCACCAGATACCAAAGACATCGGCTATCTACACGAGACCCTTCTTGCTTATCGTCGTTCCCCAAAATTTCAACGAAATCTGTTGCCGCTTACCTCCGACCAGACTGGCCGCTACAAGAATCCTGATGATGACCCGCGTGGATCGTGGAAAGCAATGGACTATACTTGTCGCTACACGGCTGACGAGCGCCCAAATCTTTACTATCCCATGATCCATCCAAAGACCGGTGAAGAGGTCTGGCCAAAACGAACTCGTGTATGGGCAATGTCTCGTGAAGTCCACGAACGTAATGTTGCTGAGAATCGTTTATGGTGGGGTGTTAAAGGTAATAGCACTGTCCCAGCCTTGAAAAATTTTATTGATAAGATTCAACAAGGAATGATGCCGGTGTCTCTACTCAAGCATGAAGTCGCCGGTCATACAGATGAGGCAGCCAAGGAACTGCGCTTATTGGTTCCGGAGGTCAAGTTCACCCCAAAACCAACGCGACTTATTCGTCATCTTATGCAAATAGCCACCAACAATGATTCCCTTATTCTTGATTCCTTTGCCGGAAGCGGCACCACCGGCCATGCAGTATTTGCTCAGAATGCCGCCGACGGTGGCAATCGCCGGTTTATCCTGGTGGAGATGGACGACAATATCTGCCGAAATATCACTGTACAACGGCTGACAAAAGTTGTTACCGGGTATGACAGCTTCGAGGCGATCGGCGGCGGTTTCCGTTTCTGCGAGCTTGGTGAACCACTTTTTGACGAAAGGGGAAACATCCGCACTACGGTACAATTCGCAGAATTGGCCCAACATGTATATTTCACCGAAACAGGCGAACCTTTGCCAGAAGACATAAAACCCGATTCCCCTCTTCTCAGCATTCACAACGGCACGGCGGTATATCTCCTTTACAACGGCATCCTGAAAGACAAAACCCCAGGCGGCGGCAATGTGTTGACCAGGGCGCTGCTTGCCCTTCTGCCGGAGCACAACGGCCAAAAGGTCATCTACGGAACGGCCTGCAAGATCGGACCGGAACAGCGGCGGCGTGAGGGCATCATATTCAAGCAATTGCCCTACAAACTACGGACGGGGGTTTTATAAAGCCCCATCGGGGCGAACGATGGTAGCCGTGGGATTCATCCCACGGGTATATGGCATACCCCATTCATCCGTCGCATACGCGACGGTGGGAAATGGGGATACATACAACCGGGGAATAAATTCCCCGTCTACCATCACACCGTCCCTACGGGACTGAAAACACAAATGCCCCATCGGGGCAAATGACGGTAGCCGTGGGTTTTAACCCACGGAATCGGGATTCATCCCACGGGTGAATATGGCATACCTCATTCATCCGTCGCATACGCGACGGTGGGAAATGTGACGGACAGGATGAAAAATGGCAAACACCTACACGGCATTGCATTACCATATCGTGTTCAGCACCAAAAACCGTGAACCTTGGCTTACACCAGACAAGGAAAGCAGGATATGGGAATACCTTGGCGGAATTGCCCGCGCAAACGGCATGAAAGCTCTAAAGGTAGGCGGATGTGACGATCACCTTCATATTCTTTTGGCATTGCCAACAACAATGACCGTAAGCAAAGCGGTGCAACTACTCAAGGGCGCTTCATCTCGCTGGATTCATGAAACCGATAACGACATGATGGCATTTGCCTGGCAAGACGGTTATGGCGCCTTCACGGCAGGTATTTCTCAGATTAGCGATACGATACAATATATTGAAGGTCAACGTGAACATCACCGTACAAAATCGTTTCAGGAAGAGTACATTCATTTTCTCCGAAAGCACGGGGTTGAATATGATGAACGTTATGTGTGGGGATGATTGATATTCAATGCCCCATCAGGGGCGTTCGACGGTAGCCGTGCGATTCATCCCACGGATCATGGTAGAAGTCCATCTTTCCCCACGTCGCGTACGCGACGTGATGATTGGTTGCACAAACATAAGCCGTGGAATGAATTCCACGGCTACCATCATTCCTTCCCTACGGGACATGGAGCTTGTATGATTCTCAAGAGTTACCAAATCGAGGCGCTGGACTATTTTGAGAAGTTCCTCAAGCGCTGCAATGAACACGGCGATATTCGTGCCGCCTATACCCAGACCACCGAGGAATGGCGTTTCCCCCTCAATTACCGCCCGCTCCCCACCATGAAGCAGGTTCCCTATGTATGCCTGCGCATCCCGACCGGTGGCGGCAAGACAATGGTGGGAGGCATGGCGATTGAACGAATAAACCGCTCTCTCCTCTACACGCAACAAAGCCTCACCCTCTGGCTGGTGCCTTCCGAACCGATTCGGGAACAGACGTTGAAGGCATTGCGCGACTCAAAGAATATTCTCCACCAGTCTGTGCAATCCGTTCTCGGTGAAGTAACGGTTATGGACATTGAAGAGGCGTTTCGCATGACGCCCCATGTCCTGAACGGCTCCAACGCCGTCATTGTCGCCACCATGCAGGCATTCAAGCAGGAGGAAACCGACCGGTTGAGCGTCTACAAGCAGAACGGCAGCCTGTTGGAACATTTCACCGGTATCAACGACCCCGACGTAAAGGGGAATATGTCACTGGTGGACGTGCTGCGGATGCGTCACCCTTTTGTGATCGTGGACGAGGCCCACAATCAGGGAACACACCTTGCCTTTGAGACCCTGGCCCGTTTCGAGCCGTGCGCCATTCTGGAGCTGACCGCCACGCCTGACCGCACCTATCAGCCCAGCAACGTGCTTTATAGCGTTTCCGCTTCTGTCCTGCATTCCGAAGATATGATCAAGATGCCGCTGGAGTTGGTACACCGGACGAACTGGCAGGATGCCCTGCGGGACGCAATCGCCCGGCTGGATAGCCTGCAACTGAAAGCCGATGAAGAACAGCGGACAAGCGGCGACTATCTGCGCCCGATTATGCTGCTCCAGGCGGAACGCAAGGACGCCGGGCACGAGACATTGACACCGGACCGGGTAAAAAAGGCGCTGATTGAGGATTTCGGATTGCCGGAAAAAGAAATTGCCATCGCCACAGGCACGACGGATGAAATAGCCGGGGAGGATATTCTTTCCCCGAAATGCCCGGTACGTTTCATTATCACCGTGGACAAGCTGCGCGAGGGGTGGGACTGCCCCTTTGCCTACGTGCTTTGTTCATTCCGCAATACCAGTTCATCCACGGCGGCGGAACAGGTTTTGGGGCGGATACTGCGGATGCCTCGGGCGACAAGAAAGACACAACCGGAATTGAACATGGCTTATGCCTTCGTTACATCCGGGAATTTTCAGACCACCGTTGAAAGTTTAAAGGACGGACTGGTAAGAAACGGCTTTGAGCGCCAAGAGGCAAAGGAACTTCTTATCATCCCGGATGACAAGGGACAAGACGACCTGTTTTCGCACCAGACCACGGCAACCTTTACGTTGCCGGAACTCCCCGAACCGGAAGCAATACCGGCGGAGCTTGCCAAGAAGATTGAAATCGTCCCGGAATCCAGCTCCATCACCTTGAAAGGCACATTTACCGAACCACAGGCAAAGGCGCTACAAAATGCCTGTCGCACACCTGAAGGCAAAGAGGCTATGAAACAGGCCATCGCCCGGATGCGCACACAAAAGCCACGCCCACAGAAAACCCCTGCGGAAAACGGGGAGCTTTTCAAGGTGCCGATGCTGCTTTTGCGCCAGGGTGATCTATGGCAACCGTTTGAGGATTCGCACCTGTTGCAGGGAGACTGGAGCCTGCTTGATTATTCCGCTGATCTTTCGTCGTTCAAAAAACCCGACCAGAAACTTCAGGGCGGGCAAATGTACCTTGAAAACGAGAAGGTGAAGTTTTCCAACTTCGACACACCAAAGGTGTCGGCCCCGCTGATCGAGTATCACGCCGATTGGGAGCAGGGACATCTTGTAACCTGGCTGGACCGGAACATTTATGATGACACCATTCTACCCGATGAAAAGGGCGCATTCATCAACAAGGCCGTTACCTTGCTCATTGAAACTCACGGGTTTACTCTTGATGGTCTGGTATATGGCAAATTCAGGCTACGTGAGGCATTGGAAAACAGGATTGAAGACGCCAAGCGGCAGGCCATGAAAAAAGAGCATCAAACGCTGCTGTTGCGGCCCGAAGACTTTATTGCCGACGACCGGAGCCAGATAGTCTTCCAGGTTGGGCGATATGCCTTTGATTGGGTGTATAGCGGCTTTACCGATCTGCCGAAACACTTCTATCCCCAAATTGGCAATCTGAAGGCCGACGGTGAAGAATTTGAATGTGCGGTATTCCTGGCGACACGACTTGAAGGCGTGAAATTCTGGGTTCGCAACGTGGAGCGCAAGACGACATCATTTTCACTTCAGACCAGCTCGGATCGTTTCTATCCTGACTTTCTCTGTCAGCTTGAAAACGGAAAAATCCTTGCCGTTGAGTACAAGAACAAGCGGGACTGGCATTTGCCGGACAACATAGAGAAGCGGCAGCTTGGCGAGTTGTGGGAAAAACGAAGCAATGGCTCGTGCCTGTTTATCATGCCGGAGGGCAAGGATTTTGAGGCTATCAAGGCAAAGATAAGGTAAACTACTAATCTTCAGGTTTCAACGGCCAAAGGCATTTGAGGTAATGTGCAGAAAAACGAAGCAACGAAAGCCACTATTGCCGGCATGATACTGGCGGGTGGCTTCTGAGTCTGTGCGAAAGTTGACGGGAGGTCAGCGACGAAAATCAAGGCGGGGCAGGAGCCAAACATGGGCGAATTGGACAGGGCAATCATTGAAGAACTGAAACAGCGTCTACCGGTCGATGTGTTGCTGCATATCCGGCAAATGATTCTGTATGGCTCGCGGGCGAGGGGTGATGCGAGGGAGGATTCCGATCTCGATCTGGTTGCTTTGGTGGACGAGCATACTCCCGAGCTTGAGCGGACACTTGACGAAATCGCTTACGACGTCATGTGGGACCATGATTTCAAGCCGATCATCTCGCTGAAGGTGTTTGACGAAGGCAGGTTCCGCAGAGCGGCGGCCAAAGGATTTTCTTTCTATCGCAACGTTGAGCGCGAGGGAGTAACCGTATGACCGATGAAATCAAGCGTTATCTGGACAAGGCAGACCACGCTATCATTGTGGCGGAGGATCTGATGGGACAAGGCCACGCGCCGGATGCGGCCAGTAAGATTTATTACGCAATGTTTTACGCAACCAAGGCGCACTACATATAAACCGTACAAAAACCAATATCCATGAAGAATATAGGCTGGTTACGCTGCTTCAAGGAGTGCCAGAGTGTCAAACTTCGGCCCCCCTTGTCCTGTACCATTCATGGGGAAAAGGGAAGCCCCTCCAACCCCATTGCCTCCGGAAATCCGCACATTATGTTCATGTTCTGCACCGCCTGTCCCGCCGCCCCCTTGACCAGATTGTCGATTGCTGAAACCACTACCACGCGGCCTGTGCGGCTGTCTGCGACAAGGCCTATGTCGCAGAAATTGGATCCACGTACAAAGGCGGTTGAGGGGAAGCTCCCCTCCGGCAACACCCGCACGAAAGGCTCACCGTGGTAATGTTCCGCATAGAGGCGTAAGAGTTCTGCGGTATCCACAACGCCGGTCAGTCGCGCATAAATGGTGGAGAGGATGCCACGGTTCATCGGTGCCAGATGCGGGGTAAAGGAGATGGTCATCTTTTGTCCGGCCAGGAGCGACAGCTCCTGCTCTATCTCCGGAGTATGGCGGTGGCTTGCGATACCGTAGGCCTTTAACCCCTCGTTCACCTCGCAGTACAGGCTCTCCACCTTGGCGCCACGGCCTGCGCCTGAAACGCCTGACTTGGAGTCGGCAATAACTGTCGTCAGGTCAATGAGTCCCCCCTCCAGAAGCGGCGCCAGGCCAAGTATGACGCTGGTCGGATAGCATCCCGGATTGGCGACGAGCTTCGCCCCCCTGATCTTGGCGCGACGCACCTCAGGCAGGCCGTACACCGCCTTTGCAAGCATATCGGGGTTCATGTGCGGTTCGTACCAGGCCGCGTACTCCTTCGGGTCATGGAGCCGGTAGTCTGCGGAGAGATCCACCACCCGCCTGCCGAGCTTCAGAAAAGTGGGAACCACCTCCATAGCAGCCTTGTGAGGCAATGCGGTGAAAATAAAATCGGCGTTGTCCGCCACCCGAACCGGTTCGAGGTTTTCCAGAAACTGATCGTAACGCCCCATGAGCTGTGGAAAGATGTCGGAAACCCGTTTACCGGCGCTCTGCTCGGAGGTGACGCATGTCACCGCAACCTCCGGGTGGCAGTGGAGAATCCTCAACAGCTCCAGCCCGGTATAACCGCTGGCGCCGACAATGGCAACTTTCAGCATGGGTAGCTCCTTGACCGTATTTCTAACTTCGCGCACAACGCAAAAAGGGAGAAACCCTTGTGGATTTCCCCCTTAAAAGCAGAAGATGATGATTTCTGCGAGACGATTAACGTTTGGAGAACTGGAAACTCGCGCGGGCCGCTTTCTTGCCGTATTTCTTCCGCTCCTTGATCCTTGAGTCGCGGGTAATGAAACCGGCCTTTTTCAGTGTGCCGCGAAGCTCGGCATCAACCTCCAAAAGAGCCTTGGTTATGCCGTGCTTGATTGCCCCGGCCTGACCAGAATCGCCGCCACCGCTAACCGTTACATATATGTCGAACTTGTCAACATTTTCAGTAAGCTCAAGCGGCTGCTTAATGACCATCTTCGAGGTTTCCCGTCCGAAGTACTCATCAAGGGTCTTGTTGTTGACTATGATGCTCCCGGCGCCCGGCTTGAGCCAAACCCTTGCTATGGATGATTTCCTCTTGCCAGTACCGTAAAAACTCTTTGCCGCCATGTTTTATCTCCCGATCTTATTAAATACGACCCGACGCCTTTACAGATTCAGCGCCTTGGGCTGCTGGGCTTTGTGTGGATGCTCCGAACTGCTGTACACCTTCAGCTTTTTAAGCATATGCGCCCCCAGCTTATTCTTGGGGAGCATCCCCTTGACTGCCTTCTTGATGATATCCGCAGGCCTCTTTTCCAGAAGCTTGCCTGCATTGATCGATTTGATACCGCCTGGGTAGCCTGAATGACTGTAGTATATCTTGTCATTCAGCTTGTTACCTGTCAGCGCTATCTTGTTTGCGTTCACAACGATCACGAAATCGCCGGTGTCAACGCTCGGGGTAAAAGTCGGCTTATTCTTGCCGCGCAGCACATTGGCAATGTGCGTAGCAATCCTGCCGAGCACCTTATCTTCCGCATTGATCAGATACCAGTCTCTGATAATTTCTTCCTTTTTTGCCACTTGCGTCTTCATCTAACCTCGCAACTTGAATGTTGATAATATATGCCTTGTTGGATACGACAACAAACCATTCAAAGTTTGGAGACTATTACACTCATCAGCCGCTGTCAAGGAAATTTTTCCAAAATTAGAAATATTTCCCCTTGACAAAGCCTGGGAAATGAAATAGCTTGCGGCTAACTGTGTATACAGTATACGTGACTGCGAGTGCAACGGGCTTTCAGTACGGATGAAGGGTGCCCAGCTTGCTTCTGAATAGAGTCTTCGCTGGCAAATTCATTAACCTCGCGACAACTACCTTATAAATATGAACCATCACCGGAGGAATTTATGCTTGGCGCCTATCTCCCCATAATCGCGCTGGTTGTTGTTGCCATACTGTTCGGACTAGGCTCGATCATTATGTCGTCGCTGATTGGACAGAAAAAGCCTTCCACGGTCAAGCTGGCACCGTACGAGTGCGGCTGCGAGCCGGTCGGCTCTGCCCGCGAGCGCTTCTCGATCAAATTTTACCTTATTGCCATGCTGTTCATCCTGTTCGACATAGAGGCGGTGTTCCTGTACCCTTGGGCGGTTATCTTCAAGAAGCTGGGAGTTTTCGGCCTAGTCGAGATGGGGGTTTTCATCGTCATCCTCTTTGTCGGTTATATCTATGTCTGGAAAAAAGGAGCCTTGGAATGGGAGTAGATCAGCCATTGGGAGACAATATAATTGTTACGTCCCTGGACAACCTGGTCAACTGGTCGCGCAAGTCTTCGCTATGGCCCATGACCTTCGGCCTTGCATGCTGCGCCATAGAGATGATGGCGACCGGCGCATCGAAACACGACCTGGACCGGTTCGGCATAATTTTCCGCGCATCCCCGCGTCAGGCTGACTGCATCATCATTGCCGGCACCGTCACCAAGAAGATGCTGCCGGTAATCAGGACTGTCTATGAACAGATGCCGGAGCCCAAATGGGTCATCGCAATGGGCGCCTGCGCCTGCTCCGGCGGGATTTTCGACACCTACAGCGTGGTGCAGGGGATCGATGAGGTTCTCCCGGTGGATGTCTATATTCCGGGCTGCCCTCCTCGTCCGGAAGCCCTCCTGTACGGAATTATGAAGTTGCAGGATAAGATTGCAAACGAGAAGAACTCCTTCGGCTCCGCAATAGGCTTTGGCGAAAGGCTGGAGCCTGCGGCGTAATATACAAAGGAGGCAAACATGGCGGATAACAATCGGGCGGTTTTAAAACTTAAGGATAAATTTGCTGCGGCCATCCTGGAGATCAAGGAATTTCGCGGGGAGACAACCGTAACGGTTACAAAGGAGAATATCGTCGGGATATGCGCCTTCTTGAGGGACGAACTCGGCTACAACCTTCTCACTGATCTGACGGCCATAGACTACCTGGGCAGGGAGCCGCGCTTCATGGTTGTCTACAATCTTTACTCGATTCCCGACAAGGACCGGCTCCGTATAAAGGCCCCTGTGACGGAGGTGGACGGCGCTGTTGATTCGGTAGCCGGAATCTGGAGCACTGCCAACTGGCTGGAAAGGGAGGTGTACGACCTCATGGGGATCACCTTCATAAATCATCCAGACCTCAGACGGATACTCATGACCGACGACTGGGTCGGCCACCCCCTGCGCAAGGATTATCCGCTACAGGGGCCTGATCGCGAGCCGTACAAGGGACGGCTGTCGTAACAGACTGACAGCGGCGCTATTTAATACTACTCAGGCACTATAAAATCCCCCTTAAGAAAGGGGGATTTAGGGGGATTTGCCGTTGACTTTACAAACCAAATCCCCCCTGACCCCCCTTTGCAAAGGGGGGGAATAACCGATGAAAAGCGCAACTGTCGGAGTAGTATTAATCATTAGTTCATTAATTACTATAGAGGCGATCAATGGCTAGCACAGAAATCATGACATTGAACATGGGGCCGCAACATCCTAGTACCCACGGGGTTTTACGGCTTGTTCTCGAACTGGACGGCGAGGTTATCCTGAAAGTCACACCCCATGTCGGTTTTCTCCACAGGGGGGTGGAAAAACTTTCCGAACACCGGACCTATCACCAGATCATTCCACTGACCGACCGGCTCGACTATCTGGCCCCCATGAGTAATAACCTGGGCTATGTCCTTGCGGTGGAGAAGCTGTTGGGGATCAAGGCGCCGGAGCGGGCAGAGACCATCCGGGTCATCATGGCTGAGCTGACCCGTATCAAGTCGCACCTCGTCTGGCTGGCGTGCCACGCCCTCGATATCGGCGCCATGACCGTGTTCCTCTACTGCTTCCGCGAGCGTGAAGTCGTCATGGATATATACGAGATGGTTTCCGGCGCGCGCATGACCAGCAACTATTTCCGCATAGGCGGCCTGTCACAGGACGTCCCGGAAGGATTCGAGCGGAAGGTCAGGGATTTCATCGACGCCTTCCCCGCTAACGTAGACACATATGAAGGACTCCTGACCAAAAACCCCATCTGGCTGAAGCGGACCATCGGAAACGGCGTGATCTCCGCCGAGGACGCCATCGACTACGGCATCACCGGGCCGGCGC
>JBAQKZ010000242.1:0-5113 GCA_049301475.1 Geobacteraceae bacterium | reverse complement strand
GCTGGATGTTACCATACAGCCTCCAAGGACTCGCTACCCGGTGGTTGGCCTGCCTTCCGGGGCGGGATTCCCACCCGCTGAATTACACGACCTTGCCCGGCCGCACACTTAACAACGTCCCCATGCCACTTCCTTTGAAAAGACGGCAGTAACTGTGATTATCCTGGGGAGCTGAATTCCCATGACGCGCCCCACGCACGTGCCCGGTCGGGTATAAGTGCTCTGGAAGCTCATGGAGAATGTCATCCCCCTCTTCAAGTTCGGCCCTTCGACAGGGTAAGTCTTCCGCACACATATCTGGGTCACGTCTACAAATGACAAATTTGTTATTTGTAGACGTGACCCTTCTGTCTCCTTTCGCCTCAATCCTCGCCGCCTTGATTTCATCCTTGATTTGGAATTGGTATTAGGCAGTGAAAGCCCGACAGACTCCTAGTTTGCTCATAATTACGAGGTAGTCGTGATGCACAAGAATCAAAAGCAGTGCTTCCAGAACATGTTGATCGTCATCGATCAAGAGAACGGTCTGCTGCCGTCTGGCTGGTTGCAACTCTGAATCATTCACGGCCACTGTTTTCCCCATCCAGAACCTGTCTGACGGACCGTAACAGCTCATCCGGCGGCGCCGGTTTGTAAAGAATAAGCATTTTCTCTCCCTGTGGCATGCCGATGCGAACAGTGTCCGGAGCGTATCCGCTGGCAAAGATCACCTTGATTTCAGGGCGGATCTTCACGATTTGGTCATACGCCTCTTTGCCGTTCATCTTTGGCATGATCAGGTCGAGTAGAAGCAGATCGATTGTATCGGCATGTTCTCTGAACTTCTCTATTGCATCTACTCCATCAACGGCAGCAATAACGCTGTATCCTGCAGATTGCAGAACAATTGTTGTCACGTTCCGCACCATGTCGTTATCTTCCGCCAGCAGGATCGTCTCAGAACCGCCTGCGGGAGCTTCCTTCGGCGTTTTGTCTGAAGCGTTTTCCAAGTATTCCTGAATGAGCGGCAGGTAGAGGTGAAACGTCGTCCCCTTGCCCGGCTCACTATAGACATGAATGAAACCATCATGCTGTTTGACTATTCCGTACACAGCCGCCAGCCCAAGCCCAGTCCCTTTTCCCACCTCCTTGGTGGTAAAAAATGGTTCAAATATCTTATTGAGCGTTGTTTCATCCATCCCTGTGCCACTGTCTGACACGTCCATGCGGGCATACCACCCCGGTTTGCCATACCCGTACATTTCAACGAAGCGCTCATCTAGTTCGATTTTATCGGTAGTAATGGTAAAAAAACCATTATCCGGCATGGCATCCTGGGCATTGATCGCCAGGTTCATGATGATCTGGTCAATTTGATAGCTGTCGGCAAGTATGGGAAGACCGGTTTGCAGCAGATTCGAACGATAGCTGATATTCTCGCGCAGAATTCGATTGAGGAAGTTTTCCATTTTACCGATGCAATTGTTCAGATCAACCGGCTTGCGCGCACTCGCCTGTTTCCGGCTGAAGAGGAGCAGGTCTTTTGTCAGATGTGTGGCACGGTCGGCTGCGGCGCGTATCTGCTCAATATTGTATCGGTTTTTATCATCCGGAAGCATCTTCATGAGCGCCAGATCTCCGTAACCGATAATAGCTGTCAGGATGTTGTTGAAATCATGGGCAACTCCGCCGGCAAGTATGCCTATGGACTCCATTTTTTGGGATTGACGAAGTTGATTTTCAATATTTCTATGCTCAGTGATATCCCTGCTGACCTCGATCACGCTGACAACTGTGCCGGCTTCCGTGATGGGGATGGTTCTGAGTTCAAACACACGACCGTCAGGCCAGGTGACAATATTTCCCGCCGCTTTACCCGTGCAAAAACTTTCTACAGCAGGGCAGCCATCGCACGGTTTGCCTCTGTTGTGCCTGATATCGTAGCAGTGCGAGCCAACCAGATCCTCAGGTTCTTTGCCAAGATCAACAACCGAACTTTTGTTCGACCAAAGCACCTTGAAGTTTGGTGACATGAGGGTGATGCTGTCAGGGATCAAATCAAGCAGACTGTTGAACTCATGCGCAAGCCTGCGGTAGCGCGTCTCGCTTGCGGTCAGCTCAGACTGCTTCTGCAATTTCTCCAGGATTGCCGGCAGCAGTCGCAGGTAACCTTCCTGTTTGACCAGATAATCATCGACCCCCAGCCGTAATGCCTGTACAGCAACCTCCTCGCTTCCGTGTCCGGTGACCAGCACAATGGGTATTTCCTGGCCACGCTCCTGGCGAAGGATTTTGACTGTTTCCAGTGCATTCAGGCCTGGCAACCGGTAATCCAGCAGCAGCACGTCAAAGGGGTGAGCATTCTCCTCTGCTGACTCTGGCAGACGCTCCAGCAGATCGTATCCACTCTCGACAACTTCCAGACTAATATTGGGGGCATGCTTGGCAAGATAGCGGCGGGTGAGGTCAACATCAAAGGTGTTGGGTTCGGCGTAGAGAATGTGCAATTGCCGGGCACGGCGCTCCCGGGCCGCCTGGAATCTGGCGCGAGCGGAGGTGAGCACCAGCGGCAGATTGCCGGCCAGCCCGGCTCGTTTGACCAGATAATCGTCTGCCCCCGCCTTGAGGGCGGATACCGCGACTTCCTGGTCACCGGCCCCGGTGATGATCACCACCGCCAGCGGCAGCTCACGCTGGCGTATATGGGCAAGCAGTTCCAGGCCGCTGCCGTCGGGCAGGTTGAGATCAGACAATACGACATCGTAGGATGGGCACGCCGGAGCCAGTCGTTCCATGGCATCGACCAGGGTCGTGGCGATTTCCAGCTGTATCTCCGGGGCAAGTCTGGCGAGCTCCCGGCGCGTCAGGTCGGCGTCAACGGGATTATCTTCGAGATAAAGTACACGTAATGGCGTTGTGGTCGATGTCATTTCGGCTCCCTTTTCGCAGGGTAGTCAGCGCGGTGGTTGGTTGGTTATGCACCAGTAGAGCTCGATCTGGTCGGCAACCTCGAGAAACTTTTCAAAATTTACCGGCTTGACAATATAGGAGTTTGCGCCAAGATTATAGGCCGTGGCAATGTCCTGATCTTCCTCTGATGCGGTCAGCACAACCACCGGAATGGCCCGGCTCACCGGATTGGCTTTCCACTGGGCCAGCACTTCAAGTCCGTGGACTCGGGGGAGCTTCAAGTCGAGCAGAATTACCAGCGGCAGCGGTTCTCCCGCCTCCCAGCGTTCAAGCCAGGCCAGGGCATCTTCCCCGTTACGGGCCACGTGTATCGGGTCGGTAAGCTTTCGCCGGGCAAAGGCCCGCAGAGTGAGGTCAATATCGACCGGATTATCCTCTACCAGCAGAACGGGACGATTGAACGTTTCAGTTGTCATAAAGGAATCTCCAGAAAAAAAGTTGCTCCCCCGCCGGAGGTGCTTTCGGCCCATACCCGTCCGCCCATGCGCCCCATTGCCTTGCGTACCAGAGCCAGGCCAATGCCGGTGCCGGGATAATCTTCTGCCCTCTGCAGGCGCTGGAATATGTCGAAGATGCTGTCATGAAACTTCATGTCAAAGCCGATACCGTTGTCACGCACCCAGACCATTACCTTGCCATCTTCTTTTCTGGCGCCAATCTCGACTGTTGGCGGCTGGGCTTTACAGCTGAACTTGAGGGCGTTTTCAAGCAAATTGCGCAACACGACAGCAAGCCCATCGCGGTCAGCATGCACAGTCAAAAGCGGTACGTCTAACCGCAGCTGTACCCCTGTCTGTCTGATTTCAGCCGCCTGTTCTGCCACTACCGCCTTCACCAGTGCCGACAAATCGAGGCTGTTGACCTGCATTGAGCGCCGCTCCATACGCGAGTAGTGGAGCAAATCCTCGATCAGTTGATGCATCTGGCTAGCGCTGGCGCGAACATTACGTATGAGCAGTTTCCCATCGTCATCGAGACGATCGCAGTAATCCTTTTCCAGCAGCTGGCTGTAGCCGTCGATGCCGCGCAGTGGAGCTTTCAGGTCGTGGGAAACGGAATAGGAGAAGGCTTCCAGCTCCTTGTTTACCGCTTCCAGCTGGGCGGTCCGTTCGCGGACCCGCTCTTCCAGCTCCTCATTGAGCCTGCGGAGCGCCTCCTCCGCCCGCTTGCGCTCGGTAATGTCCTCCACGCTCGACCAGATGAACGTCTCCCCATTGCGTTCGATCAGCAAGCCCCGCAACCGGACCGGCACAAGGTGTCCGTCTTTGTGAATATATTCTTTTTCATAGGGGCCATACACCCCGGTTGCTTTGAGCTCGGCCAGCTGTTCCTGTTCCTGCTCTGCATATTTTTCAGGTGTAATATCCCAATAGGCCAGACTCAGGGTCTCAGCAATCGTTATGCCGATTATACCGGCGTAAGCAGCATTGATATCGACCAGCTTCCCGTCCAGCCCGGCAAGCGCAAGGCCGATAGGTGACTGATTGAAAAGCATCCGGTTGTATGTCTCGCTGTCGCACAGCGCAGCTCTCTCCCTGTTGCTGGCAATGGCGATGGCGGCGCAATGGGTAGTCATGGCAATCAGCCTCTGGTGATATTCGCTTGGCAGCGCCGGTACTCCATAGTAAAGGGCAAAGGTGCCCAGCACCTTTTTATCGGCTCCGAAAACTGGGGTTGACCAGCAGGCGCGCAGACCGTGAGCCGCTGCCAGGTCGCGATAATCGGTCCAGAGCGGATCAACGGCAATATCTTCGACGATCACCTGTTCTCTCCGCCAGGCCGCGGTGCCGCAGGAACCGGCCCGCTCTCCTATGGGCTGGCCGTCTACAGCCCGGATAAAAGCTTCAGGAAGACTGGGAGCAGCGCCGTGGCGCACATGGATACCGTCGGATTCGAGTAGCAGTATCGAGGCCAGCATGCCGGGCACCTGCGCCTCTATCGCTCGCGCCAGGGTGTCGAGGGTGTCTGACAAAGGCGCTCCAATAGCCACCATTTCCAGCACTTGTGTCTGGATGGCGAGTAACTCCCTCGCCCGTTTAAACTCTTCAATGTCCGTACAGGTACCGAACCATCGGAGAATCGTTCCCGCTGCGTCGCGCACAGGAACGCCGCAGATCAACCACCAGCGGTAGATGCCATCGGCGCGGCGCAGCCGACATTCGAG
>JBAQKZ010000241.1:0-1978 GCA_049301475.1 Geobacteraceae bacterium | reverse complement strand
CCCTTGGTTTCCTTGCCAGGACAAAAAATCCCCGCTTTCCGAATCGGAAACAATCAGTTTCTCATCCGGAGTTTCCGGATGGAAACTATTTAGTTGCCGAAGTAATACCGGCAAAGGAGGAATGGCTTGTATGTTGTTCTCAGTAATGCTACAGTTGAAGCCGTTTTGAGCACAAATGATGGGAGGGCCGATGACAGGATCGAATCTCGCTGAAATCCTGTTCAGTGTCTATCGACGTAGAGTTTTGGCATTGCTGTTTCTGCGTTCCGCCGGGGGACCTCAGTCGATTTTGACACCCGCTCCATCTCTGTCTTCTGGAGGGCGGCTACGACATCCGGACGGTACAGGAACTCCTGGGGCACAACGATGTTAAGACGACGATGATTTATACCCATGTGCTGAACCGCGGGCCGTCTGGCGTTCGCAGTCCCATAGATGGACTGTGAGTCTATTACGGGGGGTTATACTGATCCGTATAAGACGCCAATATGAAAACATCTATTTGAGTGAACTACCTGATATTTCATTGGTTACGATAAAAACGATGCTTAATTCGTAGGTGTCTTATACGGCAAATCTTGCGGTGTTAGGGTTTTTATACGGATACATATATACATTGTTCGCCCGAATAGAACCCTGGTTGTAATCGGACTGGGAGATAAACCTTGACAATTACACCTATCGGTGTATACCTGACTTATGAAGCGTCGTGACCTTGAAAATAGTTTGCATTCTCTGGGTTGGCGCCTTGTTCGGCATGGCGCCCGCCACGACGTTTGGTCAAATGGCGAACGGGAGATCGTCGTGCCAAGACACAATGAGATAAACGAATACACCGCTAAGGCAATCATCAAGGAGGCCGGGGGAGGTTAATCATGAGATTCGCTGGAAGACTTTTCAAGTCGGACCGGTATTGGGCCATTGAAGTTCCCATTCTGACTGTTGTTTCTCAGGGGCGAACGAAGAAGGAAGCCTTTGACATGATCGCTGATGCCATTGAAACTCTCGTCAACAAACCTGATTTCAAGATTCATGTCTTTCCAGGGAAAGGTGAGTATTTTGAGGTTGGTGCGTCGGACGAATCTGCTCTCACGGCTTTCTTGCTCCGACGTGAGCGGATCAAGTCCGGGCTTTCTCTCGCTGAGGTCGCACAGAAATTGGGTTCAAAGTCTCTCAATACATACGCTCGGTATGAGCAAGGGAGAACTGTCCCAACGGTTCCGAAACTGAGTCAACTGCTATCTGCCGTCGCATTGAGGAAAGACTTCGTTCTCACAGAAAGCCAGGCTTGAAACATTGCAGGCGAACAAGTGCATGCACACGGACGGGGAATCGCTTACGCGCTTTCCCGCCAGTGATGCTTCCGTTGGGCATTGTGACCTCGACTATGCGATAATTACCCATCGTTTTTCTAGGAGGAATCAACATGGAACTGACCGCTGTGCTTACTCCCGCAGAAGAAGGCGGGTACATCGCACTGAATCCTGAAACTGGCACCACCACACAAGGCGAAACAGTTGAGGAAGCCGTTGACAATCTGAAAGAGGCTACCGCGCTCTATCTATCAGAGTTTCCAATGCCTGCCCCCGGCCATCCCGTTGTAACCATGTTCAGCCTTCCGGCGCATGCCTAAGCTGCCGCGCATTTCCGGGGCGGCAATCATCAAGGCTCTGGAGCGCTTGGGTTTCGTTAGGGTTCGCCAGTCAGGTAGCCACGTAATCATGCGTCGAGGTTCCAAAGGATGCGTGGTGCCAATGCATAGCGAAGTCAAAGTTGGAGCGCTTGCGGGGCTTTTGCGTCAGGCCGAAATTTCGCCAACCGAGTTTACTGACAGCCTGTGAATGAACTGCCCAATCGGGTAAGGGGGGGCTTTTATCCCCCCCTCCCCACACCACCTGGCATGCGGGTCCGCACCAGGCGGTTCCTAAAGAGCGACGGGCCGTAGCTGGTCATTTCCAATCCCAGTTCTTTGAAAAGA
>JBAQKZ010000240.1:0-3328 GCA_049301475.1 Geobacteraceae bacterium | reverse complement strand
TCCTCAGCCACGCCGATTAGGTTGATCCGGCAGCGGCCGCAGGTGGGGCAGGAGACGAAGTTAACCCCGTGGCGTCTTAACCCGAGAGACTTCAATATCTCGAAGCCGACCCGCACCTCGTCCACCGGGTTGGCGGTCAAGGATACCCTCATTGTGTCCCCTATCCCCTCCGCAAGCAGGATACCGAGCCCTACCGATGACTTTATTGTCCCGGAAAAGGTTGTCCCCGCCTCTGTTATGCCGATATGGAGCGGATAGTCCACCGCCTGTGCCAGAAGCCGGTAAGCTTCCACCGTCTTCATCACGTCGGAAGCCTTGAGGGATATCTTGATCTGGTCGTAGCCAAGTTCCTCAAGTATGCGGACGTGCCCCAGCGCCGATTCGACCATCGCCTCCGCCGTGGGGTGGCCGTGCTTCCGCAGGAGTTCCTTTTCCAAAGAGCCTGCATTGACGCCGATCCGTATCGGCACATGCCGTTCACTAGCGGCCTTAACAACCTCCGCCACCTTCCAGCGTTCCCCGATGTTGCCCGGATTGAGGCGAAGGCCGTCAATCCCCCCCTCAAGCACCTTGAGGGCCAGTCTGTAGTCGAAGTGGATATCGGCGATGACCGGTATCGGACTCTCCGGCTTTATCCTCCCAAGGGCTTCCGCCGCCTCCATATCGAGGACCGCGCAGCGCACCAGTTCACACCCTGCATCGGCCAGTTGCCGGATCTGCAGGAGGGTGGCGGGCCTGTCACGGGTATCGGTATTGCACATGGACTGGACCGAGCAGGGCGCCCCCCCGCCGACCGTAATGCTCCCAACACTTATCTGCCTCGTCAATTTTTTCATAATGTGGCATATTAGCGAAATCAGCTAAGAAAAGTCAAGGAGAGCGACTGTTTGACCGCCGGTGATTTGCAAATTTACCACGGTTTATAATCCGGCGCATCAGGATGGCGGACAAAAACACTTTGTTTTTTTAGACAATACGGTTAGAATTTCGTACATTTTCGGATTGGAGATCAGATGTCTTGCCGTTTGCTGATTATAGTAACCGTGCTGCTATGCGCAGCCATTCCCGCATCGGGGATTAATCAATCACAACCGGCCTCGGAAACAGTTGCCATTGTCGCCAGCCGGCTTAAGGAAAAGGACTTCAAAGGGGCCTGGGATGCCGCCCTCAATATGCCGGAAGGAGGAGAGCGGGATTTCCTGCTAGGCATCACCTCAGCGCGGCTTGCAAACTGGGAGGAGTCGGTCCGCTATCTTGCGGGCGGCGCCGTCAGCTACCCGCTTCTGGCCGACTATGCATTGTATCACCAGGCCCGTGGGCTTTACAATCTCGGTCGCTTCGACGAGGCGCTCCAGCCGCTACGGAATCTGCGGAAGCAGTTTCCCGGCAGCCCGCTCCTTCGCGCGTCGGAACTCCTCCTGGCTGACTCCCTTTTCGCCAAACGCGAGTATCAGCACGCCCTTGACGCCTACCTGCAGTTCATGGAAAAGTACGCATCCGGAACTGACGCTATTACCGCTCTCTACCAGACGGCAAAGTGCCGCGAACAACTGGGCGATATCGATAGCGCACTCCTGGCGCTGAAAAAAGTCTGGCTTTCCTATCCAGCCTCGCCTTTGGCCGCAAGCGCGGAGGCCGATATCCGGCGTCTGGCGGAGAGCGGAACCCAGGTAGTGCCGTATAGCGATGAAGAGCTTTTCCGGCGGGGTATCACCCTTTACGATCTGGGGAAATTCGACCAGGCCCTGCGCTCCCTCCGCGCAATTCCCCTGGAGTCCCGGAGCAGTGATTTTACTAACCGCGTCACACTTAAAACCGGCCAGGCCCTCTTCAAGGCGCGCCGCTACCGGGAAGCGGAAGAGCTCTTCGCAAGTCTCCTGGCTGCTACCCCAGTCAGAATGATCGCCGATGAAGCAAGTTTCTGGCTGGGGAGGAGCCTTGCCAGAAACGGCAAGGAAGACGAAGCCTACAGTGTCTACCTGAAGCTTGCGGAGAATTCCCCCGCATCCATATTGGCGGACAACGCCTTGATGGAAGCGGCAATGATAAGAAAACATCAGAAGAAGGTGGCCGAGGCGCTGCTGATCCTGAAAAAACTACTCAACGAATATCCTGATTCCGACTTGAAACAGACTGCTCTCTGGGAAATCGCCTGGAACAGCTACTTGACAGGAGATACCAAAACAGCCGCCGGTTTTTTTCAGAAGCTGGCAGGTCAAGGCGGCGTGCGGGAAAAGGCCTTATACTGGCATGGCCGCACAGTTGCAGCCAACGGCGATGCATCGCGGGCGCAGGCCAGTTTCGCCTTGCTGCTGAACGAATTTCCCCTGGGCTATTATGCCCATACATACCGCAGAGACGCCGGGATAACCGAAAGCCCCTCACTCCTCATCCCAAACGACATAAATCAGCTCCTCCCTCTTCCGATCGGATTCGACCGGGTCAAGGCGCTCATCGCCTTCGGGCTCTACGAGGAGGCCAATAAAGAACTGGCCGTCGCAAAAAGGAAGCTCACAGGCAGAAACCGTGAACTACAGGGAATCGCGCGGCTCTACCTGGAAATGGGGAACTTCCACAGAGCCATGTCGGTTGCCGGTGGCGCTCCCATCCGCAGACCGGACAAAGAGAACCTGTACCTCTGGAGGCTTAACTATCCCCTTGCCTTCCGGGAAGAAGTGGAACGTCAGGCCTTAAAGAGCGGCATACCGACAGGGCTCGTGTACTCCATTATCCGCACGGAGAGCAATTTCTACCCGGCCGCCCTGTCACCCGCCGGGGCCATCGGTCTCATGCAGTTGATGCCGTCCACGGCGAAGGCGTTGGCAAACGGAGAAAACGGCAAATTCAAAACAGATCGACTGACAATGCCGAAGGAGAACATCAGGATGGGAATCCGGCACCTGCGCGGCCTCCTCACGCTATACAAAGGCGACCGAATGCTGGCTGTCGCCGCATATAACGCCGGCGAGGGCAACGTCAACCGCTGGCTTAAAACAGCCGGGGATCTGCAGCGGGATGTGTTCATCGAAAGCATCCCTTTTGCGGAGACCCGCCGATACGTGAAAAAAGTGCTGGAAGGAAGCGAAAACTACAATCGTCTATACAAATTTGACAGCCAAACCACACCAAAACCCGCTCCTCTTGCCGGGCAACAGGCGGATGCCGACACACAGGCGCTTGCACCGGGCGCCTCGCCCCCAATAATACCAATTCCAAATCAAAGCGCCCTCTTCGTTGGCTCGTCTTCGGCTCCTCAACATACTGGCTGTATGCCTTCGTCGCCTCAATCCTCGCCGCCTTGACTGCATCTTTGATTTGAAATTGGTAT
>JBAQKZ010000239.1:0-12316 GCA_049301475.1 Geobacteraceae bacterium | reverse complement strand
AACACAATCCGTAACGCACTGTTTCCTTATACATGACAAACCAGCGGCCGCAAGCCGCAAAATCAGGCAGGCAAACCCAGCACGTTGATAGCGAGGATGTTGCGCTGTACTTCGTTGCTGCCGCCATAGATGGTCGCCGGGCAAGCGTTGTAGAAGCTCGTCAGAACGTCAAAACTAGCGCCGTTTATCTCCACGTCGCCCACTATCGCTCCGGCGCTTCCCGCCATTTCCATAAGCAGATTGCTCAGGCGCGAGAAGGTTTCGGTGCCCCATATCTTGAGCATGGAAACATCCGGGCCGAGCTTTTCACCACGTTTGGCCTGATCCACAAAACGGGCATAGAGAGTGCTGAGATCTGCCACGTCCAGCCTCAGTTGAGTGAATCTGTCAAGAAAGCCGGTATCTTCCAGGAGACCGAGGCTTATTGCCGCCTCTTCTACGCGAGCCAGCACGTACTGAGATTGCTGCGGGCCGCCCAGATGGATGCGCTCAAAACCAAGCAGCGCCTTGGCGATGGTCCACCCCTGGTTCATACCGCCGACCAGATTGCTCTTCGGCACACGTACGTTCTCCAGGAATACCTCGCAAAACTCCTCGTGTCCAGCGATGTTGCGGATGGGGCGCACGGTGATGCCGGGTGTGGTGAAGTCCAAAAGCAGAAAGCTGATCCCCTGCTGTTTTTTCACCGTCTTGTCTGTCCGGACGAGCAGGAACATGTGGGTGGCGTCCTGGGCAAGGGTTGTCCAGATTTTTTGACCGTTCACCACAAACTGATCCCCTTCGGTTACCGCCTCGGTGCGCAGGCTGGCAAGGTCCGAGCCGGAGCCAGGCTCCGAATAGCCCTGGCACCAGAGATGTTCGCCGGAAAGAATTTTCGGCAGGTATTCCCTGCGCTGCGCGTCGGAGCCATACTGTATCAGTAGCGGTCCGACCATGATGGTTCCCTGGGTGGGAGTGCGTCCCACACCCCATCGCTCCTGCTCCTCGAAATATATTATGAGTTTCTCGGGAGAGAGCCCCATGCCGCCGTACTCTACCGGCCAGTTCGGCGCAATCCACCCCTTGTGCGACAGGGTGAGGTACCACTCCCTTATCTCGCTCCAGCGAAGCCGCGTCTTGGGGTGGCGAAATTCCGGGGGATAGTTTTTCTCAAAGAACTCCCGCAACACCATGCGGAATGTATCGTTATCCATGGCGTTCCAATCGTTCTGTATCTGATGGCTCATTTTTGCACCTCTCTTCCGCAGGCTACCGCGGTGCGCAATAGTGGATTCAACGCGGCAAAGCGGCGTCGGTGCGCAAGCCCGTTGCCCAGCCATGCCGAGAGTGCCAGTGCGCGTTGCAGATAAAGCCCCAGATCGTATTCGTCGGTATATCCGATTGCGCCATGCATCTGCATTGATTCACGCGCTATAAGCAAACAGGAGCCGGAGGCGCGTGACTTGGCCCGGCTCGCCATGCTGGCTCTCTCTCTCTCATCTGCTCCATCATCCAGCGCCGCAACCGCCTGCTCTACAACAGCCGACGTAAGTTCCTGCTGAATCAGCAAATCCACGGAGCGGTGCTGTAGCGCCTGAAAACTGCCTATGGGCTTGCCGAACTGAACACGTGTGCGCAGATACTCCAGTGTCATGGCGAGCATTTTGCGTGACAGCGCCAGCAACTCCACGCTTACCATTACCAGCGTTTCGTCGTATGCGCGTGACAAAGCGGTCGCAGCGACGCTACCCTTGGCCAGGCGTTGGCTGTGCCCCAGCTTGACCCCATCCAGCCGAAGCCGGGCCGAAAAAGTCCCATCGGTAAGCGGTTCCTCGAACACCTGAAGTCCGGCGGCGTCCTTGGGCACCCAATGGATTTCAAGTTCGTCATCGCCGAGCGCGGAGACGATATAGCCGTCACAACCGGCACCGGGGCGAATATGGCGCTTTTCGCCTGTCAGGCTCATGCCGTCGCCATGCCGGACGGCACGCACGCGGGGAGCCGTTATGTCCAGGTTTCCATCGGCGTCCTGCCAGGCGACGGCGGGAATCAGTTCGCCTGCTGCCAGTAAGGGCAACAGGAGCGCCTTTTGCTCCGTATCTTCGCTATGGCGCAGCACGCCACCCGCAAACGTCGCCACTGCGGTGAAGGGCTCGGGCGCCACCTGCGCTGCAAGTTCGGCGGTGACGGCGGCCATTTCGGCAAAGCCCTGAGCATAGCCTCCGAACTGCTCCGGAAGCAGCAGTCCTGTCCATCCCAGTGCGGCCAGTTTGTCCCAGAACGTCCGGTCAAAGTCCGGTTTAAAGCCTCTCAGCGCCCGGGCACGGGATAACGGCGACTCCTTGACCGCAAACGACTGCGCGCTTTCCCGCAACAGCCGGACGGTGTCCCGCCGCTCGTCGTCCATAGTTGTTGCACTCATTTAACCAACCTCCATGTAGATGGCTTCTCATCCGGAGTTTCCGCATGGAAACCTGATTATTATCAGGCCAAAATACTGCGAGGCGGGTAGGGTGTCAAGATATTATGGAAAGTGGTAGCCTGAGTGTGCTGCCGATACGGCGTCCAGCCTGCAAACCCTTTGACATCAGGAAGTAAATGGATTAAAAATAGCAGTCGGCATCACCAATTCTCCGGACTGGAATAAGCCATCAGCGAACTGAAGAGACTATACCGTTACCTGCAGGGTTGCCGACGGACCTATCTGTTGGGCGCCCTCCTGCTTATAGGCACCAACGCCTGCGCGCTTCTGGTCCCCTGGCTCCTCAAGCTGGCGGTGGAAAGCCTGCAATTCCCCGACAGGTCATCCCACCCCTCTACCTGGTATGCCGGAATGATAATCGTTGCGGCCTTGTTCCAGGGGGGTATCCGGATATTTTCCCGCACCACCCTCCTCCACGCCGCCCGACGCATAGAGTACCTGATCCGGGAAGAGCTCTACACCCGGCTTCTCGACCTTGACCTCCCCTTCTTTTCCAGAGAGCGGACCGGTGACCTGATGTCGCGCTTCTCCAATGATCTAACCAATGTCAGGATGCTCCTCGGCTTCGGCATACTCAACATCATCAACACCACCATCGTCTACGTGGCCGCCCTTGCCCTAATGATCCGCATCAGCCCGTTTCTGACCCTGGCCGCCATCCTTCCCTTTCCCCTCATGATTCTGCTGGTAAAACGTATCAGCGCCTCCATGTTCCACCGCTCAACCCAAGCACAGGAGGAGCTGTCCGGACTCACCAGCCAGGTAGAGGAAAATGTATCGGCCGCCACTATTGTGCGGGTTTACTGCCGCGAAGATAATCAAATAGAGGCATTCCATGGTATTAACAGCCGCTATCAGGCATCTAACATGGAAATAGCCCGGCTGAGAGGCTACATGATTCCTGTCATGGCTTCCACCGGCGCAGTGGGCACCCTCATCGTCCTGTTCCTTGGCGGGGGGCGGGTCATCAGCGGCGAGCTTACGCTGGGAGACTTCGTCGCCTTTAACGGCTACCTCGCCATGCTGATCTGGCCTACCATTATAATGGGGTGGATACTTAACCTGATGCAACGGGGAGCGGCTTCCATGTTGCGCCTTAAACACGTCCTGGACTCCCGGCCAACCGTAACGGAGCCGCCGGAGCCTGTACTGCTGGAAAGAATAGAGGGGAAAATCGAATTCCGGGACCTCTCCTTTTCTTACGAAGGGTGTTCTAACGGGACTGCTCCTCCTGTCGTGACCGCAAGGGACGACGGGAGTGGAAGAAATTGCATCATTAGGAATATCTCCCTCAATATACCTGCCGGCAGTCGAGTCGGCATTGTCGGTCCCATCGGGAGCGGCAAGAGCACCCTCATGCGACTCATCGCCAGGCTATACCCGGCGCCGGACGGCCATATCCTCATAGATGGGACCGATATAAACCGGCTACCGTTACGCCGGCTCAGGGACGCCATCGGTTTCGTCCCCCAGGAAAGCTTCCTCTTTTCCCGCACCATAACGGACAACATCGGCTACGGCAAAGAGGGGGCAAGCGAGGAGGAGATCAGGAAGGCAGCCAGGCTGGCCCGCCTCGATGACAACGTGCGGAGATTCCCAGCCGGCTACCGGACACTGGTGGGAGAGCGTGGGATGACCCTCTCCGGCGGACAGAAGCAGCGCGCGGCCATTGCCCGGGCGCTGCTCAAGGACCCCCCCATTCTGATCCTCGACGATCCCCTGGCGAGCGTCGACGCCAACACCGAGGAAGAGATCCTCGCCGGGCTCAACAGCTACTACGGCAACCGCACAGTCCTGATCGTCTCACACCGTCTATCGGCGCTACGCGGCTGCGATCCGATCGTGGTGCTGGAAGAGGGCCGGATCGTCGAGCAGGGAAGCCACGACGAGCTCATGGCTCTGTCCGGCCGCTATGCGGCGACCTGGCGGGAGCAGCAGTTGCGGGCAGAGATAGAGAATTATTAATTGATATTTTTACCGCTGAATTCTGCGACAAGGAAAAAGGTTCCAATGCACTTTAACAGCATTTACGAAGACGAAATAATAGGCAAGGCCTACGACAGGCGCCTCATGGGGCGGTTCCTGCGGTACCTGCGCCCCTACCTTTGGCTGGTGATCGGCGTCCTGCTGCTGCTCCCCTTTGTGGCCGCGGCCAAGCTGGCCCAGCCGTACATGCTGAAGATCGCCATTGATAACCATATCGTGGCCGGAAAGATGGAGGGGTTGCCGCTGCTGGCCGGATGGTTCCTGGCGCTGATCGTCGTGGACTCTCTTCTCACCTGCCTTGAGGTATATCTGTTGCAATACCTTGGACAAAAGGTCATGTTCGACGTTCGGCAGGAGCTGTTTGCACACATCCAGCGCCTACCCGCGGCGTTCTTCGACCGCACCCCGACCGGCAGCCTGGTCACGCGGCTTACCAGCGACGTAGAGGTGCTGGGAGAGATGTTCACCGCCGGCATAATCACCATCGTCGGCGACGTCATAGTACTGGCCGGCATCATCGGCATCATGCTCTGGATGAACCTCAAGCTGTCGCTCGTTACCTTTTCCGTGCTCCCGGTTCTTGTCTGGATAGCCTTTGCGTTCCGCAGCCGAATGCGGGAGGCGTTCCGCCAGGTGCGGGCCAGGCTCTCCAACCTCAACGCCTTTCTGTCGGAAACAATCGGCGGCATGGCAGTGGTGCAACTCTTCAACCGCCAGGCAACCGAGCGGGAAGAATTCACCCGCCTGAATGCAGCCTACCGGGACGCCAACCTCCCGGTTATCACCTGGGACGCCTCCCTCTTCGCCATGGTCGAGACCCTCTCTTCCATCGCCATCGGGATCATTGTATGGTATGGAGGGGGTGAGATCGTTAGAGGCTTACTCACCTTTGGCGCCCTGGTGGCCTTCATACAGTACATAGAGAGATTCTTCTCACCTATCCGCGACCTGTCGGCCAAGTACTCGATCATGCAGGGGGCAATGGCAGCCCTGGAGCGGCTCTTCAACCTGCTGGATACAGAGGAGGATCATGCAAGAAAGCCGCTTGCCGTCCCCGCAGCCGGGCAGATCAAGCGGCGCCCCCCCTGCAATGCATCTCCCCCTGCTTTACCATCCCCCATAGAGACCATAGAATTCCATGACGTCTGGTTCGCTTACAGTGGCGACGAGTACGTGCTGAAAGGACTCAACCTGCGTATCCGGCGCGGAGAGAAGGTTGCGCTGGTAGGAGAAACCGGCGGCGGCAAGACTACGGTCATCCGTCTTCTGTCGCGGCTCTATGAGATCAATCGCGGCGCTATTTCCATTGACGGCGCGGACATCCGCGACTTACCCCTTAGCGCCCTGCGACAACGTATAGGCGTGGTGCTCCAGGAACCGTACCTCTTTACCGGGACGATTGCGGACAACATCTCCCTGGGGAATCCGGCGGCCCGCCTGCGAATGGAACAGGCCGCCCGGATTGTCGGCGCAGACCGGTTCATCCGCTTGCTCGCAAACGGTTTTGAGGAAGAGGTGCGTGAGCGGGGGGTGAACTTCTCGGCCGGGGAACGGCAGCTCATCTCTTTTGCCCGGGCCGTGGCCTACGATCCGGAGATACTGGCTCTCGACGAGGCTACCTCCAGCGTGGACAGCGAGGCCGAACGGCTGATTCAGGAAGGGCTTAAGGGGCTCATGGCGGGACGTACATCGCTGGTGGTGGCGCACCGCCTCTCAACCATCCGCGACGCCGACCGGATCGTGGTAGTCCACCGCGGCGAAAAGGCGGAGGAAGGGAATCACCAGGAACTATTGGCCGCCAGGGGGCTATATTACCGCCTTTATCAGTTGCAGTTCAGGGAGTGACGAGAAAACAGTTTGCATCTCTACAATATAAATCTTTCCCCGACACACAAAAGGGCTGCCCCGAAATCCGGAGGCAGCCCTTTTGTGTAAGTACCTGTTATAAGAGTTAATTCCTAGTGAGACTCCTCTTCCTTGGGAAATGCCGGCATAAACTTGTTTATGAAGAAGAAGAGCACAAACGGTGTTGCCATAACGGTAAGCGCCCCAAATAACCCTTCCTTGAATGTTTCAAAGTTATGCGGGATTATCGGCAGGTGGTAATCCATGAAGCCTGCGAAGGTCAGGGAAAAAGCCTGCCCACCTATGACCACGTTCCAACGCATCATGAACACGCCGAATAAAACCAGGACGGTGGCTATGGTGGTACGGCGCACCGTGCGCCCCGGAAGAACCATCATTAAGAAGGGGAGCACATTGCCGATGGCGTACTGAAGAATGAATATCTTGAAGAAATCCCTCTCCATGATGACCTCGCGCAGGATGTCCCATGATTTAACCTGGGTGTAACCGCGGAAGATCAGGTCCAGAATTTCAAGGGTGATGGCGGCAATCATGAAATATAGGAGGTAATTTGAAGCCAGCATGACCTCCATGTGCTTGGCGCCTTCAAGCTCCTCAACAGTCGGCGCGTCGGCATCAATGGACCAGCGGGACATTTTTCGACTGGCCATGAACTTGCGGATCTCCTGGGTCACCACATAGCAGAGGATACAGAGTGCAACCCCTGAGACGACCGCAGAGCAGATGAATATGACCGGCATCAGCGGTGTCATCCAGAGGGCGTTGGCCTTGACCGAACCGAAAATAAAACCGGCGTAGCCATGCAGGAAGCAGGCAACCGGGATACCTATCCCCGCCATGATCTTGCATGCCTTGTGGTCCTTTGCGATTGACTCGGGGCTGATGTCCCAGACGCCGAGGGTCAGGAACCTGAAAATCAACAGGCGTATACCGTCAATCATGCCGCGGTCCTGCTTGGACAGCAATTCTTGAGCCGTAAGCACGAAATGTTTGCGGAAAACCAGCCAGAGCTCGGTCGCAACGATAGCAGCGTAGGTCAAAAACACAATTCCGAAGGCCGAGATCGCCGAGGTAAAATGCGGCGTCATAAGCACATTAATGCCGCGAAACGGCTGCTGCAGATGCAGCATCAAAGGCATCATGGCCACAGGGAGCAAGGCAAACGAGAAGACCAGGGAGAATCTGGCTATTTCCTTCAGTTTCTCGACACCAAAAACATGGTAGAGGGAGGAAAGCACGAAGGCCCCCGCCACAAGTCCTGTCATGAATGGGTACATGACGATCTGGATAGACCAGTAGATGTATTCGTTCGGCAAGACAAAAAGTTCCTTAACCGTCCATGCTTCCCCGTGAACTTCCATAGCGTGCTGCGCGAGCTGTCCGACCATAACTAGCGTACCTCCTGGGCAAGGCCTATGTAAAAGGCCTGAGGCTTCGTTCCGAATTCATCCTTCAATACGCCGACCCGCTCGTTCATGATTATCTTGGTGACCGGATCGTTGACATCCTTGATATTGCACATTTTGCGCGCGCCGAAAGGACACGCGTTGACACAGGCCGTCTCCATACCCTTGGTGATGCGGTGATAGCAGAAGGTGCACTTATCGGCAACATGCAGCACCGGGTGGAAAAAGCGGGCGCCGTATGGGCATGCCATAATGCAATAACCGCAGCCGATGCACCATTTCCGGTCGACCAGTACCACGCCGTTATCGGCCTTGTATGTGGCGCCGACCGGGCAAACTTGTGTACATGGGGGGGTATCACAATGATTGCATAGCTTGGGGACAAAAAACGCCTTACCGACATTAGCCGGATCAATCGTCTTGAATTCTCCCATGCCCAGGTCGATGCGCGCGTCGGCATAACCGTTCAGTGCGCCTTGGGGGCTGTCAATATAACGCCTGTCGTCCTTGGTGTAGACGTAACGTTCCACCCAGGTCCTTGTTACATTGGCCTCCAAGGGTATGTCGTTTTCGGTCTTGCAGGCCTTGACGCAAAAGCCGCAGCCAACGCATTTGAAAGTATCTATAAGAAAAGCCCAATGAATGTCAGGATTTTCGGCCAGCACTTTTTTGGGATCGATCAGTTGCAGGGCTGACAGGGGAACAGAGGCGCCCGCAATTACCATGATACATTTCTTTAGAAAATCTCGCCTCTCCATTGCTACATATCCTCCAGTCTTGGGTTGTGAGGGTCGTGGCAGTCAACGCAATGCATCTCGGCG
Source organism: Geobacteraceae bacterium (assembly GCA_049301475.1). Lineage (GTDB taxonomy): Bacteria > Desulfobacterota > Desulfuromonadia > Geobacterales > Geobacteraceae > JBAQKZ01. Next base: position 3,776 of record JBAQKZ010000239.1, on the reverse strand, counting down.
TTGTGGTTTTTGGGATCAATACCGGGTATCCTTTTGCGCTCACTTGTCGTATAGGGAAGACTGGTGTGGCAGCGCAGGCAAAGTGCGCGACTGCGGTCGATGACCAGTTTCTCGGGGTTTTCGGGATGGTTCATAACCGGCCCGTGGCAGTCCTCGCAGGGGATAATGCCGTGCAGGTCTTCAGTACGAAACTTGACCTCTTTTAGGTGGCACTCCCTGCAGAATTCGTGCATTTTCTGCCTGCCAGTGGTGCCGTATTTTACCGGCTGTTTCTTCCATTCCTCTTCGTTTGACTTGCGGTGGAAGGAGTACATGAAGCCGTTTTCCCCGGAGCCGAAGTCGTTGGGGACATAGAAGGCGCGAAACACCAGTAACGCGACGACAAAAGCAATGACCACATACAGTGGCCGCCAGACATGACTTTTCACTCTTTACTCCCTCTCTAAATTAAAGTTGGCATATAAACTCAACCAGCTTGCCGCAAGCGCACAATTCCATTCTTTCCGGACCGCCGCCGCAACGTTTGATCATAGTGTCTTATTCGCGTTGTGTCAACGCATTAATTTTCAGAGGATATTAAGAAATGCCCCGCAAGGAATGACTTGTAAGACCGCCTACGGGAGCGGCGGTCTTAACTTGATAGGTTGGTAGCGGAATCAGCATGTCTCTGTATACTCCGGTTTTCTTTCCGTCTTCTGCTGGACAAAAAACATCTGGTCGCCTATATAGGAACCTACCCCGTCATCGGCGACGTGGAAGTCTCCATTCAAGATCGGAATGGCCACCCTCAGCAGCATGGTGAAGATGAATAACCCAGTGGCCCAGATGCCCATAGAGAGTAGCATCTCAATGCCGGTCGGCGAGTATTCATAAATCTCATGCAGGACATCCGGAACGAAGCCGGGAACCACAAGCCCCATCCCTTTCTCAATGTAGACGCCCATGAACACCAGTATGCAGCCAATCACCAGGGTCACGTTGTTCCTGCGGGTGTCGGGAACCAGGAAGATCAAAAAGGCGGTAACATTGAAAATCATCGCTGTCCATATCCACGGCACCAGCGCGTAATGTCCATCCAGCCCCTGGAAAAGGTATTGCACGGGCGCCAGATGCACCGTTGCCGTGTAGTATTCCTTGAAGAGTTCGGCTCCGAGGAGGAGGAGGTTTATAAACATTGCATAGGCAATCAACTCCGCCACCTTCTGGATGGCCTTATCCTCGATCTTGAACTTTGTGTATTTGCGTATCAGCATGAAGTTCAGGATCATGAACGCCGGACCGGAGCAGAAAGCGGAAGCAAGAAAGCGCGGGACCAGGATAGAGGAATTCCAGAAGGGTCTGGCACCTAGACCGTTGTAAAGAAAAGCTGTTACCGTGTGGATGGAGATTGCGGCCGGAATCGAGATAAGCAGCAACGGGGTGGTGATATTCTTGTTCGGCTCCCGCTTGTAATAGAGGTTGTAAAGTATAAAGACGGCGATTGTTAGATTCAGAAAAAGATAGGTATTGAGCACCACCACATCCCAGGCCAAAAGCGACTGAGGAAAGTTTAGGCGGCCGATCATGGGGATCAGGTGCCAGAAACGATCGGGGCGACCTATATCGACAGTTACGAAGAGTAGGCACATGATTATGGCCGATATCGCCATCAACTCCCCAATCACAGCTATCTCCTTGATCGGTTTCCAGTGATAGACATAGGCTGGAATCACCAGCAGGACCGCCGCTGCCGCCACTCCGACCAGGAATGTGAAGTTGGAGATGTAGAAACCCCAGGAGACCTGGTCCCGCATGGCTGTAACGATAAGTCCTTCATTCAACTGATGTATGTATGTAGCGATGCCGATAGCAATCAGGCCGAGCAGGGAAATAATCCATAAATAGTAAAACTTGCTCCCCTTGGAGACCAGAACCAGCGTGCCTTTGAAAAAGTGCCAGATATTTTCCATTGTTCGCTCCCTGCGGACGATTAGGTTGCGTAGAAGTAAAAGAACTTGGGCTGCGTGTTGAGATCTTCCTTGAAAATAAAGACCCGTTTGTTCTCAATCAGATAACGTATTTCGCTTTCCGGATCGAGCAGGTTGCCGAACTTGCGGGCGCCGACCGGGCAGGCCTCTTCGCATGCGGGGTAGCGGCCCGGCTGCTCGCGGGTGCGCTGGATGCAGAATGTACATTTTTCCACTACGCCCTTGGGTCGGGGGCGGTTGCCGAGATAATGGGTGTTTGGATTCATCTCCTTGGCCGGAAGTCCAGGCTTGGCCCAGTTAAAATGACGCGCGCCGTAAGGACAGGCCGCCATGCAGTACCGGCAGCCTATGCACCAGTTGTAATCGACAACTACAATCCCGTCGTTTTCTTTCCAGGTGGCCTGTACAGGGCAGACCTTGGTGCATGGCGGTTTCTCGCACTGTTGACACTGGACCGGCATGTAGAAATGCCCTTTTTGCGGGACCTCAGCCGGATTGTAATAGTGCTCGGAATGCGCCAGGTCGACGCCTTTCTCCTTGTCCATCTGCAAAACCCGTATCCAGTGGATCTGCGGATCGCGAGACTGGTTGTTCTCCGCCACACAGGCGTAGACGCAACGGCGACAGCCAATACAGCGAGAAAGGTCAAGGCCGTACCCGTAGCTGACCCCTTCGATCGGCGCTGTTGCCTTGACGGTTACCTGTTTGCCGTATTGCTGACTGTACTTCTTTTCGAGGCGAGCGAGAATGCTTTTGAGCTCATCCTTGGACAGCTCCCGAAAATGGCGCTGGAAGAACTCATCCCACACCGAGGCTGACGCATTTCTGGCGGGCATTGCCAGAAGACCGATGCCGGCCGCCAGACCTTTCAAAACCTTGCGGCGGGACTTTTGCAGGACGTGCTTGTCGCACTTTTTCATATCTGACATGAATCTTGCTCCCTGATAAAAGATAGGTTTCGGCCTCCGGATCAGTCTCGCGCGTTGCCCGGGCGTTCAGGTGGAGGCATGGGTTTAAGCGGCTTGAACTTAGGATCGTGCGGATTGTGGCAGTGTACACAGAGCAGGTACTGCTTGTCACCGTTCCAGTAGCCGGTCCTTTTCCCGTGAACACCCACCTTCCAGTCGCGTAACTTGTCGCCATGGCATTGGCCGCACAGCCGGTATGATTCGGAAAAATCGATCAGCTCGCCGGAAACCAGCCGCAATTTGTCACGGTTTAGCAGGTTGTGGCAGTCCGTGCACCAACGCTCACCTTCCGCATGATGCAGGACGATGTTGGTGTGTTCATCGGTCAGCACCCGGCGCTTTGGATTTGGCTTCATCTCTGCATGACACTGGGTGCAGGGAAAGATTCCATCGGAAAAGGGTGGTCGCGGCACGGGAAAGGTCTTCTCCGGCGAACGGTTCTTTATGTCGTAGGTGCGCTGCATATCGACTGCCGGCTTGTCGACAACGATCAATCTTCCTGAGCGGTCGAAATACTTTTCCCTCTCTGCCTGACTCGGAGCGACGGACACAAACTGCACCAAAAACAGGGAGGCAAGAACCAGCATAAGACGAGTAAAACACCGTGTTTTCATCTCAACCTCAATGTCTCTTGATAGGGAGCACAGCAACCACCTAAATGGCGCATTGACTCAGATTTTGGCCAATATACAAACGGTGTTGTATTGTGTCAACGTAAATTTTGCTAATGCAGTCATGACCACCCGCATAGCGGGGGGGCTTGAGGAAAGCCCCTAAACTGAAGTTCCTTCCGAAAACAGCCTATAAACGCAGTAAAAGCTTAACAATAGCGGTGAGTTAT
>JBAQKZ010000238.1:0-11266 GCA_049301475.1 Geobacteraceae bacterium | reverse complement strand
ATACCAATTTCAAATCAAGGATGAAATCAAGGCGGCGAGGATTGAGGCGACGAAGGCGTACAACTTAAGTACGTTGAGGAGCCGAAGACGAGCCAACGAAGATAGCGCCTTGATTTGGAATTGGTATAAAATATTCATAAGCTGCTCGTTTTTATGTATTATAACGCGTTGTTTAAAACGAAATATTATGGATTTAGCCGATGCATAGAGATATCCGCCACCACGGGGTGACCGACAAACATATCGAATATTTTGCGATCGCTGCTGGTCTTGACGCGCACAAACGCTTTTTTTTCAATGCCGACCAGGCCGACAATGGAGACCTGCGCTTCTTTTCCCTCGGCAACGAGTTCGTTATCGGGCGAGACGGGGTGTATCACCTAGGTAACGGCGGCACATTCTGCGAATACATGTTCGGTGTTGACCAGCCGATAGCAGACCTCGCCAAGGGAGACGTAATCAATCGTCTGGTTCTATTTGGCGGACGGTACGACGGTGGAACCGGCTCCCTGAAATTCACCGACCGGACTGAAGGGCACCAGAGTTATGAAAAAATATTCTTTGACGGTAACGCCGTATGCAATTACTTCTTTTTTGTAAACTCAGAAAAGATCAAAGGCCCATTCAAAAAACAGCAGGAAGAGTTACTCAAGCTGCTTGGCAAGTCGATTAAACGCTCCGTTGCCGTCGGAGAACAAAACGACAACAGTATAATTACCGAGGTGCTCTCACTGCTGGACGACCCCCATGCCCAGTTTTTTCTGTTCAAGCTGATCAACAAAAATCACGAGCATTACTGCAATCTTTTCACGGAGCTGTACCTCAAAAGCAAAAAGATCGTCGATGAGGATTTCGCACGGCTCTCCGAGATTGGCCGCAGGTGCGAAATAGACCGTTACCAGCAGGAACGTATTCGTATAGACGTTATGTACAAACATCCAGACAACAAGCGGATAGTGGACGAGTACAGGAATATACTTATTGTCTGCAATAGGAAGGGGGAGATCAACAAGCTGGAAAATGCCCGGCTGACCAGACTGAAGACCCTTTCTGTCCGCAACAAGATCCCAGGCGCCCTCTTCTACACCCTGGACGAGATGCTTAAAAAAGACAAGAAGATGGTAGACCTGGAGGAGCACGACTACATCTCCGAGACCCGCCAGATACTCGAGGGTATCTTCCTGTCCGAGCGTCAGATCGAAAGTACCATAGACCTTGAGGACATGTTGAAGCTCCTTAACGCAAAGAAAAAGGCTGCTGAGAATCGCGACCACACCTTCGAGGAGATACTGCTGTACGCCAGCAAGTCATGCGACGAAAAAATAAGAGATGGCGCCGACATGACCATACTGGAGGGGTTTTCCTACATAATCACCTACTTCGACCGTTATGACGCAACCTCCTCCATTATCAATCAGTTGGCCTTCATGGAGAATGTCAGGATTTCGGAAGATATGATTCGTAGCCTGCTCGGCAGCAAGTACGAGTTTGACGTCCTCAAACCTCGGCTGTTCGAAAAGTTGTTCATCACCGGAATCATAGAAAACAAATATCTTGGGAATTACGGTAGGAAAAAGGTAGTCAACCTGACAAAGGGTCTCAAGTTCATCGAGGAAAAGCAATTGACAACAGCTGACCTCCTGGAACAGTTGCAAACAATCGACGAAGAAGAACTGGTTTTCCTGACCATCCTGGAGCACGCTCGGGAACGGATAAAGAACTTCTACTCCAAGTACACAACAAAGAGCGATCAGGATGTCCTCAAGCGCGAAATTACCGAAGAACTTTTCCAAAAAAAGCTAATTAACTGCGAGATTTCTGAGCAGCTTTTTCGCGACGTCATCCTCGCCATTAAGAAGGAAGCGGTATATATCCAGAACCTGCTCCCTGCCATTATCGCCGACAATGACATCGCGCTACGCGAGGACTTTCTTGAGAATTCCGGTCTTGACCGCTTCTATGTGGAAGAGCTGGAGCGTGAATACTACGAACTGAACGAACTGGATATGGAAAATCTCTACCAGATCAGAAAAGGGCTCAACTAAAATATCTGCTTTCCATCCGGCTTTAACTCCAAACTCCAAACCTTCCACCTTGACATCCCACCGCAGTCTCCTCTAAAGTAATCCAATAGTGTAATAAACCTACTCAGAGAGTCTGCATGGAGTCAATAACAACCCAGCTTGCGCAGCTGCTTGAAAAAATCGACGGTTATGGCAAGGAGAATCTGGAAGAGATGCTCCACGCCGTCGCCGAAGGGGTCCGCCTCGTCACAGGCCGTGAACGAATCAGGATTTACCTGGAGGACCTCACACGCGGCGCCCTCTCATGCGCCTACGCGTCCGGTCCCAATGCATCCGAAATCGCGGAGGTCACCTTCCCCATCGTCTCGCCGGACGCCATGGTATCCGCCGTCTTCATATCCCGTTACCCTGCGGAGCACAACCCCTCGGACGGAGAGGGCCCTTCACTCGACCTTGCGTTTGCCGACCGCTTCGGTATTGTATCCAGCTTCCTGGTTCCGCTGACAAGCATGGGAAAGTCCCTCGGCGTCGTCTGCATCGACAGCGAGGATGCCGGAGAACTGATCGGAAGCCGCGCCAGGAGCATTTTGCGCGAGTTTGCCGGAAAGGTAGGCGAAAAGCTCGATCACGCGCGCAAGTACCATCAGCAACTCCTCCTTGCCCGCAGGGTTGAGGAATACAAGAAACGGGAGGCGGCCGGCTTCATGGTCAGGTCGGCGGTGCGACTCATAGACCGCGTTGCGCTTGCGTCGGTCTTTGTCCCCGCCACCGGTAGAAGCGGCAAGGAAACCCTGGAAATACTCGCCAGTTATTCCGAGGACCAGGCGCTAAAGACCCATTTCGACGAGATGGGAGAAATCGGCCTGGAAAAGGGGGCCTCTTTCATTTCAAAATACCTGGGGGAGGACGCCGTAATTGCCGATGAACTGCTCCTCAAACCCCTCTTCATTCCAGACCTGACCGCGCAGAGACTCCAAAAAAGCGCCCTTACCGAGAAGATGGGGCTCCGTTCACTCTACGTGGTCCCGCGCTACGAAACGACAACCCGCCGGATTATCTGCCTGGCCAACTATTTTACCCGCGAGATTTACCGCTTCTCCGAATTCGAGATGGGGCTTCTCCAGACCCACGCGGAGATGGTGGAACGGGTCATTCATGAGATCGGCGGCGAGCATCTGGAGATCAAGGTGCTCGCCGAAATCTCCGACCTCCTGCAGGAGCGGAACGAGGAGTTGCACCCTTTCCTCACCAAGGTACTTTCTAAGGCCACTGAACTGATCGGGGCCGACACCGGCAGCATCGCAATTGTCCAGGAGCGGGATGGTGAGAAGTGGCTGGTGGTGGAAGAAGAGGACGGAACAATCATAGGCGCCAAGAACAAGGCGTGGCTCAAGAAGTACATCCCCCCTTTCCGGATCGGCGGGGAAGAACTCCCTCCCGATGAGCGGAGCCTGACCGGCTTCGTGGCCTGGTCCAAACAGCCTAAGATCATCGCCCAGATTAAAGATGAACTGGCGGCGGGGGGCTTCCATCGCTCCATGAGCGAGCTGATCAAGAGTGAGATGGCCGTGCCTGTCATAAGTGATGACGAGGTGATAGCCGTCATCTGCCTGAACTCCCTCAAACCCTCATACTTCACTGAAGAGCACCGTCGGATACTGCAAATCATTGACCGGCTCACCTCCCGCCACATTTCCGACATCCGCCGCATCGAACGGCTGCAGCGTGAGGTAACCCGGCTTCAGAGCGACGTGGCCTACAAGGACCCTCAGGTCTCCTCCTACCGGCTCGGTAATATCATCGGCAACAGCCGCAAGGCCCAGGAGTTCGTCGATTTCATAAACACCGTGTCGCCCCCGCTCTTTAACCGTATAGCCCTCTGGAGCAAGAACGTGCTGCAAGAGGCGACCATAGGCCTCCCCTCCATTCTGGTTACGGGGGAGACCGGGGCAGGCAAGGAGTTTTTCTTCAACAATCTCTATAACAAGCTGAACGGTATGTACCGGGCCGAGATCAACCCGACCGGCGAACTGCCGCTGAAAAAATGCAACATCGCGGCCTACAGCGGGGAGCTGACCTATTCCGAGCTGTTCGGCCACAAGAAGGGAGCATTCACCGGCGCCTACAGTGATCGAAAGGGGATACTGGAGGAGGCCCAGGGAGGGATCGTATTTCTCGACGAGATCGGTGACGCAGACCCGAAAACCCAGGTGCAGCTCTTGCGGTTCCTCGACAACGGGGGGTTCGTAAGGCTTGGCGACAACCAGGAACGGTACAGCAGAGTGCTTCTGGTGGCCGCCACCAACCGTAATCTGCAAAATGAAATCAGCCGGGGGAATTTCCGAGAGGACCTCTACCACCGGCTTTCCGAGCTTTCCATCATCGTCCCCTCCCTAAACGAACGCCGTGAGGATATCCCGGACCTCTCCGTCCATTTCCTCGGCAAGCTCTACCGCACCTACCGAGGAAAAGACGACCGCCAGGAGACCCCGCCCGGACTAACGGAAGAGGCCAAGCAACTGCTGGTGCGGCATCAATATAAAGGAAACATCCGTGAACTCCGCAGCATCCTCTTACGGGCGCTGTTTTTCAGAAAAGGAAAAACGATTGCCGGGGAGGACATTCGCCGGGCGATCCTGGCCGGAACAAGGGAAGCGCCGACCCAGACCGCGCAAGCGCTAAACGAACAGGTGGCGGCGGAGATATTTGCCGACATTGAACAAGGCCGGGATTTTTGGGAAGCAGTCTATGAACCTTATTCGCAGAACCGCATCTCGCGTGAGGTGGTCAGGCTGGTAATCGAGCGGAGCCGCTCTGCCACCGGCGGTGGAATGCCGCAGATCGCCCGGCAGCTCAAGGCCGTAACCGGTGACATCGGCATCGATCCAGAGGAACGGAAACAGTTCTTCAAGTTCAAGAATTTTTTGTATAAGACGGTGAAGCTATGAAGGATAAAGTCGTGCTGGCATTCATCCCTTCCGCGAGGGGAACGGACGCTTGGCACGACTGTTGGCGATGTTAATGGGGTTACAGGCAGGGCTACCCATGCTGGTGTTTGACGAGATGGAAGGGAAGCGTCGCGAAACCTATTTTGCAGCGGTTAGAGCCGGAATGAGCCGTGATTATGAGCCGATGAAAGGGATATTTCGGATGATTATCGAGCAGAGCCGGAACGAGGGGTAGACGTGGCTTTAGTGTTTTGCAGTTGCTCCAGTTCCTTGGCCGTCAGTTTGATCCCTTCAACTGCCGAAGAAGAAAGCACCGAACGTAACAGAGCCTGCCGCCGTTTTTCCGGGTCACGCAGATGGATGTTGGTTTTGCTGAGGGGTTGCTGTTTCATACCGATATTTATACAACAAACCGTAATAAATGTAAATCCTTAATAATAATTCGACCTCATCGTGAGGAGACAAGAATAGGGCAAAAGTACCAACCAAGATAGCCGTCGAAACACTCACTCACGATGAGGCGACCAGCAACTGCCGAGCATCAGTCGCTTAGGCACGATGCGGACAAAAGTCCGGTGCGCATTTCTTATGAGCGGCGTAACTGCAACCTGGACCCGCAACTGGTCTGGAGTGGCAAGGATACTGAGGAACGAAAACGGTTCTTCAAGTTCAAGAACTTTTTGTGTAAGACGGTGAAGCTGTGGAGGTGGGTGGCACTGAACAGTAGTGCCCCCAGGCCTTTCTACAAACCCCCAAGTCTGGGCGGATTGCGGTGAAGGTGATAAACCACCTGGGGGATGAAGTTATGAAGGTTTTCAGGGTGCTGTGATGCGCTCTCCTTTAATAATTAAATCGCTGGCTTTTCTGCAAATCTTTGCGGCGATACTCTTGTATCTGCATGTTTTCGTCCCCTCCACAGTGCGACTGATAAGGGGAGAGGGACGTCTGCAAGGATGTTTCGGGGATCATCGTCTATGCGGCTGTTCGCCTGAACGTATCGCCGACCGCACCTGCTGTTGCTATCAATCCCGATCATCAAAACCTGCCAAGCCTGAAAAACCGTGCTGCCACCCCCCAAACGACGCAGTGGCAGATCACTCCCCGCAAACCGGGCGTGAAGACGCCGGGACGGATTCCGCTCCTTCAATGCGCGCCACCCCCTGCGGATCCCTCACCTTTATGGGGATATCATCCAACGACCTGAAATTCATTCACCCCGTCCTCGCTCGGATCATGCCTGATGAGAGCTGCGGGCATCTCCTTTTTTTGCAGCCGACAACGCTGCAAAGTCGATTCATCGAACCACCCCTTCCCCCTCCGAAACTCTCTATCTTTTCCTGAAATCGCTTTTTTAATCTAGAACCGGCGTATGACAGGGCGCTTGCGCTGGATGTGCGCCCGGTGTCCGTACGTTTTGAGCAGTTCCAACCTGTCACTGCAATGGAGGAAATATGAAACGATTTTTCGTGTTGGGCCTTACTGCGCCAATATTGTTATTGATCTACGCCCTGCCCGTATCCGCCGAAAACCGGATACTCGAAGAGATTATCGTAAGAGGTGAAAAAGAATCACCCATGGAAGAAAGCCTGACCATCCGCGAGGTCCGTGAGAGCCCGGCCAGGGATATGGGCGAGGCCCTGAAGCAGGTTGAGGGGGTCAGCTGTGTCCGCAAGGGGGCGATTGCCAACGATCTGGTCCTGCGCGGCTTTCAGAAGGACAATATAAACGTGCTGGTGGACGGGGTGCGTATCCACGGCGCATGCCCGGCCCGCATGGACCCTCCCTCGTTCCACTATGATTTCGCTGAGGTGGAAGAGGTCAAGGTGGTCAAAGGTCCATATGACCTCACAAACCCCGGAGGGGTGGGAGGCATGATCGATGCCCGGACAAAAAAAGCGGCGAAAGGGGCAGGCGGCGATCTAAGCCTCACCTACGGCTCATACGACAGCGTCAACACCTCGGCCACCGGCTCCTATGGCGCGGATAAATATGACGCTCTTTTGGGCTATGCCTACAAATATTCGGGTGTTCCGAAGTCCGGGGACGGAAAGCTGATAACCGATATCTATCCGGCAATCAGCCTCAGCCGTTACCGTCCCGATACCGTTGACTCCAAGGCCTATGAGATCAATACCGGCTGGGCCAAATTCGGTGTCAACCCGACAGCCGACTCCCGCAGCGATATCAGTTATACCTATCAGGATGCGGAGCATCTCCTGTACCCATATCTCAAGATGGACGCCGACAGCGACCTTACCCATCGCCTCAACTGGACGTACGGCATCCGGAAGCTGTCGCCGCTTGTCACGGATTTGAAGCTCCAGGCCTATTGGGACAGAGTGAAACACCTTATGGACGACCGCTGGCGTGTCAGTTCAAACCCGTCCATGATGGTGACCCGCCCCTATTCAATGCAGACCGATGCAAAGACTCAAGTGGCGGGCGTAAAGGTGAATGCTTCTTTTGCTGTGGGACCGGGTACACTGAAAAGCGGCATTGACTACTACAACCGGAGCTGGGATGCCGTAAGCCGCCGGGCCATGTATAAGGATTATGCCGACAGCGCTATGATTCCCGATGTCTCCATCGACAACCTGGGGATGTTCACCGAGTACGAACTCCCGCTTGGAAGCCGGTTTACTCTGAAAGGGGGGCTGCGGGGTGACCTGACCTGGGCGGAGGCCGACAAATCGAACACCTTGGCGGCATCCGGAACAAGCGCTGATTTCGGCGAGATCAGCGCAAATCTGCAACTGACCCATACTCCCTTCACGGGTCTGGAGATATTTACCGGTCTCGCCAGGGGGACACGCCCTCCCGATCCCCAGGAGCTCTACCTTGACGTGCCCGCCATGTCGCCGGCGGTCAGTTGGCGCGGCAACCCGAACCTCAAGCCTACCGTCAACCATCAGGCGGACATCGGCGCAAAATACTCGAACAATCGTCTCTACGTGAGCGCCTCGCTCTTCTATAGCGACCTTCGGGACTACGTGAATTTTTACCGGATATCCCCCACACTGAAGGGTTACCAGAACATACATGCCACAATGTGGGGCGCGGAACTGGGGAGCCAGGTTTCGCTTCCCTTCAACCTGTTCCTGAGAGGCTCCCTGTCGTACGTAGAAGGGGAGAACGAAAGCGGCAACCGGCCATTGTCGGAGATACCGCCTCTCAAGGGGACGATTTCAGCCCGTTATGACAACGGCGTTTTCTTCATGGAGCTTCTGGAGAACCTCACCCGCAAGCAGGACCGCGTCGATGCCTCCCTGAACGAACAGGTTACCTCCGGCTGGGCGACCACCGACCTGAAGGGTGGCTACGATTACAAGGGCCTCTCTGTGTTTGCAGGGATCAATAATCTTTTGGACAAACAGTACGTTACCCATTTATCTTACCAGCGTGATCCCTTTGTCGGCGGCGTAGGCTACAAGGTGCCGGAAAACGGCAGGAACTTTTACCTCACACTGGCATACAAATTCTGATACTGATCGGCGTTGTCCGGTTTTGTTTTTGCTGTAGAGACGTCCCGCCGGGGCGTCTCTACTCCTCCCTTGGGAAAAGAGGCGGTTTCTGGTTGGGTGAGGAAGTAAATTAGAGCGATTGTATATTGATATCAAGTGCTTGGTTCCGGCTCATCCAGGTTAGGGGTTTGGAATAAACTGATATATTTGTTTGTTCCAATGTAACTATTCAGCATAATTTATTTTCGTTCTTTGAAAAAAGTGCTTGACACAGTTTCTAGGTGATTTTTTGAAAATCCGGAACACCTTGAAACCGTATCCATGTTGCCGCGCTGGAGGCGCTGTGCGGCGTCTGCTGCGAATGTAAAAGTGGTTTGGCGGCGACGACCGTGCGCAAAATAAAATATCGCCTTATACGGCCGCCTGGCGCGAAAATTTGCTCTCAAAAACCTGTGTTTTATAGTGCCTTATCACAAACACGGGTGGCTGTATGACAGTTGAGAACGTCAACATAGAAGCATGCATACAAACGGCAAAAGGACTGATTGCCAAAGAGAAGAATATATCTCCGGCACTCAAAGTGGCTCATGATGTTCTTTTGCTTCTGGTCACCATATTGGCAAACCGTCTGGGGCTTAATAGCAAGAACAGCAGCAAGCCGCCATCAACTGATCCCAATCGAGAGAAGAAGCTCAAAGAACCTGGTGATCTAAAACCGGGTGGTCAGCACGGTCATATTGGAACCACGCTCAAGCAAGTTTCTGATCCGGATCAGATCAAGGACATCAAACTTGACAGGAGCACCTTACCATCCGGCAGTTTCAGAATTGTCGGCTACGAGACTCGTCAAGTTGTCGATATTGACATCAGCACGTTTGTTACCGAATAGCGTGCCGAGGTTATTGAGCACCAAAATGGCAAGCGCTATGTTGCCAAGTTTCCCAAACTGATCTTCTACAGTAGTTTTTTGAAAGCTATTCTATTTCAGCATGTTACACGGCGCAATTTAGACCTTGGCACTACACCTTCTGCTCTTTGAAACTTGAATCCGGCCTGTTTTGGCTATGGCTGCACAACTCGGATCGTCGGCGGCACGGCCACACCTGTTGCGTTGAATACCTTGCCGCCGACACCCTGGCATACTGTCCTGACTGCTAGCGTGTTGCCGTTTTCTTCCAGGGTAACTTCCTGAAGCGCCTTCAAGTCCTGCTTGATATTGGCCCATTCAAGCTGGAGGCCCTGGTTGACCAATCTATCGTCCAACTCCTTTTTCAACACCAAGGCCAGGAAGCTACAGAAGACATGCCCTCTGATGGTTTCGTCCCTCTTGTGAAAGATGGGGCGGGTGTCAATCACCGACTTCATATCCCGAAAGGTTTGCTCCACCATCCAGAGCTCCCTGTATTTAAACGCGCCTTCTTTTGCCTTGAGCTTCGTGTTGGTAATGAAGAAGGAAAGTTATGCAAATTGCTCAGGCGGGGACTGTTATCAGTAACGATATTCTGGATAGGTTCTTGGCCAAGGTCGAGCCACTGGGATATCTGAGCCTGTACTTCAGGCATTATTTTCAGATCAGAATGGTCGGCATAAAAGATTGCAGCGTCTTTCAGATTTTGAACTGGAATGTCGAGGGCACTGTCAAGATCAACTACGCCATCGTTTTCATTACGCAGAAACCATGCATCACGGCCCTTATTTCCTGCAATTACGTATATCGGTAAGTCCTTTGGAAACTTGTTGGAAAAAAAATTATTTGGAGGAACAAACATGTATCCGCCAGTAGGTGTACCGATCAAAATCAATTTTTTTACACGAAGATCCGGATGATCGCTCAAAAGCCACTGCGTCACAATTCCCCCGTGAGAAAAGGAAATGAAGATTAGATCGTCATCTGAAAGCTTATTGTTAATGATATAATCATAGATCTTGTCTGCACAATGCCATGGCCTTACAAGCTCTGAAAGCGCCTCAGGCAGGAGGTGTTTCACTTTTCTGGAATCAGGAACCGAACTGGAAAAAAAATCCATCTGATCGTGCGTCATTCTCCAGCCCCCAATGAAAAAAACCACCGTTTTGCAATGCCCAGTCGAGGCAAGAACTGAAACTAGTAATCCAATGAGGGAAAGTATGATCAACGATTTTTTCATAAATAGAGGTACCCTTGAGCGGTCTGGATTATGGCATGGACATTTATGTATATTCCATTCATCTGAGCCTCTTGCAAAAGCTTATGCAAGAATTTGAATACGGATTATTTTATTATAACAGCTTGAAATAATTGAGCTTAACGGCATATTATGGTATTGTTCTGTTGCGAATAGAGCAAGTACCAGGAGGCTGCCAATGAAGCTCAAGGAAAGAATATCATGCTTGATGGGGAGCGTACAGCGGAGTTTGTTTCCCCATCTTGACGAATGTCTTGATGTCCCCCTGACAGATCAGGAGAAGCATCTGGTTTCAATCCTTGCTGTGACAGAGGCACCAAAAAGAACGCCAAGGGGTACAAGGAGAGCTGGAACGGCTACAAACTGCACTTGGACACCAATGACATCGGGCTCCCTATCAGTGCGCTTGTTAGTTCGGCATCCATGCATGACAGTCAAGCTGCTATTCCACTGATGAAGCAAACCAGTAAAAAAGTGACGTACTGCTACGACCTGATGGATGCAGCTTACGACGCCGGGCGAATAGAAGAAGTAAGTCGCCTAACCACCACGTCATTCTGTGAACACCAAATTCAATTCGGAGGTGTTCATGGAAGACGAAAACAAGCAATATCGGATTCTGGCAGTTCAAAGGTTCGAGTCTGGTGAAAGTCCAGAAGCAATCTGCA
>JBAQKZ010000237.1:0-3720 GCA_049301475.1 Geobacteraceae bacterium | reverse complement strand
GGACGGGAGCGGTTCCTGGAGGTGATGAAAGACTCCAGGGTCGGCGCGGTGGGGGTGGTTGGGCTTGTGATGGGGCTGCTCCTCAAGTACCAGGCGCTACTCCATATTCCTCTCTCTTATAAGAGCGAAGCGCTGTTGCTGTTTCCACTTTTGGCCCGCTTCAGCCAGGTCCAGATGGCTGTGGGGGCGCGTAATGCGCGAGAGGAAGGTCTGGGCTCAATATTCATCCAGGGTGCGGGGCTTTGGCAGTTCGCGGCGGCAGAGATCATAACCCTTATTAGCGCCTGGCTGCTGTTAGGAGTGCGGGGCATTGCATGCTGCCTTATCTCCTTCGTCGCCACCTGGCTCCTGAAGATATGGTTCCAGCGGCGGCTCGGCGGGATTACCGGCGATGTCCTCGGTTGCGCAAGCGAATTGAACGAGATTATCTGCCTGCTGGCGCTGCTGGCAATGCTGGGGGGCAGATAGGCGGTAGCGATTCCCGTGACCGTCCAAACTTGGGCAAACACAAAGGTTTGCCCCCAAAGGGATCAGAAGAGATGACTGCAAAAACGCGACTCTATCTTATCCGCCACGGCGAAGTGGCGGGCGCCGGCGTACCTCGATACAACGGTCATACGGATGTCTCCCTCAGTGAGCGGGGGGTAGCCCAGTACCATAAGCTTAAGGAACGGTTTGCCGGAACCGGCGTTACCGCATGTTATACGAGCGACCTGACCCGTTGCGTGACGGGGGCGGAAATCATAGGGCAGCACCTGGGGATAAAGCCTGTCCGATCGCCCAATCTCCGGGAATTGAATGTCGGCAAATGGGAAGGGAAGAGCTGGACGGAACTGATAGCACAGTATCCCGATGAGTGGCAGGCGCGGCTTGATGACATTGTCAACTACCGCGTTCCGGGCGGCGAGAACCTGATCGACCTTGAGAGCCGCATTATTCCGGAGATTAACGGCATAGTTGAGCGGCACCGCGGTGAAGAGGCGCTTGTAGTGGCCCACGGCGGGGCCAACCGGATCATTCTCCTGAACGCCATAGGCGCGCCGCTTTCTTCCCTTTTCAATATTGAGCAGAGCTATGCCTGCCTGAATATCATCGACTACTATGCGGACGGAAAGACGGTCGTAACACTGCTGAATGGCTGATACCAATTCCAAATCAAGGCGCTATCTTCGTTGGCTCGTCTTCGGCTCCTCAACGTACCAGTTGTACGCCTTCGTCGCCTCAATCCTCGCCGCCTTGATTTCATCCTTGATTTGAAATTGGTATGAATCCTCTACACTCATCCGTGTTTATTTTCCAAAGGGTTGTATGAAATCCATCATAATTGCAGCGCCGCACAGCGGATCGGGTAAAACCATCGTCACTATAGGCATTATGGAGTGTCTGAAGCGACGCGGCTTGCGTGTCGCTCCGTTCAAGGTCGGACCGGATTTCATCGACCCCGGCTACCACCGGATGGTAACTGGTCGGCCATCGGTGAATCTGGACGGCTGGATATGCAGCGAGTCATTCGTGCGGGAGAGTTTTATTCACCATGCCCAAGGGACGGATATGGCGGTAATAGAGGGGGTTATGGGGCTGTTCGACGGTATAGGCGGCACTCAGGAGGCCGGGAGCACGGCCCAGATCGCCAGGATCACCGGCGCACCCGTCATCCTGGTAGTGGACGCTAAAGGGCAGGCACGGAGCGCAGCCGCGCTGGTCAAGGGATTTGCGGAGTTTGACCCGCAAGTAAATCTCGCCGGGGTTATATTCAACAACGTGGGGAGCGACAACCACTGCCGGGTGCTCAAAGAGGCGGTGGAGTCCGTTGGCATCACTGTAATAGGGTGCATCCCGAGGGATGAAAAACTCCGTATCGAGTCCCGCCATCTGGGACTCATGACGGCGGAGGAGAATCCGCTTTCCGCTGCCTTTCTCGATCACCTGGCGGAGGTCGTCGAGGAACATCTGGATTTGGACCAGATATTGGCGGCCCCTCCCGAAAGGGGCATAAGCGCCAACTTAAGCAAAAATGATCTTGATTTTCCCCTTCCCCTTGAAGGGGAAGGAACTAAAAGCTCAAAGTCAGCGTTTATGCCCAAGGTGCGGGTCGCTGTGGCCCGCGATGCGGCCTTCTGTTTCGTATACGAGGACAACCTCCGCCTGCTGCGGGAGGCCGGTGCTGAATTGGTGGAGTTTTCTCCCCTGCGGGACGAGGGGTTGCCGGGGAACATTGCCGGGATATATCTGCCGGGCGGCTATCCTGAGCTCTTTGCGGATGCCCTGGCGTCTAACACGGCGATGAAAGCGGCGATCAGGGAGGAGATTGAGGCCGGGCTGCCGGTTTTCGCCGAGTGCGGAGGCTTTATATATCTGACGCAGGGGATTGGAGATCAGGAACTGACCCCTTTTGTCGGCATCTTCCCGGTGACCACCCGCATGCTTCCCCGCCGCAAGGCCCTCGGCTACCGGGAGATCGAAACGGTGGCCGACTCAATTATCGGGCCGCAAGGAACCATAGCCCGCGGACATGAGTTCCATTATTCCGAGATGGGCGATATGCCTTCGCAGGTGGAGCGGATATACAGGGTGCGTCGGCAGGGGGTGGAATTGGGGGGTGAGGGGTTTCGTTACAGGAACTGCCTTGCATCCTACATACATCTCCACTTCGGGAGCTGCCCGGAAATTGCAACGGCATTTATCGAAAGTTGCATGAATTATCTGAACAATCAGCCACAGGAGACATAGAGAAGGTAAAAGGTTTTTATCGCTGACTTCCGTGGCAAAAATCAAAGGAGCTTAAATAGTGAAAACGCAAATCGAACTTGCCCGCGAGGGCATCGTCACCACCCAGATGGCGACCGTAGCCTGTGACGAGCATCTATCCCCCGAATACATCCGCCGGATGGTGGCGGAAGGAAAGATCGTCATCCCCTGGAATCACAACCGGAAACCTAACGTGGCGGGCATCGGCAAGGGGCTTCGCACCAAGGTGAACGCCTCCATCGGCACCTCAAGCGACATTATCGACTATGGGGCGGAAGTCCGCAAGGCCAAGGCGGCCATGGAGTCCGGCGCCGACACGCTGATGGAGCTTTCCGTCGGAGGCGACCTGGACCGGGTGCGGAGGGAGGTTATCGCCGCGGTTGATCTCCCGGTGGGGAACGTGCCGCTCTACCAGGCGTTCTGCGAGGCGGCGCGCAAATACGGCGACCCGAACAAGCTGGATGAGGAGATGCTCTTTGATCTCATAGAAAAGCAGTGCGAGGACGGCATGGCCTTCATGGCGGTCCACTGCGGCATAAACCTCTACACCATAGAGCGCCTCCGGAAGCAGGGGTACCGTTACGGCGGGCTTGTTTCCAAGGGTGGTGTCAGCATGGTGGCCTGGATGCTGGCCAACAAGCGCGAAAACCCGCTATACGAAAAATTTGACCGGGTGGTCGGCATCCTGAAAAAGTACGATACGGTTCTCTCCTTGGGGAACGGTCTGCGGGCCGGGGCGATCCACGACTCATCCGACCGTGCGCAGATACAGGAGCTCCTCATCAACTGCGAGCTCTCCGAAATCGGCCGCGAAATGGGGTGTCAGATGCTGGTGGAGGGGCCGGGACATGTGCCGCTCGATGAAATAGAGGGGAATATCCAGCTCCAGAAGCGAATGAGCGGCGGCGCCCCATATTACATGCTGGGCCCCATCGCCACCGACGTGGCCCCCGGCTTCGACCACATTACCGC
>JBAQKZ010000236.1:0-6872 GCA_049301475.1 Geobacteraceae bacterium | reverse complement strand
AGTGAACACGACCCCTTGCGACCGGCATGGGCGAGTTGGATGCCCGCTACGGCGCCCTGCTCTCTTAAGAAGCGGGTGATAGGTATAAACGCCTCGGCATGGGCGTCACTCCAGATGCCGCTGTCGTCCGGGCTGATGCGCCCCGCGGGGCTTACTGCGGTTGCCTCAACCATGACCAGCCCCGCGCCACCCACGGCACGGCTGCCGAGATGGACGAGATGCCAGTCAGTGGGTAAACCGTCGTGACTGGAATACTGGCACATGGGGGAAACGAAAATTCGGTTGCGAAAAGTAATGGACCGCAGATTAAGGGGTGAAAAAAGAATGCTCATGGTTTGTCTCCACGTATGAGGTTTTCATACTGTCCCTCTCAGGTTAAGAAGCGATTAAAGTTACCAATACCGCTTTTGCTGCTGCCTCTGACTACGCGGGATTTTGGCCGGTGCTCAGGTTACCATCGCGAACAGAATATGATTGCCAGTCAGCGCCGTTGGAACAATTCCCTCCGTTTTTCTGCAATTCATCTTCAATCACCTTCAAGCTGTAGATGGCTAGAGTTTTTTGGCCACTTCACGGGCAGCGATCACGACCGGGTCCCAGACCGGTGAAAAAGGAGGAGCGTAGCCAAGGTCAAGATTAATCATCTCTTCCACCGTAAATCTGGCATGAAGAGCGGTTGCCAAGGTGTCTATTCGCTTGGCCGAACCTTCCATCCCGACAATCTGGCCACCCAGCAGGCGCCCGCTACCTCTTTCGGCCAGCACCTTTACGGTTATTTCACCTGCGCCGGGAAAGTATCCCGCCTTGGTGCGACTCTTGATTACGGCGCTCACATGTTCAAGTCCAAGCAGCGCAATTTCTTTCTCCTGGAGGCCGGTACGGGCTACTTCCATTTGACATATTTTTGTGACGGCCGTTCCCACTACCCCAGGAAATGTGGCGTAGCCCCCTCCCAGGTTTATGCCCGCTACCCGCCCATGGCGGTTGGCGACAGTACCAAGGGCGATATAAAAGGGTCTTCGGCTCACCAGATGGAACGACTCGGCGCAATCCCCTGCTGCCCAGATACCGGCAATTCCGGTTTCCATCCGCTCGTTCACCCGGATTGACCCCTTCTCCCCAAGGGAGATTCCGGCCGCTACGGCAAGCCCCGTGTTGGGGCGCACCCCTAGGCCAAGGATCACGATGTCGACCGGCAGGGTACGCTTGTCGGTGACGACCCCTGTAACCTTCCCCGCTGTTGTCTCGAACTCCGTAAGAACCTCCTCCAGGTAGAGGGTAACGCCTAAATCACGCAGTGCCTGGGACACCAGTGCCCCCATGTCCTCATCGAGGGTTCCCATCACCTGAGAGCCCCTGTCGATCAGTGAAACCTCCAGGCCATGTCTCACCAAGGCTTCCGCCATCTCCAGACCGATGTATCCACCGCCGACGACAACCCCCTTTTTCATACCCCCTTTGTCGAGACGTCTGCGAATATCCAGGCCGCTTTCGAGGGTGTTTACTCCGCAGATGTCGACGGCATCGGCGCCGGGGAGGTCCGGGCAGAGAGGTGTCGCGCCGGTGGCGATCAGGAGCTGGTCATAGGGCTCCCACGATAATCTGTCGCTTTTCAGATCGCGGACATGCACCTTTCTCCTCGCCGCATTGATCTCCGTCACTTCGTGCAGAACTCGCACGTCGATTCCATCCCGCTCCCGGAACTTTTCCGGGGTACGGATAATGAGCTTTTCTTCTGCGTCGACAACCCGGCCGACGTAATAAGGGATCCCTCAGGCGGAAAAGGAGGTGTGAGGGCTCCGCTCGAAAACAACGATGTCCAACTCGGGCCGACGACGCCTCGCCTGGGAGGCAGCGCTCATCCCCGCGGCATCGCCGCCGATGACGACCAGTCTTTCTTTTGGCATTATTTTTACTCCTTGACGAAATTTTTCAACTCAGCATTGCCCGGTTAAGATTACTCGATTGCCATCCGCTTAATTTGTTTCCGTCCGGAAAAGGTTCTTTTCTGCCCTGGCGGTGTCAATCTGCGGGCTTGCTTGTGCGGCGTACATCGTACGCCTCCGCGCAATCCCTTGATTTCCTTGCCTGGACTAAAAATCTCTCCTTTCCGATTCGGAAACTGGTAGTTTCACATCCGGAGTTTCCGGATGGAAACTAATTACACTTTTAACACCGTTTACGTCGTTTGCAAGCTTGGCCGGGTTTAGTTCCTGTTACGGATTGAATTTGAGAGCGCAATGGCTTGATTATGCCGGATAAAATGGCAGAATAATGAGGAAGGACCGTCAGCAAAAATCCGTCATGTTTGACATAACCGCCGAATATGAACGATGACGCTGCGGACAAACAGCAGCGGCTCCGGAGCTAAATTCCTCCGGTTAGAGTCCAGCCGCATCCGAGGCACGATGCCGATCTGCCGGATAAATGTATGATACGATGGTTCAAACTGTTCGGAAAAATCTTGATGCGCTTGTGCCTTCTAGCGATGGCGGGGTGGGCTTCTCTTGCCATTCTGTTTTCAAATCTGCCGGGTTTTATACGGCCCTGGACCGCCGCTATTTTCGCGATCAGCAGTCTGATCGCTCTTGTCGGCAGGTATGGCGACCGGCGGGTACGGCTGGGGTTTCTGGCAGCATGGGCAGCTGTGCTTGCCTGGTGGCTGCTCATGCCGCCCGCCAACTACAGGAACTGGCAGCCGGATGTAACTCTGCTTCCCTGGGCAGACATGCAGGGGAACAGGGTGACCATCCACAACATCCGCGACTGCGACTACCGGAGCGAAACCGATTTCACCGTCCGGCACTACGACAGGACCTTCGATCTGACTAAATTAAGGAGTGTCGACCTCTCCGTGGTCTACTGGGGATCGCCCTATATCGCCCACACCATGCTCAGCTTCGGCTTCGAAGGGGACGGCTTTGTCTGCATCTCCATCGAAACCCGCAAAGAGATCGGCGAAGCATACTCGACCATCAAGGGGTTCTTCAGGCAATACGAACTTACCTATGTGGTTGCCGACGAACGTGACCTGATCGGGTTGCGCACCAATTACCGGGGCGAAAAGGTCTACCTGTATCGCCTCCATGAGTCGGCGGTTATTGTCCGGAAGGTTTTTCTGGCTTACCTGCGGGAGGCGAACTCCCTGAAGGGTCGCCCCGAGTGGTACAACGCCCTCACCGGCAACTGTATGACCAGCTTTCGCATCAACACCGCCCCCTATAACCCTGATGCCCGTCTCGACTGGCGGCTGATCGTCAATGGCTTCATCGATGAAATGCTCTACGAGAGGAAGGCAATTGATACAAGTCTGCCGTTCCCTGATCTGAAAAAACGGAGTTTCATTAATGAGCGGGCGAAAGGTCTGGACAAATCCCCCGATTTTTCTCGACTGATCCGTGTTGGACTGCCCGGTATGGAGCTGAACCATTGAGGCCAATTCTAGTGACAACGATCAGGAAAATAAACAGCTTGAAAGGAGAATTCCCATGGCTAAAATCGGCGGGAGTGTTATTGCAGCGCTGGTGTTGGGCATCCTGGCTGCCGGATTGTCCGGCTGTAGAAAAGAAGGCCCGCTGGGGCGCGCCGGCAAGCAGATAGACAAAGCGGCAGAAAAAACCGGCGATAAGATCGAAAAGGCCGGGAATAAAATTAAGGATGCGGTAAAATGATGCAAATAGAGTTTCTATCCTGACCAAGAGGCAATGCCATGTCCTTCATAATTTATCTCATCGGGTTTGCTTTTATCATCGGCGGCATTGCCTGGGCACTTGTTGCCGCAGGGGTGAGTACTCACTACGTGATGATCGCGGTTGTCATCCTTATCGGCGTCGCGATCCTGACCGGGGTGACACGTACCCGCTCCAAGGATCTGTAAATAACTTCTGCGGAAGGCCTCCGGCTCCGCTCAGGGAACAGTCATGCGCTGAGCGGAGTCGAAGCGCTATTTTCATTTAATCTTCATGATAGCGTCGCCAAGGATAGTCCTGACTTCGTCCCAGACTTGTTCCGTTCCTGTTTTGAGGTTTTCCCATTCATTATCGTTGGCGGACGATATCCCTTGCAGCTTTAGGGCTGCTTCATCCCGTTTGAGCTGCAAGGCGGCAATTATACCGGAATATTCAAACTTAGCCTCGGGTGTGGCGGTATCTGCCCTGTACTTGAGCCGGTCGATCTGGGCATCCCATTCGACCATTTGTGCTGAGAGTTTTTCGACAAATTCTGTTCGCTTGTCCATGCTAACAACCTCCGTTCTGTATTACACTAATCGCCCACGACTGATGGCTAATATGGGAATCGGGCACTGACAGGAAATGCCATTCACGTCAGAATGATTTGCTCCAGGCAAGGATCAGGCCGCTGCCCGACTTGCCGTTGCGAATGAAGCTGGAATCCCATGAATACCCGAGATACAGCGCTGAATTCCAGAAAAAACCGGTATCCAGGCCGATGGTCGTAGCTGCCCCGGTTGAGCTTTTAAACAGAAACTTGTTGCTATCCGTAACAGCTGCCCGGTTCGCCCAGATGAACGTTTCACGCAGGCGGAGATATATGAAGGGTGCGAGTTCGCGCCGGTATTCCAGGGCGGCCATGGCATAATTGGATACGAGAACCCGGTTGAACATGGTACCGGGATAATCGGGGCGGCAGAGGTCATCCGATTCGCCGGGAAGAGGACCGTCGCCGATCGTGATGGCATTGTAGCGGTCGGCGCTCTTGTGGGGAGTAATGCCGCCGTGGAAGCTGAAGAGAATCCGGTTCTTCTCCGACAACCCCGGGATACTGCCGACACCCATGAAATAGCCGTTAAACTGGACGTAGTCCCGGGTATTCGCGCTTGTGAAGAGCGCATCGGGGATGGCGCCGAAATTCGCCCACTTGTCCCGGTACATGTAATCCAGGTCGAATCCGACCGCCATGCCCGTATGGGGGAGTTCCAGCAGGTTCCGGCGCATCCCGTCATAACGGCCCCGCAGTTTTACGCCGTACAGCATGGTGTCTGGCGGCAGCACCAGGTCTGGTCCCGTGTCGCTTGTCCTGTTGGCATAAAAGTACCCAACCCTGCCGAGCAGCTGCATCCTCAGGTCGTTGTCGACCTCGAAGGGAGCCACCTTGTAGCGGATCCCTGGGCCCGCAGAGGCGATCACCCTTCCCCATACTGCGTCGGATGACTTAATCTCCCGGTTGTTAACCACTTCCTTCTGGCTAACCGGAAGCGTGTGGTTTTCGAAACGGGTGATGAGTTCAAGATTCCCGAAGCTTCTGTCATACTCCAGGTCATTGACGAAGACAGATATTACGTTACGTGTCCTGGACTTTTCCCACACCCGCTTCAGATAGAGCGCGCCAATCGGGGTGCCGGAGGTTTCTCCCTGTTTGGGAGTGAAGAATACTCCACCCAGCATCATGGCAGTTACGCGACCACGGTCAAGGGCCGGGATGTCCAGCGATTTGCCCATGATGACAGTGTGTAAAGGCTCTCCGGCCAGCGGAGTGCGATATTCCGCGGCTTCACCGGAGGCTGCTCCCCCCCTTTCTTCCCGGGGAGCAGACACCTCGGCATTTTGGTCGGCAATGGCAATTCCGTGTTTCGTCCAGTTTGGACACAAGAGAGTGCCGACAAGGATCAGCGATCCGACAAAAGGCCCCCCTCTCCCCACTATCCATCCACCCATAACCTGTTGCTCCTTAGATCACCGAAGTTAATCCAGTTTAGCAGACAGTTCTATTATACCAAGAATCAACCCTGCAACAATTCCGCTGATCGACCGCGATCATCCCTCAGCTTGAGCCATATCCTGCACCACGAATCTGCCACAGATGAAACAAAAGAGGCTGGCCAGCACCATGGCAAGAGGGGTGATCAGGAGGGCGCTGCGCAAGCCCCACTGGTCGGACAGCCAGCCGAGGATGGAGGGAGAAACCGCGTCACCAAAGGCGTGGATGAAGAAGATGTTGACCGCAAAGGCCATGGCGCGGACAGCAGGGTTGGTCACGTTGATGATGACAGTATTGAGCGGCCCGGTGTTGAGAAAGAGAAAGAACTCTGCGATAAAAATCGCGGACATGCAGCCGGTCAAGCCGGGGGCGAGGATGGCCCAGGCGGCGAATGGGGCGCCGATCAGGAACCCCCAGCCGGAGATGAGCAGATACCCCTTGCCGTTCCTTTTTTGCCAGCGGTCGCCGAGCCAGCCGCCGACCAGTGTGCCAAGTATCCCCGCCAGCACCGTGGTCGCTCCGAACAGCGTATTCCCCTTTGCCACATCAAGGGAATGGACGCGGTACAGAAAAGAGGGAATCCACTGGGCGAGTCCCCCAATGGCGAAGGTCATCGCCGCCATGGCGAGGGTATTGCAAACAAACGAGCGGTTCCTGAACAAGGCAGCATATCCTGCGGTTGCACTTTTCCCCTCTCCCTTGGGGAGCATAAGCGCTAACTTTGAGTTTTTTGTCCCTCCCCCTTCAAGGTGGAGGTTAGGAGGGGGATGGGGGTCTTCTTTGCGGGGAGGGAGAATATCAGAGTCAATTTGGTTTAAGTTAGTATCGCCGCCGCGAGGAGGGGTGCGCAACAGTGCGAGGGGAATGGCCAACAAGAGACCCGGCGCACCGACCAGCAGAAAGGCGGCATGCCAGCCGTACCTCTGACCCAATACTCCGCCAAGGAGATAGCCCAGCGCGCTGCCGACCGGAATGGCGACATAGAACCAGGCGAGGACCTGGCCGCGGCGCTCCTTCGGGAAGAAGTCGGCGATGAGCCCGGGAGATACCGTGCCGAAACTCGCCTCACCGACCCCGACGGTGGCACGGGCGGCCAAAAGGGTCCTGTAACCGGGGGCGAAACCGGCCAGGGCAGTGGCCAGACTCCAGACAAC
>JBAQKZ010000235.1:0-6566 GCA_049301475.1 Geobacteraceae bacterium | reverse complement strand
GTGCGGTAGTTCCGCACGCCGGGATCTGCGCGGGGGGTGGCGGGCAACCGCCATCCCTACCGCGACTAAAAACTTACCAGAAAATCTTTTCCCCTTTTGCAACCCAACTTTTTCAGAATGTCCCCCTTTGATTTCCCCCGCACTGCGGAGAAACTTACTTTAACCGATGAATACGAATGGCACTTCTCCCCACTGTAACCATTGCGCCGCGTGCCAGATCATCGGAAACATCCGGCCATAACTTTTCGATGACGTCTGCGAGTTCGTCTCCTTTCAATCCTTCCAGACGAATACGGACGACGGATGGAGAAGACAACTTGTTTACCATGAGGAGAGTATGGAAATCAGCATCAAGTGTTACGACGACGCGACCATGCTTGAAAGCATAGCAAATGATTTCATGGTCTTTTGAGGTGCTTAATCCGACTTCGGCGGCATGAACAACATCCCACCCACGGCTTGTCAGAATTGCAGCCGTCGATCTGGGCAAGCCTTGATCCAGAAGAAGTTTCGTCATGCAGCCATTTCTTTGACAATAATGGTGTCGTCAATGTTTTCCGCAGCAAATGCCAAAGCCTGGCGGATATCTTCTTTTTCCAGCTCCGGGAATTCTGCAATCAGCTCTTCCCATTTAGTATACACCGTGAGGCCGCCCAAAACCCGTTTGACCGTTATCCGCGTCCCCCTAATGCACGGCTGGCCGTTCATCTGCTCAGGGTCAATGGTGATGCGATCAAAGTTTACAATTGTCATTTTCATGGCTCTACTCCTTAGGAACTGTAAACAAATATCATGGGTATCTTGCATCTCATCTTCAGGCCATCTTTAGCCGAACTTCAATCGCCAAATCCTCAACGTAGCTCTGCTACGTCTGCGGTTTGGCTCAATCAGTTAAGCCAAATCTGACCTAAATCTGAGCGCAATTTTGACCATGTTATTCATTTACAGTTCCTTAGTAAAGTCTTGATAAGCATTGTCCCTCGTTTTGGTGATTTGATAGTTTCTCGTAAAAACCATCTTACCCGCCTTGAGGGGCAATGCTCTCTATTTTTCTTCACCCTCTACCCACAGACTCTGCGGAAGAGGCCTATTCCCCCTCGTTTACACACAGAGGTGTCGAGTCGTCATAGAGAGTTTCCGGGGCGATATCAATTTCTCCCGGCCAGAGCACAGTTCCATATTCGACCCTTGCTTTCTCAAACAGGTGTGGGCTGGCAATACGGCTCCAGGGTTTCAAGACGAGGAGTGGCCGCATATCGAAACGCCTCAATTCGCCATTGTTGAATTTCAGTTCAAGCTGATAATCCGGCAGTGTTTTTACGGTTATAACATCCAGCAGCATTGTGTGCCCCCTATTGTAATGGCGCAATCCTGAACGGTTCTTCACCGTTTACCGCCAACTCCCAATCAACCAGCAGTTCTTCCTTATGAATCTCGATCCAAGCCTGAACCATTTTTAGTTGCTTGCCCGGCATTGAGCCGTCGAGAATATGTCCATCGTCAATGGCAATAACTGCTTCCTCACCCTGATAGCGCACATGGATGTGGGGCAGCTGATGTCGCCGGTTGTCTCGAAAAAACATCAACACCAGTATTCCATAAAACATCGATATGGTGGGCATCAAACTCTCCTTGGTGAAAGGGAAAGACCTTATCGAAAGGCTTCGGGGACGTACTTAAAAAGTTTACTCGACAGATCAGAAAGGTTAGCTGGTTAAGTTTTTGGTAACGTCCCCATCGTCTTCACAAGTTCGCAATAAGGGTTGAGCTTTGTCAATGTTAAAGATTTGACCCCCTGTCTCATACAAGTTGCCCGCATCCCCTCGAATGAAAGGTTCGGCCCCTGGCGGCTTTCCACGTTATGCCGCCTTCAACATGAACTCGACTTTCACAGCTTCGAATGGGAAAATGATGCGCCCATCGTCCTCTCGATTGAGGACTCCAGCGTTGAGTAGTGCGGTAACATCGCTGTGGACGGCCTTAACATCGCGCCCGGCGCGCCGCGCAGCTTCGCGGATTGATACAGGACCTGCTCCGCAGAGAACCTTAAGTAGCTCCCAGCGCTTTGGGGTTAACACTCGCCATAGCAATTCCGGGGTCGCGAAGCTGAGGCGCGCAGACTTTTGCGGTTTACCTGTCTTCCAGGCACGTGCAAAGTCTGCCATCGAATCGGCAGGCGTCTGTACATCAAGAGTTACGGTTTTCACGGTTCCACCTCGCAATGTCATTCTGGAAGTCAGCGACCAACTGCTCTGGTGTCGTGAACACGTAGGCACTTTCCTTCCCACCAAAATGCCGGTGATCGCCCTTCCCAACTTCGTTGTCGTAGCGCAAAACGCATTTTCCACGCACGACGTACGCCAGACTGTACTTGAACCCGTGCAAGGACGCTTCGAGCGGCTTTGGAAGACGCCACAATACCAACTCCGCGAACGAGGACTCAGAGTAGGCAATGCGTGTGCAAATGAGCTCAACGGCTTTCATATTGGAGATAATACCAATATCTGTGGCCGTTGTCAATAACTCCAACAATAAGCCAAGGGGGCCGAACAAAGTTTTATACGAGGGGAGGCTAGCGGGCGCGCAAGGTTGCCGCAGTGATCTGCGCTCTTTGTTTCTATTATCCAACCGGTGTTTCGGCTTGTCCGAGGCGCCGGTTTTGTTTTTGATTGAGACGTAGTGGCGGTGTCTGCTCCGCCTAAAATCAAGAAAAATATGGGAAGTGTCCCTCAATTCCCCGGAAGTTGAGACCCTTTTGGGTCGCGTCAGAGGTTGGAAGGAGCGTTGTCAACAGTAAAGATTTGACCCTCTTTCCTTATGTTGTCGATCCGCTCTTGCTCTTCGAGTGTCAGGTTTTCATGGTTTTTGAGAAACAGATACCTGCTTTTTTTTAGAGCCTCGGGATATCTCGGGGGACGCCTTTCACATATTCACATTTGACCACATTAAACCTATGAATGTCAATATACGAAGGGCGTCCCTCTTGTCCGCGTCTTTCGATTCCGCGAACGATGACGTGATGCAGGACGCAAGGTATGTCAAGACGAGGTTGGCGTGGCATGTGCGGAAGGTAGCATGGTCTTGGAATTATGGCAATAGCTAATTAGCAAGCAACGTCCCCCTAGCCTCCCCCCCTAGCCTCCCAAGACGGACTGGGGAGTGTCAAGGAACGAAAAGTTAGAGTGCATTCGAAGAGAGCTCTTTGAGTTGCGATTTGAACTTCAATAATGGGTATTCCACTCCTGCCTCATGATAAAAGTACTCAAGGAACTCTACTGTTGTACTCAGCGCCCACACAGCAAAAGAATGGGATGCCCACGCGCGAGGAAACATGGGTTCGCCTTGGAACAAGGCTGAATGTGCGAATTTGTGCATCAGAATCTTTGAGAGCTTGTCGTGTTTGCCTTGCTCGCCGGACCACTCTGGCCGAAAGTGCACTACCGCATTGCGGAGTTTGATAAGGGCATCAGCGTTTTGCACCTGTGGAACGCCGAAATCAAGGCGCTTGCCAGCGCGCATCGAGAGCGCTATTGAATATTTGCGGAGAATGTTTTGGGTATCAATTATTTCCGCAATTTCCTGTGCGATGGCTGGATTAAGTGAAGGGATGATGATAGAGCCTTCGAAATACATCTCGTTTGCGTAGCTTTCCATAGATGCAACTGTGAGGGTCGCAACACCGAGAGAGTTATGTAGGATTTCCTCCCAAAAGGAGCCGAATGGTTGACCTGAGTTCTCTCGCTCAATTTGCTCTATTTGGGATGCGAAGCGGCAAGCGGCGAAAAGATGATGGAGGGCTAGGTTGGTGCGCGTCCTAAGCGTAGCGCTTACAGTGGCTTTGGCTTGTACTTGGGCACACATGCCTACTAGATCGGTCATATATTCTCCTGCATAATTAGTCACATAACGGGGCTGAGGCTGACCGGGCGGGTTTTTGGGCCGGTCGTGCCGATGGTTAGGCGTCTCAGTTCGCCAGGAATTCGTTGATTACCTGCTCCAACTGCTCAATATTTTTCGCTCCACATTCCCACACCGCTAAAACCTCCCACCCCAGCGATTCCAGCAAATCTTTATTTTTTTGGTCTCGTTCTACGTTCTTTCTGATTTTATCAATCCAATAATCTCTATTCGCTTTGGGTATACGTGCGCCTCTGGCGCACTCATGCCCATGCCAAAAGCAGCCATGAACTAGAATCACTTTTTTTCGTGAGGGAAATACTAAATCGGGTTTTCCGGGAAGGTCTTTTCTATGGAGGCGGAAACGATAACCAAGTCGATGGGTTAAAGAGCGAACCTTAATTTCGGCAGAAGTGTCTTTCCCCTTAACGCGGCTCATTATCCAACTGCGTTTTTCTTGGGGAAAGACGTCGCTCATCGGGCGATGTCTATTTTCAAGCTTGGATCGGTTTCACAGTCATCAATTATGGAATTGTACTGAAAAACCAGTTGCTCCGCTGTGGTTCGTCGTCCGGCTTGCGCAAACTTGCCAATTTCGTAAAGGTTTCCCGCAAGGAACTGTTCCGCCTCGAAAACATCTAGACGATCGGCCATGTCCGCTTGGTCTGCCAATCCTTCAGCGAGCAATGCACCGCGATGTGTCGTAATAATGATGGGTTTCAGGCCGTTATCGAGATTTCTTCGGCATTTCCGAATCAACGCCTCGGAAGGAGAGGCGGTAACATGAATTGCCACATCTTCGAGAATGAAGTCGCCTTCACGACCGGAAACGTCGTCGGCGACATTAGCGCCATGATGTTGGAGGGGAGTATCAAGGATAAGGTTAAGCTTTGCACCGACAAGGTGCTGAAGCATTGTGCCGACAAATGTTGATCCATTATCCTGCTCTTGTCGTTTCTGGGCTTGCGAAAACAAATCACGTATGACCGCTCTTAATGATTTGGAAGCGTCGAATCTTAGAATAAATGGTTTTCCCGAAAAGAACTCTCTGACTCGCTCAGCCCACCAAGCTTCAACTTTCTCAAGATCAACACCGCCATGGGCGTGCTGAGTATTCAGGAATTCGACATATTTCCGCATGTTGCCGACACTTCCCCTACTTGTGCGCCCACCCTCCTCAGCCAGAACGCGGTCAATGCCATGCTCTTTCAGAATGGATTGCACCGCAGACTTTCCCTGTCCCAACACTTGACCGCCTCCATCCGTCAATAAAGCATCCGGGTCGAGGGGTAAACCTAGTTTCTTTCCATGTTTTGTGACGACAAGAGCAACGCAAAGAGGGCCTTTGCCCTTCATTTGATTCTTTAGGGCGAACTCTTTGAGTTTTTTGTCAATTGACATCAATCACCTCATTTTGAATCAGATTAACTAGGGGGGAAAGCAATTGCTCCGCAAGATAATGTGCTACAGGAACGGCGACAGCATCACCCATGGCTTTATACCCGTCGTTATATGTGCCCGGCAATTTGTAGTCCTCACGAACTCCCATTAATGCCGCTGCTTCTTTAATCGTTAGCAAACGGGTTTTGAAAGATCCGTTTTCTTTTATCACTAAGAATTGTCTACTGCTGCCTCCTTCCGGTGTCCGCAAGCAGCCGGCGACGCCGTCAAAACGCAACTCCAGAACTTGATTCCCATGCCTTATTCGTTTATATCCGGGGAAAACGCTTTTGCCGTTTTCCGCAGCAAGTTGCATGATTCTACGATGCTTTTCCGGCACCATGCTTAACAGCCTTTCTTGTTTTACAGGATCATAACAAGGAGCACTGAAGTCAATAATATCCTCAATTTTCGACCTTTTTGCATGAGGGTGGGGTATATTCCACCAGACCCAATCTTTGAGTCCTTCAGCCGCTCGAATAATTGCGTCCGTATGGCACCAAGTGGGGTGATATGTTTCCAGATTTCCCGTCGTAATACGCCTGTCAACAGCGATTACAAAAACTCGTTTACGCGACTGCGGCACCCAATGTGACGCATCAAGCATAACGGCTCCGACTTTGTAACCGCGCTCGACGAGCGCGTTGTGAAGTTTGCGGTAATGTTCCCCTTTATCCGCTGACACCAGCCCGACAACGTTCTCCGCAACCGCAATAGGCGGTTTTTCTGAAAGCTCATCCATGACTCTGAGCCATTGCCAGACAAGCCCGCTTCTGGAGCTGGAAAGGCCGCCCATGTTCCCGGCAAGAGAAAGATCCTGACATGGAAAGCTTCCCCAAGACAAAACGGCGCTGGGAACATCCTTTCCCTTGACTGTCTCTATAGAGCCAAGATGAAAAATTTCTTCATTGTGGTTCGCACAAAAAACCTTAGCTTTCTTTTCACTAATATCGTTGGCCCAGACCGTTTGGAAGAAGTCTTTTAGACCTTCCGCCACCAGTCCGCTACCAGCAAAAAAATCAAGGCATGCTGGCTTTTGGAATTGTGCCGTCATGGGTTCGGACTCCAGTTTTATGATTTTTGATTACCAAGAAGAGATGTTCCGCAAAGGGATTTAGTAATATGACATCATACTTGATTTTGAGAGGTGGTTCTATTTCTTTTTCAGTGTTCTTTCCTGCGCGTAACGGCCCCCGCGGGTGACCCGCCCGACAGGGTCGGCGTCCACT
>JBAQKZ010000234.1:0-11898 GCA_049301475.1 Geobacteraceae bacterium | reverse complement strand
TAGCCGAACTTCAATCGCCAAATCCTCAACGTAGCTCTGCTACGTCTGCGGTTTGGCTCAATCAGTTCAGCCAAATCTGACCTAAATCTGAGCGCAATTTTGACCATGTTATTCATTTACAGTTCCTTATGATGCGTTGAGGGCGGCAAACCGGGCGCCTGCAGTCAGAACATAAACCGGCGCATGCTGATATTCAACAGTATCCCCACACCGACCATAGATGTTACCATGGAGGTCCCGCCGTATGAGAAGAACGGCAGCGGCACCCCCACTACCGGGAACAGGCCGATCAGCATCCCTATGTTTATTATGATGTGCCAGAAGAGCATGGCCGTTACCCCTACCGCAAGCAGACTGCCGTAGCGGTCGTTGCAGCGTCCGGCGACATGGAGACCCCACAATACCAGAAAGAGGTAGAGCGCAAGCATCAGCATGCAGCCAACAAAACCCCATTCCTCGGCAAACACCGAAAAAGCGAAGTCGGTGTGCTGCTCCGGGAGGAAGTGGAGTCTGGCCTGGGTCCCATGAAGGAAGCCCTTGCCGGCGAAACCGCCGGAGCCGACGGCGATCTTGCTCTGTATTATGTGGTAACCAGTCCCGAGAGGATCCCTGTCGGGCGCAAAAAAATTAAGGATCCGTTCCTTTTGATAACCCTTAAGCCAGTGGTGCCAGGTCATATATAAGACCGGCGCCGTGCCTAGCGTCATCGACACCAGGGTTGACCACCTGATTCCTACGTACATCATCATGGAACAGGCGATCAGGATCACCAGTGTAGCGGTTCCCAGGTCCGGCTGTTTAATGATGAGAAACGCCGGGCCGCTTAAAAGAAGGAGCGGGTATATGAGGTCACGGGGACCGATCCCCCCCAGGGGAGAGTAGCCGCTGAAAAAACGGGCGAAGACCATGATAATGACGATCTTCATCAGCTCCGAGGGCTGGATGCTTACGAACCCCAGGTTCAGCCAGCGGGTGGCCCCCATGGATGTCCGTCCTGCGACCAGCACCAACACGAGCAGCAGTATCAGCAGTCCATACATCCAGTAAGCAATGTCTTCCAGCAGGTGGTAGTCGATGCTGCATATTACCACCACTAGCAACAGTCCTGTCGCGATCCAGTAGAGTTGTTTGAGGTAATAAGGGACGCCTGCGAGATTGTAGCCTATGGAGGCGCTGAAGATGTTGAGCACTCCGATAGTGGCAATCAGCAGCACGAGGACGAACAGGGTCCAGTCGAAATTTGTGAAGAGCCGCCTGTCGATCATTCCCATATCAATCTCCCGTCAACGGGTCACTGCCTTCGGGCGCCACGACTGCCTCGTCATTTTCCAGGGCTGTGTTCCCGGCGCGTTGCGTCTGTTTGACCCCCTTCTTGCCGTCGAAATAGGCCCGCAGGATGCGACCGGCAATGGGGGCCGCCGCGCTCCCTCCATGTTCGCCATGCTCAACCACCACGGCCACAGCCACTTCCGGTTTTTCAAAAGGGGCGAAGGCGACGAATAGGGCATGGTCACGATACTGGTAGGGAACACTCCCCCTTCTGGCGCGCATTTTAACTACCTGTGAGGTGCCGGTTTTCCCCGCCACGCGCACATCGTAGAGCCGCGCCATTCCTCCTGTGCCTCCCCGCTCGTTTACTACGGCAAGCAGTCCCTCCTTGACCGGTCGATAGAATCCGACCGGGATGTTTGCCCGGTGCAGCGACTCCGGATTGAATTCCTTGATCACCTTGCCGTCCGGGTCGACAATCCGCTTGATGAGATGAGGGCGGTAGACGATACCCTCATTGGCCATGGTCGCGATCATGGAGGCCAGCTGGATGGGGGTTGTAGACAGATACCCCTGGCCGATGGAAACCGGCAGGGTCTCGCCGCGGTACCATTTCTTTCTGTACTTTTTCTCCTTCCATTCAGCGGTGGGTATAAGTCCACCCTTCTCGTTTTCCAGCCCCACGCCCATTGGTTTCCCCAGACCGAATTCACGTGCGGTCGCAGCAATACGGTTCACCCCGATCTTTTCCCCCAACTGGTAGAAGTAAACATCGCAGGACTCTTTTAGTGCCCGTTTGAGATTCACCCGACCGTGGCCACGTTTGTCCCAGCATCTGAAGGTGTCGGCGCCGACCGCGTACGATCCGGTGCAATTTACGGTGGTGTTCTCGTCGATTGCGCCGGCCTGTAGTCCCGCCAGGGCGGTAATGATCTTGAAGGTCGAACCGGGGGGGTACTGCCCCTTAAGCGCCTTGTTTTCCAGTGGGTGGCGCTTGTCATCCAGATATTCTTGCCATAGCTCGGCGGGCAAACGCCGGGTGAAGAGGGCCGGATTGAATCCGGGAGCGCTGACAAATGCGAGGATTTCTCCACTGTTGACATCAAGCATAACGGCGGCCCCAGCCTTGTCGCCGAAAGCGTGCTCGGCCCTCTCCTGCAACTCCAGGTCTATGGTCAGTACGATGCTGTTGCCCGGTTTGGGACTGCTCTCGCTTATGGTGCGCAGATAGCGTCCGCGGGCATCGACCTCCAACTGTCGGCCGCCGTCGGCACCGTGCAGAAACAGTTCCCAGCTCCGCTCGATGCCGCTTTTCCCTATGTAGTCACCGGGATTGTATTTCAGGAACGTCTCCTCCTGGAGATCCTGCTCCGAGATTTCAGCAAGATATCCTAACAGATGAGAAGCCAGTTCACCGTTTGGATACTCCCTGACCGGTTTCATTTCAATATCGATACCTGGAAGCCGGAGGCGGTTCTCCTCAAAGAATTCCATTTGGTCGCGACTGATCCCCGATGCCATGATGATAGGGTAATATTGGGCTCTCCTTTTCCCCTTTTCCCATCTTGCCATAAGTTCAGCCCGGTCTGCTACCAGATAGCGGGCAAGGTCGGAAATAAGCCCTTCCTTGTCCTTGACCTCCTGTTGTATGACCGCCAGGCTGAAAGAAGGGGTGTTGCTCACAAGCAGCCTGCCGTTACGGTCCAGGATGGCGCCACGCGATGCGGCGACCGGTACGAAACGAAGCCGGTTGCTTTCCGACATGCTGCGCAGGTTATCCGACTCTATGACCTGTAGGTACAACAGCCGCGCCAGGAGAATGAAAAAGCCGACAAGCGCCGCAATGGTAAGGCCGGACAGCCTCCTGCCAGGCTCTTCGTTTTTGATGTAGCGAGGTCCCTTCATTTCTTCTCCTCCGGGACCATCAGGGCCGAGACATTGAGCAATAGAGAGGTAGCCAGGGCGTTTAAAAGCGCCTGAGGCAGAAGGGAGTGTAATATGGCGGCGTAGAGACCGTCACCCGAGGAAAAGAGAAGCAGCATGAGCAGTTGCAGCAGACCGTTGCCCACCGTGGAGAGGAATACCAGCAGGATCAGGAGGTAGCGGCTGCCGGTATATAAGCGGTCGGCGGTTGCCCGCAGGATTAGATAGGTTAAAAGGGAGGAAAAACCGTTAAGTCCCAGATAAAGCCCGCTGAAGCAGTCCTGTAAGAGTCCCAGCAGAAAGGAAAGCGCTCCGCTGAAGCGGATTTCCTTGCCGCGTAGCCCCAGGTAAACCACCCATATATTGAGAAGGTTGGGTTGAAACGGGTCTGACAGATAGGCAGGCAGGAGCGTTACCTGGAGAATAAGGGTCAGCGCGATGAGAACGGGAAGCTTCAGGATACCGGTTATAATACGTCCTGCCGTCATAAGCCGGGCTTCTGCTGAATGAGCACCAGCACCTCTTCCAGGCGGTTTATGTTAACAGCGGGACGCACCTCGATAGCCTGGAATATCCCGTATTCACCCTTCTTCACCATGGTTACCTCCCCGATGGGGAGCCCCTTCGGGAATACACCGCCCATGCCGGAAGTTACAAGGAGATCGCCGACCTTTACCTCCTCTTCGCGGAGGGTGAACTCCAGGGCGCAACGGTCATTCCCCTTTCCCCTGGCCACTCCCCGAGCGCGGGATCGCTGTATTACCCCGGCAATGGCGCTGGCGTGGTCGGTGAGAAGGATGACGCGTGAGGTTTCAGGCGCTACCTTGACCAGTTGTCCGACGACCCCTTCGCTGGCCACCACCGGCATTCCTTCGCGCAGGCCGTCCCGCTCTCCCCGGTCTATCAGGATGGTCTTGAACCAGGGGGAACTGTCCTCGCCGATCACCACTGCGGCCACCAGGGGCGCTCGCAGCGTATCCTTGAGATCGAGCAGCTTTTTAAGCCGCTCATTTGCCAGCAGAGCCTCGCGGTCCTCCTGAAGCCTGGCGTTTAGCGCCTTTAAGCTTTCCATTAACCGCTTGTTCTCTTTGCGTACATTAAGCAGATCAACGTAGTCAGCCCAGATATGCTCCATGGCCCGATCCATCTCTGTCACTCCAACCTGAAGAGGGGCCATAAAGCGAAGGGCGCCACGCTCGATGAAATTGGCGTGCTCCTTGTCCTTCAGGTTCAGGGAGTAGAAGATCAGTGCGGCAAACATGACCAACCCGAACAGAAGCCGTCGCCGGTATTTTTTGATAAGCTCCAGCATATATTTAGCCCGAAATGTGCAAGGGGAGACAAGCCGTCTCCCCCCTTCGTACATTTTCCCGGCAAATCACGCAGCTTGCGTTGCGGTTATACCAATTTCAAATCAAAACGCCCTCTTCGTTTGCTCGTCTTCGGCTCCTCAACATACTGGCTGTATGCCTTCGTCGCCTCAATCCTCGCCGCCTTGACTGCATCTTTGATTTGAAATTGGTATTCGGTCCTTGCCCGGACATTGCCGACGGCGGGCAGCGGTATTTCGTCAATCAAGGCAAAAGGCGCCTCCAACCGTTTCCTCGTGCCTGATTTCGTCCACCGGCTCCCGCTTGCCTCGCCCCGCATAGAGCCGGTTCGGAGCATTAAAGACAATGCCGTTGTCTGTGCCGATATTTCTGTAGGCATGCACCACCCCCGGAGGCACCAGCAGCATCAGGGGATTGTCGATTCCAGCGTAAAGCGCCTGCCGTACGCCGAAGGTAGGCGATTCCTTCCGGCTGTCCCACAGGTAAACCTTGAAATTTGAAGGGCCTATGAGGCAGAAGCAGTCGGTCTGGTCCAAATGCTCGTGGGGACCACGGGCCACGCCAGGGAGGGTCATGGATATGTAGGCCATGGCGGGCATAACACCGGCGTCAAGTTCATCCTCGCGAAAGAGCTCCGCAAGCCACCCCCGCTCGTCGAGGGACTTGCAAAGTGGTTTCACTATGACGTCATGGATGTTACCCTTTCTGTATTCCACGGCATTACTCAAGGATTTTGTCCTCCTCGCTCATCGTTATACACCCGCAACAGGTAATCCCTGTATCCGGAATTCGGGGTGTCGGTTATTGCATCCAGCATTCCCTTGCAGTCAATGAACCCCATCCGCAGTGCAACCTCTTCCAGACAGCCTATTTTAAGCCCCTGACGGGCCTCCAGGGTGCCGATGAAGTGACTGGCCTCCAGAAGGCTCTGATGGGTGCCGGTATCAAGCCAGGCAACACCTCTCCCCAGCTTTTCCACCCGCAGTTCATTGCGCCGCAGGTATTCCATGTTGACGTCGGTGATTTCCAACTCGCCCCGCGCCGACGGCGCAAGGTTGCGGGTAATTTCCACTACCCGGCTGTCGTACAGATAGAGGCCTGGCACAGCATAGTGGGTCTTGGGATTTGCCGGCTTTTCCTCGATTCCGACAGCCCGCCCCCCGGCATCGAACTCCACTACCCCGTAACGCTCCGGATCCTGCACGTAGTAGCCAAAGATCATGGCGCCCCCCGGAAACCCGGCGGCCAGCCGATCCAGCCCTAACTTGCCGTAAAATATATTGTCTCCGAGAATCAGACACACCGGATCGCCGTTGATGAATTCGTCTCCCACCAGGAAGGCCTGGGCAATCCCCTTTGGCTCCGGCTGAACCCGGTAGGTCAGCCGGATTCCCCAGCGGGAGCCGTCTCCAAGCAGCGCCTGAAAGCGGGGTGTGTCGTGTGGAGTGGAAATGATGAGGATATCGTTTATCCCCGCCATCATGAGGGTGGAGAGGGGATAGTATACCATCGGCTTGTCATATACCGGCTGGAGCTGCTTACTGGCTACCAGTGTCAGCGGGTAGAGCCTGCTTCCGGCGCCACCGGCCAGGAGGATGCCTTTTTTGATTGCCATAGGGAGTTACTCCGGATCGGTAATTTAACAGGGCGGCTGCCGCGTCAGGGGGAGCTGTCGTGAATGCAGATGCAGTTCACTGTTTAGCATAACCGGGGGAAAAGAGTCAAACACTAAAGGGGTATCAAGAAGGCTCATTGTCCATATATTCGAGCAACTCATACCAGACCCATTACGAAGTTGAATGGGGATGTGCCTGGGATTTCACTGCCACGATTGAAGGCATCCAGGGGCTGACGCCATTCCTCCGGCGGCAGACTGCCGATATCAATTACAAATGAGTTACACCCCATTTCCTGTAGTCGGTTCCTGTACCCGGTGAGCGAAAAGCGCTGGTTGGCTGTAACCACCGTCAGCCCGTCCTTAACCGTTACCTGATATTCCTCGCCACGGTCGGAAACGATAGGCGTATCGCTTTTAACATCTCGAATGACGATTTTCGAGGTGATAACCGGCACCTTCCCATATACCAGCACTCGCCTGGCAATCGCCAGGTCAGCGGCCATAAGCTCCGCCATGTTGACGGCATCATCCTCGATATAGATGGTAGCGGCGCTGGCTCCAAGCTCCTGCCAGAGCAGTAACGCCTGGCTGTTGAGGGAGAATAGGCGGTAATCGGTGGAGATGTCCAGCGAATCCGCCTTCGCTAGGTCTTGCTGTTCTTTTAAAAGGATGAAATGGCTGAGGTTTGCCGCCTCGAAGCGACGGAAACCGGCGGAAAGGATGGCGGCCACTCCCTCCCGATAGAAGGGGAGGTCTGCCTCGAAGATGATGAACGGCAACCGCCAGAGCACCCGGTGTTCACGCCCATGCAGCTTTCGGGCAAAAAGCGGCAGTTGGTGCAGATTTGCCTTTGAAACGGGGAGACTGATGTTAGTTATCCCTTCTTGCCCTAGAAGAGTAAAATCCCGCAGGTGGTCGAGCCTGACGGTCAACTCCGGGCGCTTATTGGCCGTGACCGGCCTGCTTCTCACCAGATCGGCCAGCGCCTGCTGCCTGGCTGCCACGAGGGGCTTCCTCCGCTTGCCTGGCGATTGCCCGGCCAGAAACAGGTAAAACTCGCGGCGGATATTCTTGAGTTGGAGAGCCGGGATGAGGAGCGATGGAAACGCCGGGGCGCGAAGTTCCCGAAGCGTAAAGGGGGTGTCGCCAGTACGGGAGAACTGGCTCCGCAGCACCTCCGTCATGTCAGGGGTGCGGGCCGGTTCAAGCGGGCCGAGTATAAACTCCCTGCTGAACTCATCACCCGACACCTTTGCAGTGATCCTCATGGTCCCGCCCGCCAGCTCCAGGGTCAGGTCGCAGGGGAGTTTGTCCCCCCTGACCGATTCCAGCCGCTTCATGCAGGCGTTCTCGCTCATGGTGAAGGCGGTCTCCGATGAGACCTTGAACACCGTATCCCCTACCCGAAAAGCGAACGGCGCAGGGACGACGACCCAGGTTCCCGCATGGACCCCCTTGACAGGCTTGTTGCCGACAAAAAGCTCCTTGATGGTGAAGGCGCGGCCTGCCATGTCGCTCTTGGGCTGAACCCGTATCCTGTCTCCAACGTGGAGCCGGTCACTGCTCTTAAAGCTGATCCCCACCCCCTGTACCGCACTTATATTGCCTAGGAAGCGGCCCGTGGCCCCTTTGAGGCTCGGCGTTGCGATGTCGGTCGGGTTGTGGGATGCGAGAAACCCCTTGGTCGGCGTCCGTCCGAAGGAGAGCTTGAGGAGTTCCTTTGCCTCCGCCACCGCTTCTGCCTGCCTTCGCTCAGGGGCGTCCATCACCAGCCGGTAGGCGGCAACCACGCTCGCCACATATTCTGCGGACTTCAT
Organism: Geobacteraceae bacterium; assembly: GCA_049301475.1. GTDB lineage: Bacteria > Desulfobacterota > Desulfuromonadia > Geobacterales > Geobacteraceae > JBAQKZ01. Next base: position 3,940 of record JBAQKZ010000234.1, on the reverse strand, counting down.
CCGTCCTTCTATCTTCAGGGAGGCGACTCTGGCCGCGCATAACCGGGGAATCATTTCTATACTGGAAAAGTCGTTGGTGGAAAAGTAGTACCCCTCCTTGCCTCGGTAGCGGTACTGTCTCCGGCACGGCTGGGCGCAGCGTCCCCGGTTGCCGCTGTGGCCGCCGAGTAAAGATGAGAAGTAACACTGCCCTGAGATGGAGAAGCAGAGGGCGCCGTGGATGAAGCATTCGATTTCGGCCCGGGAGGCGGCAACTATCGCGCTGATCTCGTCGATGTGCAGTTCGCGGGCCAGTACTACCCGTGAAAAGCCCAACTCCTCAAGTTGCCGGACCCCAAGTGAGTTGTGAATGGTCATCTGCGTGGAGGCGTGAAGCGGCAAGCCGGGGAAATGGCGACGAACCAGCCTGGCAACCGCCATGTCCTGTACGATGACGCCATCCACCCGCATCTCTTCAAGGGTAGCGAGGAGTTCCACTAACCTGGGAAGCTCATCCTCCTTGATGAGGGTGTTGATGGTGACATAGACCCGCCTGGAGAGGGAGTGGGCATATGCGGTCATGCGTTCCAGTTGGGTCGTGGTGAAGTTCTTGGCCTTGGCGCGGGCCGAGAAATCCTTCAGCCCAACATAGACGGCGTCCGCCCCCTTCTCCATGGCGGCGAAAAACGCCTCAAGGGAGCCGGCAGGTGCGAGAAGCTCCGGTTTTTTGGTAATTATTGTATTCACAGGACGGGTTTCACGATAGTAAATGCACGAAGAGGCCGGATCTAAGCTTTGGCTCAAACCAGGTTGACTTCGGAGGCATGATCTTGTTCATGTCGGCCAGGGCCATCAATTCTTCCATGGATGTCGGATAGAGGTTGAAGGCCACCTGATATTCTCCACCCCTGACCAGCCGCTCAAGTTCGTCGATGCCGCGTATTCCGCCCACGAACTGGATGCGCTGGTCGGTGCGCGGGTTGTGGATTTTCAGTACGGGGTTTAGGAGGTTGTCCTGGAGGATGGAGACGTCCAACCTCCCCACTATATCGCTCTCCCGGAATGTTCCCTCTTTTGCCATGAGCCGGTACCACCGCCCCGCCAGGAACATGCCGAACTGGTGGCGTTGGGCAGGCTGGAAGGAGGCGGATATGGGGGTGATGTCGAACTTTTCCTCTACTCTTGCCATGAATTCTATCAGACTCAACTGATCAAGGTCTCTCACCACCCTGTTATAGGGCATGATGTTCATCTCGTTGTCCGGGAAGATGACTGTCAGGAAATAGTTGTACTCTTCCTGCCCGGTGTGCCGGGGATTTCGCGCCTTGCGCATGTCACGCACCCGGCTTGCAGCAGCGCTCCGGTGATGACCGTCGGCCACATAAAGGGTAGGGACGGCGGCGAAGAGAGCCGTCAGGCGGTCGATCCGCTCCAGATCGTCAATCAACCAGAGGATATGTGTAACCCCGTCATCGCTGGTGAAGTCGTAAACCGAACGGTCTCGGACAATGTCGGCCATGAGCGCTTCAACAGCAGGGTCATGGCGGTAGGCGCAAAAGACAGGCTCATCATTGGCATCAAGCTGGTCGATATGCCGAAGACGGTCCTCCTCCTTATCGGGCCGGGTATGCTCATGCTTTCTGATGACGTTATTCTGGTAGTCGTCAACCCCAGCGCAGACCACCAGGCCTGTCTGGGAAATATCTCCCATCCGTTGCCGGTAGAGGTAATAGCACGCCTGCCGGTCCTGCTTCAGCAGTCCCTCGCGTATAAAACGGTCAAGGTTTTCTCTTCCCTTCCGGTAAACAGGTTCGGAATGAACGTCGATCTCGACCGGAAGATCGATTTCCGGCCTCGATATGTGAAGAAAGCTGTATGGGTTGTCAGCCGCCATCGCCGACGCTTCCTTCACGCTCATGACGTCGTATGGAGGGGCTGCGACATTGGCGGACAGCTCTCCGGGAGGGCGAAGCGCTCGGAAAGGTCTTATAATTGCCATTATTGCCTCATTATAAAATCTAAATTCTCCCGGGATGGGAGATATCTGGCGAATTATCTCTCTATTTTCATTTTTCCGGGCGTTAGCGACCGTGAAAAGTCCTTTTCCGGAACGATTTGCTTAAGGTTGTCTGTGGAGTCCTGTTCGCTGAGTCGCTCGAATATCTGGCACCATGCGCATTCCGCTTCCAAATCGGTCTCGCAACGGCCGTTGTCCATCCCGCCACAGGGGCCGTTCAGGATACCCTTGGGGCAGACTGTGACCGGACAGATACCGGCGGTTTCCGTCAATATGCATTCACCGCAGAGCGAACAGCGCTGCTCGAACTGGCCGAAGCGGCGGATGTTGCCGAGGAACAGGGTGTCCGCGCCGGCGATGGTTCGCTTGCCCGAGCTGGCAGAGACGGACTGGATACCCGCGCCGCAGGCAAGCACCAGTATGGCTTCGGCCTCATCAACCATATCTTTCTTGGCGCGCAGGTCGCGACCGGTGCGCAGCATATGGCAGGCTTCGTCTATGACTATCGAGCCGGTTACCTCCCTGCCGGCTGAGGTCAGCGCCTCCTGCATCTGCCATATCTCCTCTTCACCACCGCATTTGCAGACCGTGGCGCACTTTGCGCAACCGACAAGAAACAGACTGGCGCTGTCGCCAAGTGCGGCAAGGATTTCCGGCAGTGGTTTCTGTTTGCTGATGATCACCCTTCCAGCGTCCTTTTAGCCGATTCCACGGTGTTATGCAGAAGCATGGTTATGGTCATCGGCCCCACCCCACCCGGCACCGGGGTAATGGCGGACGCATGACGGCAGGCAGAGGAGAACTCCACATCTCCCACCAGCTTTTTGTCGCCGACCCTGTTGACCCCTACGTCGATGACCACCGCCCCCTCCTTGATCCACTCCCCCTTTATCATCTCTGGTTTCCCTACGGCGGCGATCAGCACGTCCGCCATACGAACCTTTCCGGCCAGGTCTTTGGTCCTGGAGTGGCAGATGGTGACGGTTGCGTTCTGCTGCAGGCACATGAAAGCGACCGGCTTGCCTACGATGTTGGAGCGCCCTACCACCACCACTTCCTTGCCCGCAAGCTCTACCCCGGTTTCCCTGAGCATGACCATGATCCCGTATGGGGTGCACGGCTGAAACAGCGGTTTCCCTGTCACGAGCCGTCCCACGTTGTAAGGGTGGAAGCCGTCTACATCCTTTTTGGGTGATATAGCCTCCAGTACCTTTTCCGTATCGATCTGGGAGGGGAGGGGGAGTTGCACGAGTATGCCGTGAATGCGCGGGTCGTTGTTCAGGCGGTCGATAAGGGCCAGCAGCTCGGCCTCTCCGGTGGTCACCGGGAGCTTGTACTCGTCGGAAAAGATTCCAACATCATGGCAAGCCTTCTCCTTCATGCTCACATAAACTTTGCTGGCCGGGTCTTCGCCCACCAGAACCACCGCCAGGCCGGGTTGGATATTTCTCGCCGCCAACGCCTTCACTTCCGAGGTAAGTTCGCTGCGTATTTTAGCCGCAATGGCCTTGCCGTCAATAATCTTTGCCATATTCATCCGTTCCTTGTCATATGAAGTTACAATCAAACCGGTTAGTTTTTTCCGGCCTGCCGGTATTGTACGCTAACCTGTCCGCTCTTTCAACTTTCAAATGACACTTTCAAATGACAGCTGGTTTATCAATAATAGGAAAATCTGTTTTCTTATAAACCACAAACCACCGGATACAAGCCGCAAAATCAGGCAGGCAAATCCAGCACGTTGATAGCGAAAAAGCAGAAAAGGGGACAGATTTATTTTCCTGACTCCAGATTTTCCCAGACCAAACTACTTTTTTTCAGCGTTGTCCGGTTAGGTTTTTGCATGGTTCTTTGAGAATAAAAAATTGAAAAATTGTCGTTGTGCTGCATTTTTTACTTGACTTTTAGTAAAAAAATCGGCCGGTCGCACTCGTAACTATCTAA
>JBAQKZ010000233.1:0-2741 GCA_049301475.1 Geobacteraceae bacterium | reverse complement strand
ACGGTGAGTGTCGCACAAAAAATGAGACAGCTCATGAGAAACGTGCGTATGGTCTTTGACTATTTGAAAATGACTCAAAACTCCTGTCCAGCATGACTGCTCACATGGAGAACAAATTTACCGTGAGGGGGTTATCCATTCTTTTTTGATTCATCCTCTTTTCGAGGATTGATCTCTATTTCGTCCTTGCCGTCGGAGGCTCTCTTGAAGTTCTTGATGCTCTTGCCCAGCGCGCTGCCGATCTCCGGCAGTTTGCCGGCGCCAAAAATCACAAGGACTATGACCAGTATAATGATCAATGCAGGCATGCTAAACCCAAACATTTACGGCCTCCGTTGGAATATGTTTAATGTGTTGATGCAATTATTGCATCGGCACCGGTAAAAATCAAGAATTAACACGTATCTCATGACGTCGTAGCCGCAACTTCCCCTGCGCAACTTTCCCGTAAAGTGATACTATCCGTATATGGACAGATTCAAACTGATCAGTAACTATCAGCCGCGCGGCGACCAGCCGCAGGCTATCGACGAGCTTGCCGAGGGAATATTGCGCGGCGACCGGGAGCAGGTGCTGCTCGGCGTGACCGGCTCGGGGAAGACCTTTACAATGGCCAACGTCATCGCAAAAGTCAACCGCCCGGCCCTGGTCCTCGCCCCCAACAAGACCCTGGCCGCCCAGCTCTACGGGGAATTCAAGGATATCTTCCCCGGAAACGCCGTTGAGTACTTCGTTTCCTATTACGACTATTATCAGCCCGAGGCCTACATCCCCACCTCCGACACCTTCATAGAAAAGGACTCGTCCATCAACGACGAGATCGACAAGCTGCGCCACTCCGCTACCCGCAGCCTCCTGACCCGGCGCGACGCGATCATAGTCGCCTCGGTTTCCTGTATCTACGGCATCGGTTCTCCCGTTGAGTACCAGGCGATGCACATCTTTTTCCACGATGGCGAAAACTATGGTCGGGACACCCTCATCAGGAAACTGGTGGAGATACAGTACGAGCGAAGCGACATTGACTTTCACCGGGGAACATTCAGGGTGCGGGGCGACATCATCGAGATATTTCCCGCACATGACGACGAGCGGGCGCTCAGGATCGAGTTCTTCGGTGATACGGTTGAGGGGATATCCGAGATCGATCCGCTACGTGGGCAGGCGCTTCATAAACTTTCCAAGTGCGCCATATACCCCGCCTCACATTATGTGGCGACCCGTGAAACCTTGGAGAGGGCTGTCGTACAGATCAGGCTGGAGTTGGAGGACCGTATCCGCTGGTTCAGGTCGCAAAACATGCTGGTGGAAGCACAGCGAATTGAGCAGAGAACCAGCTTCGACATTGAAATGATGGAGGAAATGGGGTTCTGTCAGGGAATCGAGAACTACTCCCGACACTTTGACGGCCGTCTTCCGGGCGAGCCCCCCTACACCCTTATCGATTACTTTCCGCAAGACTTCCTGCTGTTCATAGACGAATCCCATATCACAATTCCCCAGGTTGGGGGGATGTATCGCGGCGACCGGAGCCGCAAGGAGACCCTCGTTAATTACGGCTTCCGTCTCCCCTCGGCCCTCGACAACCGGCCCCTGAACTTCAGGGAGTTCACCGCCAAGCTGAATCAGACCATCGCTGTTTCCGCAACACCTGCTGATTACGAGCTCAATCAGGTCGGCGGAGTAGTAGTTGAGCAGGTGATCCGCCCCACCGGACTGGTTGATCCGGAGATAGAGGTCCGTCCCGCAAGCGGACAGGTGGACGATCTGCTCCACGAAGTGCGGAAGACCGCGGCCCTGGGAGAGCGGGTGCTAGTAACGACCCTCACCAAGAGGATGGCCGAGGAATTGACTGATTACTACCGGGAACTGGGGATACGCATCAAGTACCTCCACTCCGACATCGACACCATACAGCGTATGCAGATCATCCGCGATCTCAGGCTCGGGGAGTTTGACGCGCTGGTCGGGATAAACCTGCTTCGGGAAGGACTCGACATACCGGAGGTTTCCCTTGTTGCGATCCTGGATGCCGACAAAGCGGGGTTCCTACGCTCCGCCCGTTCCCTGATCCAGACATGTGGCCGTGCATCGCGCAATCTTTCCGGCCGTGTCATCATGTACGCCGACGCCATAACCTCCGCCATGCAGAGCTGCATCGATGAAACCAGCCGACGCCGTATCAGGCAACTGGCCTACAACAAAGAGCATAACATCACCCCCCGGAGTGTGAAAAAAGGGCTGCGCACCATTCTCGAATCAATCGAGGAAAGGGATTACCTGACCGTTCCCATAGCTGCTGAAACGCCGGAGGATTATCTGCCGGCAAAGGATATTCCGAGCCTGGTGAAGAAGCTCCGTAAGGAGATGCTCGTTCATGCAAGAGAACTCGACTTTGAAAAGGCGGCGGATATCAGGGATCGGATCAAAAGGCTTGAGGAGAGGGAGCTATCGCTGAGGTGAGTGGCGCTAGTCAGCCACCGTAGACGATTTATGCAAAATTTTATGCAAAATTTTTGACAAACAAGGAACAACGTGATTTAATCACCCCGCGCTTAGGCTGACTTGAAAAATTCAAGAGTTCGCGGATTTAGCTTCCAACCTTCAAAACACCTTGAGGGAGATAGGAATGGCCGAATATAGAGCAACTTTGCCAACCGCTTTCAAAGATCGAACCCATCTCTCATCTATACCGACAGTCCATGCTGTTCCGTCTTCTCAACAGCCTCACAATAAACCGA
>JBAQKZ010000232.1:0-18893 GCA_049301475.1 Geobacteraceae bacterium | reverse complement strand
CCATTACCCTGCCGGATACCACGGCGCCATCGGTAAGCGCCTTTACCATGCCTGCCACTTCAACCAGTCTGACCGTAGCGATCAGCAGCCTGACTGCCAGTGACAACGTCGGCGTAACCGGCTATCTGATCACCGAAAGCGCCACTGCACCTTCCGCAACTGCAACGGGCTGGACCGCTTCCGCCTCGGCCAACTTTACCTTCTCCGGTGCAGGCGGCAAGACCGCTTATGCCTGGGCGAAAGATGCTTCAGGTAACGTTTCTTCAACTCGCTCTGCCGCTGTAACCATTACCCTGCCGGATACGACAGGAGCCTTAACGATCAGTGACGCCTTGACGGCACTACAGATTGCAGTCAACAAGGTTAATCCAAGCAATGATCAAATGACTAGACTGGATTTAGCTCCTTACATAAATGGCAAGTCTCAGCCGAATAAAAAAATCGATATCGGTGACGTTATTGTAATCCTGCAAAATGTGACAGAATAGGTTGCATTGAAACAATTGATAGTTATAATATAATAAATTCAAACAATAAGGGCGACCCAGTACTTAAGTCGCCCTTATTGTTATTGTCAGTATGAAAGCGCCAATATTAATAATGTGGGGTGGCAATATGAATGCAGCTAACTTCATGATTTTGTATATTGTTTCCGCTCTGATGCTTAACGGCTGTGGTGGGGGTGGGGGGGGTGACACATCCACGGCTCCAGCCACTAAAGATACCACGGCGCCATCGGTAAGCACGTTCAGCATGCCAGCTACGGCAACCAGTCTGACAGTAACAGTAACCAGCTTCACCGCCAGTGACAATATCGGCGTAACCGGCTATCTGATCACCGAAAGCGCCACTGCACCTTCCGCAACTGCAACGGGCTGGACCGCTTCCGCCTCGGCCACCTTTACCTTCTCCGGTGCAGGCGTGAAGACCGCATATGCCTGGGCGAAAGATGCCTCAGGTAACGTTTCTTCAGCTCGCTCCGCAGCTGTAACCATTACCCTGCCAATTACAGCTGCAATTGCTACACAAATTACAGGGAGCAATGCGGAGAGCACCATTAGTATTAGCGGCGCAACTTCACCAATAATCTATGGCTTTGAGGTGACTGTCAATTTTCCGGTGGGAGCGACATTTGTTTCTGTGGTTGTGATAGGTGTAAACAGCGGTATTGTTGAGCCCGGTCTTCCTGGGGGAGGAAACGTTTTCATTGGATCGCTAGGATCCTCAGGTTTTGGCTCCGGGGATGTGTTGAGGGTGACTTTTACCAACGTTCCTGGCGCTGCACAGCCAACAGGCTTTACGTTGTCGGGTTTCACAGCCTTTGATGGAAATGGGGCGCCTATTCCATAGATGAACGTTGTCTTAGGGAAGACTCTTATTAGGGCATATTGTTGAGCCTTTCAAAAAAAAGTTTCTGCAACAGAATCAACCTATTTTCCTGCACCTGAATGACCCCGTCAGTCTCAAGCTTCTTCAACATCCTCGTCACAGTTTCACGTGTGAGTGATGCATAGTTGGCAATCTGATGGTGCGTCAACTTAAAATTAATTATCCATCCCCTGTCATCCGCCACGCCGTACAATTCCTTCATACGAGCAAAAACTGCTATTACCCGTTGTTCTGCATTGTCAAAGCTAAGGATCTTTATCATTGCCCAAGAATCGCGCAATTGGGCGCACAGAAGATCGATGATCTTGTTGCGGATCCTTAAATTGCTGATGAGATGCTGTTCAAAATCATCCTTGGAGATGAGCCCTATAACGGAGGCTTCGTGGGCTATAACCGTTGCCGGAGCGGTCCTGCCGTCGAGTAGGGACATTTCACCAAAATAATCATACTTCTTGTGCATGGCGATAATCTGTTCGCGGCCTTCTCTGCTCTGCTTGACAACCCGGACTTTTCCCGCATAAACAATGTACATGTAGCGGGCCGTGTCTTCTTCAAACAGGACAATCTGATCACGAGAGAATTTTTTTTTGATTATTATGTGTTCGATTTGTTCGGTCTCTGCATCGTCGAGTTCAGCAAACAAGGGGATATTATTTAGGATGTTGCCGTTTTCTTTATGGTGGGTTGTTTTCCAGATCATGGATAAAACCTCCCTGGTAGTTGTTGCAAGTAATAATATCACAAAATAACACAGGATGCGATGTCAGTAGTTGTGCAAATTAAAAAATATGTATATTGTTCACCTCAGATTGTGGCGCCGCTTTCAACTTGATGTTTGCAGGGTTAATTTTGAGGTGTATCCGGAGCTGAGGCATATGCAAAAAGTTGTGTCAGGCTACAAACTTAAAATCATCAAGGCAATATGTTCGTTAACCGTCTACTGGATGATTCTTGTACTGCTTTCAACATCAACTTCGGTAAGAAATTGGCTTGCCGTGCCATTGGTTGTTCATGATGAGAACGCACGTGGGAATGCCTGTTACGTTTTGGCAGGCGGGGGCTCATTTACGGAGCGCTTGGCTGCTGGTGCTGATTTGATCCAGATGGGCCGAGTATCCACATTGCTGATTATGCAGGACAATTCGAAGGGGTCGTACAGCTTCAAGGCCAATAGTTCTTGGACCAGAACCCAGTGGGCGGTTGATTACCTGGCTTGGCGTGGCATTCCTGGTGACAGGCTTACCTTTATATCAGCGACTGATGATTTGTTCGGTACATTGAAGGAGGCAAGAGCCGTTGCGAAGCATCTTCCGAAGGATGTGAAGACGCTTGTAGTAGTGAGTTCCGCACCACATATGCGGCGAACCGTTTTGGCTTTCAAGAGATCATTGCCTGAAGACGTAAAGGTGGTCCCATTCGCGGCCACTTCCTTCAAGAACAGCTACGAGATGTACCATCCTATCTGGATTGAATACCTTAAACTGCTGCTATATTACGTGATTGCATAGCCATGATAAAGATTGTCGTAAAAATCATTAAAGCGGTCTCGCTACTTTACCATTTGAACATATTGCCGCATTATCTTTTCTTCCATATATCGATAATCCTGTCGGCGATTTGCTCCGGGGTCAATTCGTCCGTATCAATTTCGTAGTGAGCAGTGCTCTTATATTTGGGGATTCTTTGTTTAAGAACTTCCGCAACCTCTTCGGTAAAGGTTTTTCCGGGTGTCAAGGCGGGGCGTTTTTTGCCCCCCTGAATGCGTGAGACGATCGTATCTACCGAAGCCTTCAGCCAGAAAATACGGGAGTTTCTTTGCAGAGCCTCCATATTTTCACACCTCTCAATAACCCCGCCACCGGTATCAATAATGATATTGTCACGTCCTGCCAGTTCCAGCGCCATTTCGGACTCTCTGGCACGGAAATAGGGCCAGCCATGTTTCCGCACAATCTCCGGTATTGACATGTCGGCCCTTTTAACTATTGCCCTATCCATGGCGATGCACGGCATTTGAAGCCGCGCGGAAAGAAGTTTTCCCACCACGCTTTTACCCGTGCCGCGATATCCGATCAACACTATATTCATGCTTTCAACCTCTCCATCACAACCCGCCGCATAACCTCTACAGGTGCGTCAATGCCGGTAAAATGTCTGAATTGCAAGACAGCCTGATTGATAAACATCTCGACTCCGGAGACTGTTTTCAGGCCACGAGACCTGGCGTCGGCAAGCAGTTTTGTTTCAAGCGGAGTATATACGATATCAAAGACAACCTGCCCCGGCTGAAAAAGCCCAGCTGGAATAAGTGAGTCATTCACGTTCGGATGCATCCCTATTGGCGTGCAATTGATGATTACTTCCGCATGCTTCATAGCTTGAGCAAGGGAAAAGTCTGTCAGCAGGCCGGCTTCGATTAAAGCGCCTGTGCCGGTTTTTAAATCGGTCGTCAACCCTTGTAACATACTATCATTAATATCCAGTATCGAAAGTTTCCCCAGCGCGGCGCTCCGCGCAAGGGTAAAGGCGATTGCCCTTGCAGCCCCGCCCGAACCTAGCATCAAGATATTTTTGCCGTGAAGCTCCACTCCTGCGTCAACAAGGGCCTTTAGTGCGCCCGGCCCATCAGTGCCCAAACCGGTCAACTTCCCTTTTTCGTTTATAATCGTATTGATTGAGCCGATGGAGCGGTCTACCTCCGCTATTTCATCCAGATATTTCATTACCTCAATCTTGTGCGGAATGGTGACGCTCATGCCGCGAAAGCTTTCCAATGCGCGCATCCCCGCCAACGCGCCTTTTACGTCCTCTACCCGGAAAGCCAGATAAACTAAATCCAGACCCAGTTCATGGAAGGCGGCGTTATGAATCGCCGGTGAAAGACTATGCGCAACCGGATTACCAATAACAGCGCAAAATCGGGTGCTGTTTGTGATGGATATGCCATTATTCATAAAATCTCCTTTAAAATATCTATCCCTACACATCCACGGCCATTTTATCTGACGAGGCTATTGTCTGTAAACTACAAAAACCGGCGCATCACCCCGCAATATCGGTTGTCAATAGATGCATATGCGCCCTTTTTGCTTGCGTAAGATGCGTCTCCCAGTATACTTATGGCGATAATTAGATCAGCGCATGGAGGTATACATGTACCGATTTCGCAATATGTCCATAAGCGCCAAGTTCAACCTCATCATGTCGCTATTGCTGATAACCCTCTTTCTTGTGGCTGCTTATTTGTCGTACAAGCGGGAGCAGGCGCTGATTCTAAAGGTGGCGGTTGACAACGCCCGCGGTTTTGCGCGGCAGATCATCGAGACACGGGACTACATGTCGAGCGTGGTCAAAAGCGAGCCGGAGCAGAACTACTCCCTGGTTCCCCAGGTGGTAGCCACGCAAGTGGCCAAGCGGATCACAGCCGGGAGCAAGTACTATGTGCGTCAGGTTTCGCTTCGCTACCGCAATCCGGAGAACCGTCCCGACGAGTTCGAGTCAGCCCGATTACAGGCCTTTGCCGCAACAGGCAAATCAGCGGTCGAATCGTACAGTGTGACTCGTGTCAAGGGGGACGAGGCCTTCCGCTACCTACTTCCTATGCTGGCGGAAAAGTCGTGCCTGGAATGTCACGGCGCATATGAAAAAGCTCCACTGTTCGTCCGCAAGCTCTTCCCGCGCGGCCACTATTCATACAACTACAAGCTGGGAGAAGTCATCGGCGCCGTTTCGGTTACCATCCCGATGGTTGAACTCTACCGCGACATCGGCGCCAACCTCCGCATGGACTTAGCTTACCGGGGGATGATCTTCTTCATCATTATTGTCATCATGGGAGCACTGATCCGCCGCACCATCATCAACCCGGTAACCGGGCTCTCCGGGGCGATCACCCATGTCACCAGGACAGGCAACTTCGCCGAGCGGCTGCCGCAGAACTCCAAGGACGAGGTTGGTAGGCTGATAGGCGCCTTTAATGACCTGATGGAGGAACTGGAGCGCAAAACATTGCAAAGGACGGAGTCTGAAGAGCGGTACCGCAAGTTTATCCAGATGACTCACTCCGCTGTGGTCACCTTCATGGAAGATGGCAAGATTGTCATTTCCAACGAGAAAGCCGAACAACTCCTTGGTCTTGCCAGGCAGGACCTGCTGGGGGAGAGCATCTACCTTTTCCTGGAAAACGGAGAGGCGCTTCGCCAGGGAATTGCGGATTATCTGCGGGAAGGGAAAGAGGGCTGGGTCGGGACCACCACCCTGCACCGCTTAAAGAACGCACTTGGACGGGTTGCCGAGGTAGAGATGGTTCTGTCGGACTCCATGACCGATCACAGCCCGATGTTTACGGCAATCCTGCGGGAACCCTGGGTCAAATAGCTCAACTTTAGCAGTTGGCAAAACATTATAACATATTTACTAATGTTTTTTTGTGGTGAATAGGGGTCGCTCTGATTAAAGATTATCATCAGCCGCATCACTTTTGTAATTATGTTTCCTTCGGAATGTTATTAATATGGCTGGAAATTGACAGCTCTGAAATAACAAATAGTTGCAAATGCATTTTTGATGGATATAATGCCCCGGTGTATGTTTTGAAGAGGTGCACATCATGACATTTACTGAAACAGGTCGCACGTACCGCTGGTATTTAGTCTGTGTGGGTTTACTTCTGCTCGGTCTGTACTGGAAAATTGTTCCTGGAATGGCGCTTGATTGGTACCATGACGAAAACTACTCACACGGTTTTCTGGTTCCCCTTATTGCCGGTTATTTTCTTTACACTCGATGGGAAGAGTTGAAGCATGCGCCGGTAATCCCTTGGAGCGCAGGTCTGGCGGTAATCCTGATCGGCCTCTGTATGCTGCTGGTTGGCTGGCTGGGGGTTGAATACTTCACTATGCGCTCATCGCTGATCGTTCTTTTGGCCGGTTTGGCGCTCTACTTTTTCGGTACCGGCGTTTTCCGAATTATTACCCTGCCCATTGCCTATCTGTTTTTCATGGTGCCTATTCCCTACATAATCTACGACGCAGTGGCATTTCCCTTGAAGCTGTTTGTGACGAAGGTGTCGGTTGCAACACTGAAAATGTCAGGAGTGTCAGTGCTGCGTGAAGGGAATATCATTATGTTTCCCTCCACGACCCTGGAAGTCGCTGATGCCTGCAGCGGCATAAGATCACTGATCTCACTGCTGGCGCTCGCGGTTGCCTATGCATTCTTTCTGCGTATCACCCCGTTGAAGCGATGGCTCCTGATTTGCGCGGCGATCCCCATTGCGATCTTCACCAACGCCCTCCGGGTGATTGTTACGGGCTTCTTGGCCCAGTACTGGGGGGCCAAGGTAGCCGAGGGGTTTTTTCATGAATTTGCCGGACTGGCGGTCTTTGCAGTGGCGATGGTGATGCTGGTTTCATTGGGCGCCCTTTTGGGGAGGGGGAAGCAACAGACATCAGACAATGGACATCAGAAAGCAGACTTGAGTCAGGGGTCAGAGGTCAGGAGCCAGAGGTCGGAAACAGTTAAATATATAATCGTCTGCCTGTTGCTGATCGTTGCCGGACTTTATCTGAACCTGCACAAAGACATAACCGTCCCGATGAACAGGCCGTTAGATCAGTTTCCACGAACCGTATCCGGATGGCGAATGACAGGTGAATCGACTATTTCTGACAATGTTCAGAAGGTGCTTAAGGCAACGGACGTTCTTTCAAGGCAGTACGTCTTCTCCGAAGGGAAGCAGGTGAACCTCTACATCGGCTATCACGGCGGCGGGAAGGAGAGCGGCGGGATACATTCTCCCAAGCACTGCCTGCCGGGGAGTGGCTGGTATGAAGTTTCGTCGAGGCGTAACCATTTTGAAGTAAACGGCGAACGGATCAACCTTGTCAGGGCGGTTTACCAGAAAGGCGAGAGCAAAGAGATGTTCATTTACTGGTTTCATGTAAAGGGGAGGACACTGTCGGAAGAGTATTCACTCAAGCTGGCGGAGATTACCAACTCAATCCTGTACCGGCGGCGTGATTCGGCTTTCGTTCGCATTTCCGTTCCCTTTGAAGCTGATGAGCAGGGAGCTGCCGCAATCGGAGAGCGTTTTATAAAGGATTTCTTTCCGGCAATCCGGGAGTTTTTGCCGAATTAAAAACTCGTAAACTTTGAGATCAATTTTGCAAAAGGAGCCACAGTGACTTCTGAACGCATTATATCGGTAATTGGCCTAGGCTACGTGGGCCTGCCGGTCGCGGTTGCCTTCGGCAAGGTAAGGCGAACAGTCGGCTTCGACATCAACCGCACTAGAATCAGCGAACTCAAGGCGGGTTATGATCGGACAGGCGAGGTGACCAGCGAAGATCTGCTGAGTGCTGACATCCTGTTTACCGAAAATACCGAGGAACTCGCCCTAGCCGATTTTCATATTGTTGCCGTGCCGACACCGGTGGATGAGGCGAACCAGCCGGATTTGACCCTGATGTTCAAGGCTTCTGAATCCGTGGGACGCGCCTTGAAAAAAGGAGATATCGTTGTTTACGAGTCAACCGTATACCCCGGTGTTACCGAGGACGAATGCGTGCCGATCCTGGAGAGGTCTTCCGGTCTGCGCTGCGGAGCCGACTTTACGGTTGGTTACAGTCCGGAACGCATAAATCCGGGGGACAAGGAGCATACCTTCACCAAAATCAGAAAGGTGGTATCAGGCCAGGATGCGGAGACATTGGAGATTGTCGCCCAGGTCTATGAATCGGTGGTGACGGCTGGTGTTCACCGGGCCGCCTCAATCAAGGTGGCCGAGGCCGCCAAGGTGATCGAGAATACCCAGCGTGATCTGAACATTGCCCTGATGAACGAACTGGCAATTATTTTTGATCGTCTCGGGATTGATACCAACGATGTTCTGGAAGCGGCCGGCACCAAGTGGAATTTTCTCAAATTCAAGCCAGGTCTGGTGGGGGGCCATTGCATTGGGGTCGATCCCTACTACCTGACCCACAAGGCGGAGAAGATCGGCTACATTCCCCAGGTGATCCTGGCCGGGCGGCGGATCAATGACGGCATGGGTAAATTCATCGCTCAGCGTGCTGTAAAGGAGATGATCCATGCTGGCCATAGCGTGCTGGGGAACAGGGTGACCGTCCTGGGATTGACCTTTAAAGAGGACTGCCCTGACCTGCGCAACTCCAAGGTGATAGACATTATTCATGAGTTGGAGGATTATGGGATCGATGTTCAGGTGTGCGACCCGCATGCGGATCCCGCCGAGGCCGTTCACGAATACGGGGTGAGATTGTGTCCCGTAAACGAACTCGAACCGGCGGCAGCCGTAGTGGCGGCGGTGTCTCACGAACAGTTTCGTTCGTGGGGTAGCGGGGAGTTGTTGCGGTTGATGGGTAATAATCCGGTCATGATCGACGTGAAGGGGATATATGACAAGCGGGCCATGACATCCGCGGGAATACGGGTTTGGAGGTTGTAAATGTCGGGAGATAAAAGGGACAGGTACGACAAAACGAAAAATCTTCTGCAGGCAGATCCTAAAACATGGTTGATCACCGGTGTTGCCGGCTTCATAGGATCCAATCTGCTGGAACATCTGCTGCTACTGGATCAGCGGGTGGTCGGGCTCGACAATTTTTCCACCGGCAAACGGGGCAATCTGGCTGAGGTGGAACGGCTGGTTACTGATGAGCAGTGGCGGCGTTTCAGGTTTGTGGAGAGTGACATTCGCAATCTTGGCGCATGCCATGATGTCTGTCAGGGTGCTGACTTTGTCTTGCACCATGCCGCGCTTGGCTCGGTGCCGCGCTCCATCGAGGACCCGATCGCAAGCAATGAGAACAATGTAACCGGCGCCCTCAATATGTTTGTTGCCGCGCGGGATCAGAAGGTGAAACGGATAATATACGCCGCCAGCAGCTCCACTTATGGCGACCACCCGGGTCTCCCCAAGGTTGAAGAGCAGATCGGCCGTCCCCTCTCTCCATATGCCGTAACCAAGTACGTTAACGAACTGTACGCCGAAGTGTTCAACAGCACTTACGGATTGGAAAGTATCGGCCTGCGATATTTCAACGTGTTTGGGCCCCGCCAGGATCCCGAGGGGGCGTATGCCGCAGTGATACCGAAGTGGATTGCGGCGATGATCAATGGAGAAACCGTCTGCATCAACGGCACAGGAGAAACCAGCCGCGACTTTTGTTACGTGGAGAACGTGGTGCAGATGAACCTACTGGCTGCGACATCCGCAGATCCGGCTGCGGTCAACCAGGTCTACAATACTGCGGTCAATGCCCGGACCAGTCTCAACGAGCTCTTTGCCAAGCTGCATGGGCAACTTCTCCCCCATTATCCCCATCTCCGTGGTTGCACACCGGTTTATCGAGATTTCCGGCAGGGGGACGTGCTACATTCACAGGCCGATATCGGCAAGGCCGCGAAACTTCTGGGGTATGCCCCGAGCCACACGATAGATGAGGGACTTGGCGCGGCACTTCCGTGGTATATGGCCAACCTTGTCTGATGAGGCTCACTTCATGTTGAGTAATTGCATATGACGAACATCGGCAACATGGCAATCTCTACAGGCGCGATCATTGCCTTACTGTTAGTGGCTGGTTATGCTCTCCACCGGGAGCGCTCCCGTGCCGGCCTGTTTCTGTGCGCAGCCCTGTCGGTTACCGCCTTGCTCGAACTGTTCGATCTTCTCTCACTTACTGCAACCGATGGCGCCATTTCCTGGAAAAGGTATGCATTGATTGCCGAGTCCTTTCTCCCTCCATTCTGGATTCTCTGTAGTCTGACCTACGCCCGCCAGTCCGGCCCCTGGAAGATCGGTCGCTTGCTCCAGGGATTGGTTGCCCTTTCCTTCCTGTTCTGTCTGCTACCCGTCATTTATCCCATCAGCGCATTTTTTTATGCCCCCGATTTGCCCGGAGAGCTTCTCCTTTTTCTCGGTAATGCAGGATATTTCTATTACATCGGCATTATGGTCAGCCTGGTGTTTGCCCTGGTAAATTTTGAGGCAACCCTTGCAAATGCGTCACCCGATGCCCTTTGGAAGATCAAGTTCGACATCCTCGGACTCGGCGCCATCCTCGCGGTGCTGATATTCTATTACAGCCAGGCCTTGTTGTACCGCTCACTAAACATGAATTATCTGCCGCTCCGCTCCTTCCTGTACCTGGTAGCGGCAGCCATGATGACATATTCGCAGCTATACCGGAGCGGAAAAGTCCGGATCAGCGTTTCCCGCATGGCCGCTTACAAATCGGTTGTTCTTATTGCCGTTGGATTCTACCTCATTCTGCTCGGTTTCCTGGGAGAGGGGATGCAGTATGTCGGCTCGTCATTTCAGCGTACCGTGACCATCTCCTTCGCTTTTCTGATCGGGATCGCCCTTCTGACCCTGCTCCTCTCCGCGAGGGTCAGAAGGGAAATCAAGGTCGTGCTGCACAAGAATTTTTATCAGAATAAATATGACTACCGCACCCAGTGGCTCCGCTTCACTGAGCAGCTTTGCACCTCTCGATCCGTGGAGGACCTTTTTCAGCGCATCCTTCTCGTCTACTGTGATATTTTCGGAATCGGAGGGGCTACCCTGTTTCTCTACGAGGGACGGTGCGGCGGTTACTGCATGACGGCTCAGCATGAAATGGAGCCGATTCAGGATGTGATCGCCCCGGAAAATTCCCTCATAAGCTTTATGAAGAAGCGCGCATGGGTTGTTAATGTCAGGGAAGATAACCCCGAAATCATGTCGGAAAACTCGGAGTTCTTCAGCAGGAATCAGATATCTTTTGTCATACCTCTCTTTGCCGAAGAACGTATTGTGGGGTTCATTGCGCTGGGACGAGTGATAAAGGCGAATGAAGTCTTCATCTACGAAGACTACGACCTGATGAAAACAATCGCCCGGCAGGCTTCCCTGGCTATTCTGCACCAGCGGCTTTCCGAGCAGGTCAGTCAGGCGCGAGAAATGGAGGCAATTGCCAGTGTCGCCACATTTGTCGTCCATGACCTGAAAAACCTAGTGTCAAACCTCTCACTTATCGTCGAAAATGCGGGCCGTCACATACAGAATTCCGATTTCCAGCAGGACATGCTTGCCTCGCTGGGGAATACGGTTGTCAAGATGCAGCGGCTGATCGGTAGATTGAAGAATCTGGGGGAAGGGGAGCTATATAATCTGCAGAAGGTTAATCTGCTGGAGCTTGTGGAGAAAACCGCCCGGATGGTCACTGGGGCTCCGATTTCAGTTTCGGGCACGCCTGAGACCGCCACCGTGGATGAGAACGAGATACAGAAAGTAGCCTTAAACCTCCTAATCAACGGAATCGAGGCGTCGGCGCCGGATGAGCCGGTTCTGGCGGAAGTCGGATTTGACGGCGCACCTTTCATCCGGGTCACGGACCGGGGGTGTGGCATGTCGGCCCGCTTCATCACTTCAGAGCTGTTCAAACCATTTAAAACGACGAAGAAGCAGGGGCTGGGGATTGGGCTGTACCAGTGCCGCCAGATTGTCGAGGCGCACGGGGGTAGGATTGAGGTGAGCAGCAAGGAAGGAGACGGCTCGGCATTCACTGTGTGGTTTGCCGATCCCGCCAATGTGAGGATAGGACAGGGAGTTGCCGATGGAAAAAATCCTGATAGTCGACGATAGCCCGGATATCCGGCAGCAACTTAAATGGGGATTGAGTGAGGAGTATACGGTTCTTCTCGCAGGTGACATAAATGAGGGGCTCGGTCTCTTCAAGAAACATCAGCCAAGCGTTGTAATTCTCGATCTTGGGCTTCCCCCCCACGAACATACCTCTGTCGAAGGGTTCCGTGGTCTGGGCGAAATGCTCGATCAGAATCCGCACGCCAAGATCATCATGCTGACCGGCAACAGCGAGCGTGACAACGCATTGAAAGCCATGCAAATGGGGGCCTACGATTTTTACCCTAAGCCGCCGGTACTAAGCGAGCTCAAGGTGATAATAAGTCGCGCTTTCCACTTGGCCAACATCGAAGAGCAGAACCGCTGCCTGCAACTTGCCATAGAGCAAAAAACAAAGGGTTCTGGCGGGATCATCGGCTACTGTCCGGAGATGCAGACGGTATTTTCCACCATAAGGAAAGTGGCGCCGTCGGATGTGTCGGTTCTTGTTACAGGGGAGAGCGGCACCGGAAAAGAGCTGGTGGCGCAGGCTATTCACGAGGGGGGACTGCGCAAAAGCGGCCCGTTTATCCCAATCAACTGCGGAGCAATTCCGGACAACCTCCTGGAGTCGGAACTGTTCGGACATGAGAAGGGGGCGTTCACCGGCGCTCACGCCACGGTTCAGGGGAAGCTACAGTATGCCCACAAGGGGACGCTCTTTCTCGACGAAATCGGCGAGCTTCCCGTTAACCTTCAGGTAAAACTGCTTCGTTTTCTACAGGAAGGTGTCATCCAAAGGGTAGGTGGCAGGACCGACATCGCTGTTGATACCCGCACGGTTTGCGCCACAAATGTGGATATAGCCAAAGCGATCAGCGAGGGAAGGTTCCGGGAGGATCTGTACTACCGGATCAGCGTCATTTCTATCAATCTGCCGCCGCTCCGTGAGCGGGGCGACGACATTCTTCTCCTTGCCAATTATTTCCTCCGTATGTTCAACGATGAGCAGAGAGGAAAGGGACGGCGGTTCAGCGCATCCGCGCTCAACTTACTCAAAAGCTATGGATGGCCGGGGAATGTGCGGGAGTTGCGAAACCGGGTGCAGCGGGCGATCATAATGAGTGATGCCGCTGCCATTGAACCCGCTGATCTCGGCTGCGAAGGGGATGTGCCGGACCAGCCTCAAACGAATCAGCCTTTAACCACTCTGCGGGAGGCCAGGGACAGGGTCGAGCGGGAAATAATCGCCATTGCCATAGATCGTCAGAATGGCAACATTGTGAAAGCAGCCGAGGAGTTGGGTGTGAGCAGGCCGACGCTTTATGACCTTATGAAAAAGCATGCTCTTACTCCTTTATCTTTGGTCGATAGAGTTTCTGAAGTGATTACTTGATTTATTTGGCCAGATCGGCTTGGGCTGTAAGGGTGTAAAGTTTTTCAACAGAACGAGGAAAGGCGTTGCCGAAGCAACGCCTTTCCTCGTTAAACTATGATTTGACGTAATATCAAGCCTGGTTGTTATTCATGCGACGCTTGCCATAGATTGCAAGTCCGAGCATGCCGACGCCGAACAGAAGCATTGTGCCGGGCTCGGGGACGGCAGCCGTATTCTCTGAGAATGATAAAGCAAGCGTTGCATCGCCAGATGACGACTGGGTTGTAAGATCCCATACACCATTTGTATCAGCAAATCCAGCTCCGTGAATTATGCCAGTACCGTGTAGTTCTAAAGAGAGGGGGTTGCGAATTACATTGATTGTATAAAGATCAAATGAAAATGAAGATAAGACTATTGACCAGAGTGGAATCAATGGTGAGGGGTTCAAAACAGGTGAAAAAGTGAAATCCTGAAGTGCAGCAAGAGTAAGTAAAGGTACTGTTAAGCTTCCAGTCGAAGATACAACAACCCCAGAGTTGGTCGTGAAGTCTATTGCGTCAGCATTTGCAAAAGTTACAGGCCCGGATGTTGAAGTAAGTGAAGATGCTCCAACAATGTCTATGGTCCCGTTAATCATAGGAAGTGCAAACGCGCTCCCCGTCGCCATCATCAAAACCGCCCCTGCCAGTAATGCCGTAAACTTTTTCATTTTCCTTACCTCCCGTGCGTTTTAGGTAGTCTAAAGATACATTGTAGCGCTCTAGATCGTGTGTCGACGATTGAGTACGTTGCAATAGTGATACCAAATTACAACATGGCTATATTGCAGGTATTTTTAGTTATGCTCGCCATCCAACAGGCGAGGTGTAAAGTTTGTCAACATTAAGATTTAAGCAGGTCATGCGATCAACTACAAAGGAGTATACCAACTCACCAGAAGTACCACTTCCCCGTGATTATCACATACAACGCAAGCGCCAGGTTGGTGACGGCGTGGGCAAGGACACACTGGGCGATGCTGCGGGTTCTGTAGAGAACCAGACTGTAAAGAACACCGGCCATTATCCCAGCCAGGATGAAATAGTGCTCAAAACCGAATAATATAACGGTCAAAAGGAATGATATCCAGGTGAACGTCCCAATAGAAACCTTTTGAAAATCAATGTTGATGATATAGCGAATCATAAAGGAGCGCCAGAACAACTCTTCCATGAGGGGGACAACCAACACTGCTCCAGCAACCCTGAACAAAGTCATGACGATCTGGAGTTCATTCCCGGGCAACAGCGTCGGATTGAAGCCTTGAGGAGTTCCCGTGACGCCAAGCCCCCAATCCATCTGAATCCATAAGAAAAAGACCAGCAGGCCGACGCCGCAAACGGCAAGGGTTGCAGGGATGTTCGCCAAGTCTTTAAATGTCAGCTCCCTGTATTCTTTCCTGTATCTGAATAGAAGGTAGGCCACCACTAAGGTTTTCAAAGGATACAGATAATAGAGCGTCGTTGTTTCGAGCGTCAATAAACCACGATCTGCGAAAAAACGGATAGCTTCATCGAGGCCGATGAAAGCCATGAAAACGGCGAATGGGAGGTAGCGGTAAAAAGCTGGATTTACGCAATGCTGTTTAGTCATATTGTCTCTTGAAATTCATGATGTGTGATCTTCCGGACCAGCAGGCGCGTACATGTAAAGTTATCCGACAAGTAAAAGGGGCGCCATAACAAGCGCCCCTCCGGTATTTAAGCTTTTTTTGAAAGTTAGTTGATGTGCGCATTATGCGATGTTGCCCGATGAGAAAGAGTGCCAAATTACATCGAATATTGTAGTCAGGCTTAATGAATGGTGCTGGCCATCTTATAGGTTTCACGTATTATGAGGTCCTGGTCATTGCATTGCATTGCTATAATATCCCTCAGGTGGGCAAACGAATGAACATCCATATCTTTTATCTGCATGGCTATACCGGTTTCTTCGCAGCGAACCACGACGGCATGCAAACGAATTGAATGATTTGGGAGATGATAGACGGTAATATCAAGCGCGGTATTTAATGGCACTTCTTGAGTTGTATTAACAAACAGGCCTTTCAAACTCATGTTTTTAATATCTCCAAAAAAAACTTGACGCCCATGCTTGAGTGAAACGCATTCAACGAAGTCTACTCTAGTGAAATTTCTATTATTATCCATTTGCAGTCCAATATAAGCTGGAATTATGAAATTTGAGCATTGGAATACCATGGGGTAATAATTTTCTCAATAAAAAAAATCAGGGTGCTTTTTTCTTGCATGAGAAGTTGGTTCCAGGTACCTTGGCGAACCAGAGGAGGATGATTCTGATGCCCCTGCAATGACGCAGCATTTAATATGCCAATTAGCTAACAAGCTGTTTCTGGCCGAAATATATGACGTTAAATTGTGAATATAGCCTAATGTGTAAGAATATCTGACACCGGCAGTCTCTGTGATCTTCACTGAAATCCTGAAATTCTTCTTGACAATAACAGGCTTCCCTACTATATGATGTACAGTGATTTTCATGCAGGCGCGTAGCTCAGTGGTAGAGCACTAGCTCGACACGCTAGGGGTCGGCGGTTCGAGACCGCCCGCGCCTACCATTCAAAAAAATACATGCCGCAGTTTGCAGAATTGACGGAGGCATCGATGTTCGATGCCTCTTTCTGTTAAGGGTTTTCCATGGGCAATATACAGGTAGCGCTTGTCGATAATTCACTAAAAGTCCTTCCAGAATTCGCGACGGTGCTTGATCTGGCCGCTGCAATCGGTCCCGGTCTCGCCAAGGCGGCCATTGCCGGAAAGTTGAACGGTGAGTTGGTCGATCTGTCCGCGATCCTCAAGGATGGGGACAAGGTTGAGATCATCACTGACAAGAGCCCGGAGGCGCTGGAGATCATCCGCCACTCCACCTCTCATTTGATGGCCCAGGCCGTTAAACTTCTGTTTCCGGATGCGCAGGTAACCATAGGCCCCGCCATAGAAAACGGTTTTTACTACGATTTCGATCTGCCCGTTCCATTCAGTCTGGAAGACCTTGAAAAGATAGAGGCAAAGATGAAGGAACTGGCCAAGTCAGACTTCAAGGTAGCCCGGCAGGTGCTTACCAAGAATGAGGCATTACGGCTGTTCAGCGATCTGGGGGAAACCTATAAGCTGGAGATCATAAAAGGGCTGGCCGCGGATACGGTGTCACTTTACCGTCAGGGGGACTTTGTGGACCTCTGCCGTGGCCCTCATCTCCCCTCCAGCTCCTGCTGCCGGGCCTTTAAGCTTACCTCCATTGCCGGCGCATATTGGCGTGGCGACGAGAACCGCAAAATGTTGCAGCGCATTTACGGCACCGCCTTTGCCGACAAGAAGGCGCTCGACGGTTATCTGGAGCGGCTGGAAGAGGCGAAACGCCGCGATCACCGCAAGCTTGGCAAGGAGCTTGACCTCTTTTCATTTTCAGATGAGGTGGGGGCGGGTCTTGTCATATGGCACCCGAAGGGAGCCATGCTGAGGACTATCCTGGAGGATTTCGAACGCAAGGAACATCTGCGCCGCGGCTACGATATAGTGCTTGGCCCCCAGATATTGAAGACCGAACTGTGGCAGCGCTCCGGTCATTACGACAACTACCGCGAAAACATGTATTTCACCGAGGTGGAAGGGCAGGGCTACGGAATAAAACCGATGAACTGCCTTGCCCACATGATGATTTACAAGTCGCAGCTAAGAAGCTATCGCGATATGCCGCTCCGTTTTTTCGAGCTTGGGACGGTTCACCGGCATGAAAGGACGGGGGTGCTTCACGGCCTGTTACGGGTGCGCGGTTTCACCCAGGACGATGCCCATATCCTTTGCACGCCGGAGCAACTGGATGGCGAGATCAAAGGGGTTATAGCCTTTGTCGGCGACGTGATGAAGATATTCGGCTTTGAGTACGAAATGGAGCTATCCACCCGTCCTGAAAAGTCCATCGGTTCCGATGCCGACTGGGAGAGGGCCACCAACGCCCTCTTGTCCGCGCTGCAGGATACCAGTCGTCCTTTTGAAATAAATAAGGGTGACGGCGCTTTCTACGGCCCTAAAATTGACATTAAGCTGCGGGATGCCCTTGACAGGAAATGGCAGTGTGCTACAATCCAGTGCGATTTTACCTTGCCTGAGCGATTTGATCTGGTCTACGTGGATGCGGATGGCGAAAGGAAGCGACCGGTTATGGTGCATCGGGTGATTCTTGGCGCCATTGAACGGTTCATCGGTGTACTGATCGAGCACTACGCCGGGAATTTTCCTGTCTGGCTCGCACCTGTACAGGCTGTTGTCATGACTGTTACCGATGCACAAATTCCTTATGCCAGTCAGGTATTTGACGAGTTGCGCAACCTGGGAATAAGGATAAAGAAAGATTTCCGTAATGAGAAGCTCGGTTTCAAGATTCGCGAGGCCCAGATGCAGAAAGTTCCCTACATGTTGCTGATCGGGGACAAGGAAGTTGAATCGGCTACACTGACCCCCAGATTCCGTGACGGACGGAACCTGTCGGCCATTAAACCGTCTGAATTTGCTGATTTTATTGTCCAAGAAGCGGCGATTTTCCATTAAGGAGGTGGCACCATAGCTAAACCCACAGTTAACATCAATCAGGCTATAAGGGCGCGCGAGGTAAGGGTCGTTGGGGCGGAGAGCGAGCAACTCGGCATCCTTCCGTTACAAGAAGCGCTCCTTCTGGCGGAATCACAGCAACTCGACCTTGTGGAGGTATCTCCGACGGCGACGCCGCCGGTTTGCCGTATAATGGACTATGGCAAATTTAAATATCAGCAGAGCAAGAAGCAGCAGGAGGCCAAGAAAAAACAGGTTCAGGTGCAACTCAAGGAGGTCAAGCTCCGTCCCAAGACCGATGAGCATGACATGCTGTTTAAGATAAAGCATGTCAGGCGGTTTCTCGAAGAGGGTAACAAGGCCAAGGTCTCCGTGGTCTTCCGTGGTCGTGAGATCACCCATATGGAGATCGGCCAGAAGTCCCTTGCGCGGTTTGCCGATGAGTTGCTGGATATAGGTATTATCGAGGTAACACCCAAGATGGAGGGGCGCAGTATGTTCATGATTGTCGCCCCAAAAGTGAAGACCAAATAATAATTGCAACTGTAAAAGGAGAAGCAGAATGCCTAAGATCAAGACCAACAGGGGCGCCGCCAAGCGCTTCAAAAAGACCGGTTCAGGCAAGATCAAACGGGGTCACGCCTTTACCAGTCATATACTCACCAGTAAAAGCAGAAAGAACAAGCGCAATCTGCGGAAATCCGGCATGGTTTCGGCAGCGGATCACAAGAACATCGCCATGTTGATTCCGTACATGTAATACCAATTCCAAATCAAGGCGCTATCTTCGTTGGCTCGTCTTCGGCTCCTCAACGTACTTAAGTTGTACGCCTTCGTCGCCTCAATCCTCGCCGCCTTGATTTCATCCTTGATTTGAAATTGGTAT
>JBAQKZ010000231.1:0-5701 GCA_049301475.1 Geobacteraceae bacterium | reverse complement strand
ACGGTGAGTGTCGCACAAAAAATGAGACAGCTCATGAGAAACGTGCGTATGGTCTTTGACTATTTGAAAATGACTCAAAACTCCTGTCCAGCATGACTGCTCACATGGAGAACAAATTTACCGTGGGATTCCGGCGGCTTTTAGAGTGTTGACAATGCTGACGATGGTGTGATATCTAAATTTACGCAATCCACTGGATGCTGCTTATCCACTACAATTAAAGAATACACAGCAGAGGAGAGCTGATTTATGGATTTTCAACTCAGCGACGAACAGCGCTTGATCCAGCAGACAGCCAGGGAATTTGCCGAAAAGGAGATATATCCTGTTTCCGCGGAGTACGACAAGGAGGAACGCTGGCCAGGCGAGATACACAAGCGTGCGTGGGAACTCGGGCTGATGAACGTGACGGTTCCAGAGGCGTATGGAGGTCCTGGGCTCGGATGCATGGAATCCGTTCTGGTGGCGGAGAAGTTTACCTGGGGGTGTATCGGCATAGGTATCGGGGCGCTGATCAACGCGCTCCCTGCGGAACTTATTCTGGCGGGAGGCAATGAAGAGCAGAAACAGACCTACCTTCGGCGCCTTGTGGCGGGTGAATATGCGGCTTTCGCGGTGACAGAGCCAGTGGGCGGCTCCGATGTGGCCGGAATCCAGACCCGCGCGGTCAGGAAAGGCGACGAGTACGTCCTGAACGGCAGCAAGATATGGATTACCAATGCCAGTTATGCCTCATTTTATACAGTTCTTGCCAAGACAGATCCCTCAGCCGGTTATAACAGCATGAGCTTTTTCCTAGTGGAGCGCAACACCCCAGGTCTTGATGTCGGCAAACATCTCCCGAAGATGGGCCAGAGGGCCAGCGATACCGCTGAGGTTTTTCTGAATGATGTTGTGGTGCCCAAAAGCGCGCTGATCGGAAAGGAAGGTGACGGGTTCAGGATCGCCATGCTGGGGTTTGACTGCTCACGTCCCCTTATCGCCGCCTTTGCTCTGGGCCTTAACCAGCGCTGTCTCGATCTTTCTCTCGCATATGCAAAGGAGCGAAAAACATTTGGCAAGCCGATCATAGAGCACCAGGCGATAGCGCACAAGCTAGCCGACATGGAGATACGCCTTCATGCCTCCCGCCTCATGGTCTACCAGTCCGCCTGGCTTTACGACACCGGCAAGCGCAATACGCTCCAGGCATCCTGCGGCAAGGCTTTCGCCTGCGATTCGGCCGTGTTTGCAGCCACCGAAGCGATGCAGATATACGGCAGCTACGGCTACAGCAGGGAATATCCGGTGGAGAAGCTCTTCCGCGACGCCAAGGTGCTTCAGGTATACGAAGGGACCGGCGAGATACAGCGCAATATAATCGCCCGCGAACTCAAGAACAGATAGGAGAAAAGGATGAGCATGCTTGATGGACTTAATGTAGTAAACCTGGCGGTTAATCTGCCTGGCCCCGCAGCGGCCCGGCGACTGTCCCGGTGGGGTGCGCATGTGATCAAAGTAGAGCCGCCCGACGGCGACCCTATGTATCATTACGGGCGCAAATTCTATGATCAATTGAACGCCGGTCATGAAGTCGTGATTCTGGACCTCAAGGCGCCTGGAGATATGGAACGCCTGAGTGGGTTGCTCGCGTCCGCCGATCTGCTTATCACGGCTCAACGTCCGTCCGCACTGGAGCGTCTCGGATTAGGATGGGAGGTGCTTCATAGCCGTTTCCCCCGCCTCTGCCAGGTGGCGATCGTCGGTTATCCTCCCCCTCAGGAAAACGAACCGGGACACGACCTAACCTACCAAGCCAGTATTGGGCTATTGGCCCCTCCACAGTTGCCCAGAACGCTGGTCGCGGACATGGCTGGAGCGGAACAAGCCGCGAGCCAGGCGCTGGCGCTGCTATTGGCCAAGGAAAGAGGACAAGGTGGAGGATATGCCCAGGTTGCCCTCTCTGATGCAGCCGAGTATATGTCCGAGCCGCTCAGAGCCGGTCTCACGGCGCCTGGAGGTATGTTGGGCGGCATTCTCCCGGAGTACAACCTGTACGAGACTGCCGACGGATGGGTCGCCGTTGCCGCAATAGAGCCACACTTCAAAAAGCGAATGGAAGAGGCGCTGGGTTTAGCGGCCAAATATCCCGATGATCTGCGTCCGGTGTTCAGAACCAAAACTGACATGGAGTGGGAGCTTTGGGCCAGGAAGTTTGATCTGCCAATCGCTGTTGTCAGATAATAACAGAAGATTACACATCTAAGAGTGTAACTCTCCAAACAGTGCGAAAGAGGTGAGAAAATGATTGATAGAAAGCATATCGGGCGGGTATCCGGCGCCCACACGGTAGAGGTGGAAAAGGGACGGTTGCGGTTTTTCGCCAGGTCAATAGGAGAGACCAATCCGATATATTACGACGAAGGAGCGGCCAGGGCTGCCGGGTACCGCTCACTACCGGCTCCTCCGACCTTTGTCTTCTGCCTTGACTTGGAGAAGGATAATCCTTTCAGAGACCTCGATGAAATGGGTATAAATCTGGGCAAAATGCTTCATGCCGAGCAGTCTTTCACCTACCATGCGCCAATTTGCGCTGGGGACGCCATCACCATAGAGAACCGGGTCTCCGACATCTATGACAAGAAGGGGGGAGCGCTGGAGTTCGTGGTGAAGGATTACACCGCCAGAAATCAGGAAGGAACGCTGGTTGCGGAGATGCGCTGTGTCCTAGTGGTTCGAAACTGATAAACTATTCAAGGAGTGTTGTTATGTCTACAGTGGATTTTAAAACGATCAATGTTGGCGAGTCAGTTCCATCATTTACCACCGACCCTATTTCACGCTCGACCCTGGCACTGTACGCTGGCGCCTCCGGCGATCATAATCCGATACATATTGATATCGACTTTGCCAAGAAATCCGGGATGGATGATGTGTTTGCCCAAGGCATGCTCTCCATGGCCTATCTAGGGCGCCTGTTGACCAACCTTGTGCCGCAGAAGGCCATCCGCCAATATGGTGTCCGCTTCGCGGCGATCACCCATTTAAATGACCGGATCACCTGCAGTGGCAAGGTGCTGGAAAAGTTTGAAAAAGACGGGGAGCAACTGGTTCGCCTTGAACTGACCGCGGCTAATCAGACTGGTGATGTCAAACTATCCGGTCAAGCGGTTATTGCGGTTTAGAGGCGTTCCACCGGGCAAAAGGGAGGTAAATACGCCATGGCGCACATGAAGGTTTCTCTTTCGGATGATGCACGGGAGTTCATTCTGAAACAGTCCGATAGGATTGCTATCCGTATGCAGCTTGTTCCGGGTTGTTGAGGCGGTTATCGCCGTGAGCCTACCGTGTTTGTAGGCGAATCCGTATCTGAAGGATATTTCCCGGTCGATTCAAATGGTGTTGAAGTTTACCTGTCTGACGCAATGGTTATTGCAGATGCGGGAGTCGAAATTTCTTTGGGCCGACCCCGAAGCGAAAATGGCCAACCGGAGTTCATAATAAGGGGCGTGCTGTTCTGATTGGCCCCTAATTGCCATTGGACAGTATCCGGCTTATTGCATTAACTGATAGATCTACCCGCCCGCAGAGTAAAAAACTGTTGACGGGAGTAACCGGCTTTTGTTATAAACAAAGGCTTGCTGAGCGGGAATAACTCAGTGGTAGAGTGCAACCTTGCCAAGGTTGAAGTCGCGGGTTCGAATCCCGTTTCCCGCTCCATTTAACTATATAGAATCATTTATGATTCTTTACTATTTGCCCCGACTATCACTAAAACTTTCACCAAAAAGTTTTTATAGGTAGATTCGGGGCTTCGTTTTGTTGCTGATAATTGAACGGTTGCAGCGGAATTGAGGGCGGAAACTTGAACCCGGGTCTTTGAGGAACCGGAAACCTTTCGATTTATCCATTGAAACCGTTTCACGATAGCGTTAACATCTCCACGACAAAACCGAGAAATCCGGATAAAACTCCTTATCCTTTGCGCCGGAAGCAAACGGATTGAGGTTGAGTATGCGTTACGCTCCATCAACTATCCGGTCGTTGTGGCGGAATACACCTTGACCCATGACCTTCAAGCAGAACTGGCTGGAAAACTGCAGGATGCCAGGCAGATTGAAACGGAGATTCTGCGGGAGTTGGGTACTTATGTTGAGGAGGGATCGGCGTGAGTGACCGGATTTGTCGTTACTTGATTGAGCAAAACTGCAGACGTAGCAGTGCTACGTTTGAATGCACGGGCGGTACAGGCCTGAATTCGCGTAAGCCTGAAAGCCGCCGCCCACATGCTGGATTATTTCACCAACAACGATCAGTTGTTGTTCCGTTTGACCTACCAGTTTTAACCCCGTTTTTGCAAATTGCGGGCAAACAGAGAAATGACGGTAAGGAGGAGTTAGATGATGTCAAGAAAACCAATGCTAAAAACCGGTTTATCCCTCGTTGTCTGCGTGGCGCTTTGCATGATGGCTGCTATTCCGGCACCGGCCGCCGAGCTTCCCCCAGGAACCATAATCAGTAAGGCCAACCTTGACAAGATCAAGAACGATACCTTTGAGGGGAAGACAATCAAGAGCATGCTGATTCCTTCCCAAGAGTATCAGATTCGGAGCTGGGGACTCCAGATGAAGCTCAGGAATGCAGATATCCCCAAAATGAGCAAGGGGTTCGTAGCGGCCACCAAAAGGTATTCTAAAGACGTCAAATTCGACTCCAAGACCCGTGAGGTCACGGGCTACAAGGCCGGTATTCCGTTTCCAGATATCGACATCAACGATAAATATGCCGGCGACAAGGTGATCTGGAATTGGTATTACTCCCAGATGTACGGCATGGTTCAGCACTTTCCACACTCTTGGCTTCTGATCAACCCCGATACGGGTGTTGAGCGTCGGCAGGATTGGTACTGGCTCCGCGTATTCCTTAAGGGTCGTCTGGAAAACGGTGGGAATAACCCGATTCTAGGCGATGGTTCAATCCTATGTAAGACCGTCTTCTTTGTTACGTCCCCATATGATCTGAAAGGGATCGGCCTTTTTACGATCCGGTATGACAGCCCCAAGCTAGAAGATACCTGGGTCTACGTCAAGTCGGTGCGGCGGACCAGAAGGCTTTCCGGCTCCGCCTGGGTGGACCCGGTGGATGGTTTGGACATAATAGCTGACGAGGCAGGAATAATCAATGCGCGCCCGTCATGGTACAAAAGCTGGAAAGTGCTCAGCAAGAAAACGATTCTCGTCGTGGCGAACTCCAGGTTTAACTGGGTAAAGGGCGCTCCTACGCTGGAGCAGGAGTTTCCCTTGGTCGACCTGAAGAACTGGCCGCACTGGAACCCTTCCACACTAAACGAGTGGGCGCCCCGTGAGGTCTGGGAGGTAGAGGGAATTCCACCATCCTACCATCCGCACAGCAAGAGAATTATATATATGGATACCCATTATCCGCTTACTTACATAGGCGAGGGGTACGATAGAGAGTACAAACTCTGGAAATACGTGCAGTATCTGGCCGCGCCCATTACCAAGGCGAATGAGAAACAACATCGTGCGGGCAACGTGATTGCTGGTCCGGATGATGATTTGGCAATGTCGATGGGCGTCCCAAGCATTGGCGTGTACATAGACTTCAAACGGCGGCACGCCTCGGTTCACTATGCCCGTCAATATAACGGCAGCTTAGACCTCGGACCGAATGACGTGACATTGGGTCATCTGGAGGCTGC
>JBAQKZ010000230.1:0-14920 GCA_049301475.1 Geobacteraceae bacterium | reverse complement strand
CGGTGAGTGTCGCACAAAAAATGAGACAGCTCATGAGAAACGTGCGTATGGTCTTTGACTATTTGAAAATGACTCAAAACTCCTGTCCAGCATGACTGCTCACATGGAGAACAAATTTACCGTGCCTTTACAGCTATTTGGTATGATGCTATACTTTCCCCCGAATCTATGCGAAAGCTGAAGAAAATCAGGCATCTGCTGGCGCTGGCCATCGTCGTTGCAACCCTTTTGCTCGTGGCTACAATCGCCGTAAAGATGTATCAGGGCAAACGCTCGGCGCGAACCTTGCCTCAATTGCCACGGAATATCGATTTGTCGATGCAGCAGCTTCACTATACCGAGACGCGCAACGGGGTGAAGAAGTGGGACCTGCTTGCCGACAAGGCGGAATACGACCGTAAAAGCGATCTGACTCGCCTTACCGGGATACGTATGGTAATTGCCGGTGATCGCCGGTTCGGGGAATTGACCTTGATCGCAGACCGGGGAGAGTACCATAATACGACTCGCGATGTTCGACTGATCGGCCATGTTGAGGCAAAAAGCACCGTCGGCATGGAGTTCAAAACCGGGCATCTTTCATATAACGCGGCCCGGGCCATGCTCCAGACAACTGACCGGCTGCGATTCACGGATGGCAGCCTTACGGTGGAAGGAGTCGGTTTGGAGTTAATGACGGAAAAGAAGAGCATGAAAATACTTAGCGGCGTGATCGCTACCATCAGACCGGGGGCGCGGCTTTGATCATGCGTATGATGGTGGCGATACTCCTTTGCCCGGCCCTTGTCAGTCAGGTTTCCGCCACCGGAATAAGTGGCGCGGAACGGCTCAACCAGCCGATTCAGATCAAGTCCAATGAGCTTGTCACCGACGGCGCCAATCACACGGCCACCTTTACGGGCAAGGTTACGGCCCGCCAGGGGGAGATCACCATAAATGCCGACCGGCTGGTGATTTTCTATTCAGAAGGGGAAAAGAGTGTGGAGCGGATAGAGGCCATAGGCAATGTGAGGATAGTTCAAGGAAATCGTCTCGGACAGGCTGATCATGCCTTTTACGATAACAAAGCGGGAAAGATTGTACTGGACGGCAATCCTAGGGTGTATCAGGGGGATGACGTGGTGTCGGGTAAGGTGATCACCTATTTTGTCGACGATCAGCGGAGCGTGGTGACAGGAGGTTCGGACGGACGGGTGGAAGCGGTTATCCACCCGAGGGAAAAGGTAAAAAATGGTGCGGCTAAACCCTGAGCGAACCCTCACTACCAGGGGGCTTGTGAAGAGCTTCGGCAAACGGGTGGTGGTCAATGGCGTGGACCTGGCGGTCTCTTCCGGCGAGGTGGTTGGCTTGCTGGGGCCTAACGGCGCCGGCAAAACAACAACCTTCTACATGGTGGTCGGGCTTTGCCGCCCGGATAGCGGGGAGGTTTTCCTGGCGGGCGAGCCGATTTCCGAATTCCCCATGTACCAGAGGGCCCGCAAGGGGATCAGTTATCTTCCTCAAGAACCGTCGGTGTTTCGCAAGTTGACGGTGGAGGAGAACCTGCTGGCGGTGCTGGAAACCCTCGATTTGACGAGGAACCAGCGCCTGGAGCGGGCAGAGGAACTGTTGGTCGAGTTCGGAATCAGCCATATCGCCAGAAGCAAGGGGTACTCCCTTTCCGGCGGTGAGAGGCGGCGGGTGGAAATAGCCCGGGCGCTGGTAATTAGTCCCGCCTTCATACTGCTGGATGAGCCGTTTGCCGGCATTGACCCGATAGCGGTCATTGATATTCAGAACATCATCACCGACCTTAAGGCAAGTGGTATCGGTGTGCTTATCTCGGACCACAACGTCCGGGAAACTCTGGGGGTATGTGACAAGGCCTACATTTTAAACGCCGGTGAGGTTATCGAGTGTGGCGATCCCGAACAGATAGCCGGCAGCAGGAAGGCGCGGGAGATATACCTTGGCGAAAAATTCCGACTGTAAGGGCATTATATATTGTCTTGAAAACAGGCATCAAAAGGGAATATACCGGTTGACTGAGGGTTAAAAACATTTATGGCCATTGAAATGCGCCAACAGATGAAACTGAGCCAGCAACTGGTGATGACTCCCCAGTTGCAGCAAGCCATCAAGCTGCTCCAGCTTTCAAGGCTTGAGCTCCAGGACGTCTTGCGCCAGGAACTGGAGGAGAATCCGGTACTGGAAGAGTCACCGGAGTTGGAGGAAAGCGGCGAGGATGAACTTGCGGAGATGACGGAGCAGGAAGTCGCCAATGCGGCATCCCAGGAGACCGCTACCGGTGATGAGGCCCTGCGAATGGACTGGGACGCCTATCTGGAAGGGTACAACTACAGCGCAGATCGCTATTATGACGATGACGACGCCCCTTCCTACGAGAATTTACTGACCAAGAAGAGCACCCTGATTGACCACCTGATGTGGCAGCTTAACCTGAACAGGTTTACGGAACCGGAGAGGAGGGTAGGCGTCGAGATCATCGGCAATATCGACGAAGACGGGTATTTCCGGGCGTCGCTGGCCGATGTATCGTCCTTCTGCGCAGTGGAAGAACCGTTTGTAGAAGCGGTGTTGCTGGGGGTACAGGAGTTTGATCCACCGGGAGTTGGTGCCCGTGACCTGCGTGAGTGCCTACTGTTGCAGGTGCGGAGTCTCGGCATGGAAGGAAGCCTCGTGGACACCCTGCTGAAGGACCACCTGAAGGATCTGGAGGGGCGACGGTACAAGCAGATTGCGCGGGCGCTAAAGGTGGATGTCGATGACATTCTGACTGCGGTGAAGATCATTGCGGGCCTTGATCCGAAGCCTGGCCGTCAGTTTGGTCAGGAGGAGGTCCAGTACATATCCACCGACATATTTGTTTACAAGATCGGCGAAGAGTACGTGGTGATGCTCAACGACGAGGGGCTCCCCAACCTGCGGCTAAACCCGTTTTATGCCGCAGAGGCGAAAACAGACCGGCATTTGGACGCCAAGGCTGAAGAGTACATCAACGAAAAGATGCGCTCCGCTCTCTGGCTGATCAAAAGCATCCATCAGCGGCAGCGGACGATCTACAAGGTCGCCAGGAGCATAATCAAGCACCAGCGCGAATTTCTTGACAGCGGGATAGAGCATCTGAAGCCACTCGTGCTGCGGGAAATAGCGGAGGACATCGGGATGCACGAGTCTACCATCAGCCGCGTTACCACCAACAAGTACATGCAGACCCCACAGGGGCTGTTCGAGTTGAAATATTTCTTCAACAGCGGCATCTCGAGCGGCGATGGGGAATTCATAGCCTCGGAAAGCGTCAAGAACAGGATCAAGGAGATCATTGATGCCGAGGATACACGAAAGCCATACAGCGATCTGCGGCTGGCCGAGTTACTGGCGGAGCACAGTATTACGATAGCTCGTCGGACCGTTACCAAGTACCGGGAAATGCTGCGCATCGGTTCATCGTCCGAGCGACGACGGATGTTTTAACACAACTTATATTTAACAGAGGAGGCAGTTATGCAGGTTACTACCACGTTCAGGCACATGGAACCGAGCGATCCCCTGAAGAGTTATGCGGAAGAGAAGCTGGAAAGGGTGCGGAAATATATTGACGAGCCTATAGTCGCCCACGTATCCATGACCGTCGAAAAGATACGCCACTTGGCGGAGGTGACCATTATTGCCAAGGGGGTCACTATTAAAGCCTCGGAAGAAACCAATGACATGTATTCAGCCGTTGATGCGGTGGTGGACAAGATTGAGCGGCAATTGCGCCGCTACAAGGAACGGCTCAAGGAGCACAAACCTGCTACCGCTGAAAACCGCGAGCGGCAGGTAAGAAAGAGTGTTGTCCAGGCCGAAAGCATCGATCAACGGCAGGAACCGGTTGTTATCAGGACCAGAACCTTCTCGATGAAACCGATGTCGGTGGATGAGGCGGTCATGCAGATGGACCTGCTCCACAAGGATTTCCTGGTGTTCACGGATGCGGTGTCCGATAACATAAACGTAATCTACCGCCGACGGGACGGCAACTACGGCCTCATTGACCCCGGCAAAGAGTGATTGTACTGTAAAGTCCCCCTACCCCCCCTTTTGCAAAGGGGGGAATAACCGATTAAAAGCGCAACTGTCGGAGTAGTATCATATTTGCAAACAGGACAGTCTCTATTGACGACCATTGCTCTTACCATTGAAGAACTCCTGAAAGACGAGGAG
The DNA here is from genome assembly GCA_049301475.1 of Geobacteraceae bacterium. Classification (GTDB taxonomy): domain Bacteria; phylum Desulfobacterota; class Desulfuromonadia; order Geobacterales; family Geobacteraceae; genus JBAQKZ01. The sequence continues at coordinate 10,714 of JBAQKZ010000230.1, read as the reverse complement.
TACGGCCTGGAGCTTTCGCTGATCGCCGGAGGGAGGGGGGTTTCCCACATGGTGAACAGCCCGCGCATTCAGAAGCCCGGGCTGGCGCTAACCGGGTACATGGAACATCTGCACCCGGACCGGGTACAGGTTTTGGGGAACACGGAAATATCCTATCTGCGTCAGATCGACGAGGCGCAGGCCATCGCAAACGTTAACAAGCTCTGTACATTTCCTGTCTCCTGCTTCATCATCACTAAGGGGCTGGCCCCACCTGAATTTTTGAAACGGGCCGCCGAGAGGGCCGATATTCCGCTCTTGGTAACTCCGCACCAGTCTTCAACCTTCATTTCTCTTATAACCAAGTTCATGGAAGAGCGGCTGCTCCCCACCACGCATATCCACGGCGTGCTGGTGGATGTTCTGGGCGTCGGCGTACTGCTACTGGGAAAGAGCGGCATAGGAAAGAGCGAATGCGCTCTTGACCTGGTGATCCGGGGTCACCGTCTGGTGGCTGACGATATTATTTTCATCAAAAAGAAGATGCCGGCTTCCCTGACAGGCCAGGCCTGTCAACCTACCCAGTATCACATGGAAATCCGTGGTCTGGGGGTCATCAACATCAAAGACCTGTACGGAATATCATCCATCCGTGATAAAAAGATCATCGACATGGTGCTGGAGTTGGTCGAATGGGATACGACCCAGGAATATGACCGGCTAGGCATAGATGACCAGAGCTATACCATCCTTGGCATTGAGCTCCCACACCTTAAGATCCCGGTGCGACCGGGACGCAACCTGAGCTCCATTATAGAGGTGGCGGCCAGAAACTTCCTGCTCAAGGGGATGGGATACCATTCTGCACGGGAATTTCACGAACAGTTGCTGGCGCGGCTGGAAGCGCGTCCGATCGGAGACGAGGTGGAATGAGATGCGTATACTGATCATTACCGGCCTCTCCGGGTCTGGGAAATCTACCGCTGTCCGTGCATTGGAAGATGAAGGGTTTTTCTGCATAGACAACCTGCCGGTTTCCCTATTTCCGACATTCATTGAATTGGTGGAAAAGTCCTCGGAAAAGGCGCATGATGTGGCGCTTGTCATGGACATCCGTGGTCGCGACTTCCTTAAAGGGTATGAGCGGGTCTTTCAGGAGATCGGCGCGGCGGGCCACCCGGTGGAGATCATCTTCTTCGACGCGACCGAGGAGGTGCTGGTTCGCCGCTTTTCCGAGACCCGACGGCGCCATCCCGCACTGGATAGCGGATCGGTGCCGGAAGGAATACGCTATGAGCGAGAGCAACTGGCCGGCCTGCGCCATCTGGCGGCAACGGTCATCGACACCTCGGAGCTGAACGTCCATCAGTTGAGGGAGTTGATTATCGCCCTCATCAGGGGGGAGCAGGGAACCCGTGAGATGACGGTGCACCTTCAGTCGTTCGGCTACCGGTACGGCATTCCCCCAGAATCGGACCTGGTGATGGATGTCAGGTTTCTCCCCAATCCCCATTTTGTGCCGGAACTCAAACCCTTCTCCGGACTCGACGAACGGGTACGCGACTATGTCCTGGGCCAGCCTCAAGCCGGGGTTTTCTTCGACAGGTTCAGGGACCTTTTGGAGTTCCTTTTCCCCGGTTACCGGCGTGAGGGGAAATCGTATCTGACCATTTCCATCGGCTGTACAGGAGGCAGGCATAGATCTGTGGCAATAACCGAGAAACTCCGGGAACTATTCCGGGACAAGCCGGTAAACCTCAAGGTAACGCATCGCGATATGGAAAAGGGATGACAAAATGATCGGATTGGTGCTGGTAACACATGCCGGACTGGCTGAAGAACTGCTCCGGGCAGCGGAAATGATTGTCGGAGCTATCGAACTTACCGAGACGGTCGGAATCAGACCCGGTGATCCGGTTGATGGCATACGTAACGCCATTGCAGTAGCGATTGGCAAGGTTGACGGCAATGGGGTAATCATAATGACAGACATGTTTGGTGGCACTCCATCCAACATAAGCCTCTCATTTCTGAAGGAGAACCAGATTGAGGTGTTGACCGGCGTCAATCTTCCGATGGTGATAAAATTTGCCTCGGATCGTCAAAGCGCGGGGGTTGCCGAACTTGCCGGAAGACTCAAGGTGTGCGGCCAGGAAAGCATATCGGTGGCTGGGGAATATTTAAAATAAAACAGGAAGGAAGGATCACCCGGTCGCTATGCAGGAACAGGAATTCACCATTATCAATAAACTGGGGCTCCATGCCCGGGCGTCCGCCATGTTGGTCAAGACCGCCGGCCAGTTCCAGTCCGAGATCAGGATCGAGCGGGAAGGGGTTGAAGTGAACGGCAAGAGCATCATGGGTATCATGATGCTTGCGGCGGCGAAGGGGAGTAAGATCAGGCTGAAGGTTGAAGGGCCGGACGAGGCGCTGGCCATGACTACACTGGGAGAACTTATCAACAATGGGTTCGGGGAAGATTAACAACCGGCGTATGGAGGGGATCGGAGCTTCTCCCGGCATCGCCATCGGACCGGTCAGAATCACTGACCGTAGCCGGGTGGCGGTGGTGGAGAGGGAGATATCGCCGACCGAGGTTCCGACCGAGGTGTCGCGTTTCAAGAACGCCCTGGTCGCAGCCAGGGACGAGTTGGTCGGCATTAAGCAGCAACTTGCCGCGCAGCGTGGCCCGGAGCACCTCTACGTGATCGACACCCACCTGCTCATTCTTCAGGACAGCATGCTGACCAATGAGACTGTTGCTCTCATCGAGAGTCGCCTGATCAATGCCGAGGCTGCCCTGAAAAGGACCCTGCGGAAGTTCAAGGATTTTTTCGCCACAATAGAAGACGAGTACCTGCGGGAGCGGAACAGCGACGTGGAAACTGTCGTTGAGCGGGTACTGCGCTGCATGGTGGGGAAGAGCCAGGAATCGGTCAACGAAGTGGAAGGAAAGGCTATTATCGTCGCTCACGACCTGTCGCCTGCTGATGTGTTGCAGATCGACAAGAACAAGGTGATCGGCTTTGTCACCGACCTGGGAGGAAAGACCTCACATTCGGCGATTCTGTCACGCGCACTGGAAATACCCGCAGTGGTTGGACTGGAACGGGTCACTGCGGAGGTCGCCGACGGCGACATCCTCATAATCGACGGCGCCACCGGGGTGGTGGTTGTCAATCCCGACCAGGAGACCTTCCGCGACTATCTCCTGCGCAAGCAGCATTACGAGTATCTTGAGCGTGAGCTGCTCAAGCTCAGGGATCTTCCTGCCGAGACCACCGACGGTCTGAGGGTCAAACTGAAAGGAAACGTGGAATTCCTGGAGGAGATATCGTCCCTCAAGAGACATGGCGGAGATGGGATCGGACTCTATCGTACCGAGATGCTGTTCATGAACCGCCAGACACTGCCGGACGAGGAAGAACAGTTTGCCGCCTACGCCGCCGTTGTGCGGAAAATGGCGCCGCACCCGGTGACCATACGCACACTGGACGTGGGGGGTGATAAATTCGTTTCAGGCCTCAATCTGGCGGATGAACTCAACCCCGCTCTGGGACTGAGGGCCATCCGTCTTTCCCTTCTCCAGCCGGAAACTTTCAAGCCTCAATTGCGGGCCATCCTGCGAGCTAGCGCCTTGGGAAAGGTGAGGATGTTCTTCCCGATGGTGTCGGGGGTGGACGAGATCAGGGCGGTCAAGGCGCTCATCGGTGAGGTCAAAGAGGAGTTACGGTCGGCCGGAATCCCGTTTGACGAACAAATAGAGATCGGCATCATGATCGAAATACCATCTGCGGTAATAATTGCCGACCTCCTTGCACGGGAGGTAGACTTTTTCAGCGTAGGCACCAACGACCTGATCCAGTATTCGCTCGCCATCGACCGTACCAACGAGCATCTTTCCCACCTTTACGAGCCGCTGCATCCCGCCGTTCTTCGCTCCCTGAAGATGGTTGTGGATGCCGCCCATGCCGTCGGCATAGACGCCTGTATCTGTGGTGAAATGGCCGGCGAACCTTTATATCTGCCGATCCTCCTGGGCTTGGGTTTCGACGAGCTCTCCATGAACGCCGTCTCCATCCTCAGGGTCAAGAAGATATTACGGCGCTTCTCCAGAAAGGAGGCAGAAAAGCTTGTCTCCCTGGCGCTCTCCTTTTCAACAGCGCAGGAGGTGGAATCGTTTCTCCAAGGAGAAATAGACGCCCGCTATTCCGACAGTTTCGATTGAGGGGCAAAGGATTGTCCGGCGCAAGCACAAATAAGAACACAAAATAGAGAAGGTTATCTGTGGGCAATAAAAAAGGTACATGTTTCTGAGTGGGCAGACCAAATCCAATCTGAATCCGAGCGCCTAATTGTGCCTCTTATTCAATGACAGGCCCTACTTCCACATATCCTCATCAATAGTTTCAAGTGATCGCGTAGCAACGTGAAACGCCGCTTCATCTTCTTTGCTCCACGTACCTGCCAGCACGTCGAGATCATGATACAGCAGGGTTCTTTTCCGTTTGTCAACACCTGTCGCCTCACGAATCAGGCGCAGAGTCAACGTATTAAGGCTGACTCCCTGATCGCGGGCCAACGCCTTCAGGGTAGATGCCAGATGTTCATCAATGCCGCGTAGTGTCTTGGTTGTATCCTTTCCGCGTATTCTTGCTATTTCATGAAATATCTGATCGCTTTTGTCACCATCTCAAAAAGATCGGAATCTGCATTTTTCAAGGTATTCCCGAACAGATAGAAGCCGGAATCATCCGGATAAACACCGCCCGAAGCGGATTGTGTCTGTTTTTTGCGGCGTTCCCCTTCCTGCTCCTGTTCTTCAATTTTCTTGAGCTGTTCCTCTCTTTCCTGCTGCAAGAGTTTGCCCCCTGCCTTCATCCATTCGAAAAGATGCCTGAGTTCCCCACCGTCAAGCCATACGCCGTGATCTTTACAGCGATCGACAATGACCCCGCTTTTTGTCCCGAAATTGACACGGTTCATAAGTTTGGAGCAGATCGGGCAATTAATGTAGGACACACCATAGTCACCGGATCTCTTTGTGCTGTTGATATTATCCAGTTGGCTTCTATTGATAAAAAATACGTTGGAAACCGTTGCCTCCAGAAGCGCTTCCAATTCTCCGGGATCAAAAAAGAGTCCCAGGCACTCATCGCATCGTTCTATCAGGAATTTGCCGTTCATCTTCAGATCGATGGTTATTAATCCGATTTTGCATCTTGGGCAGATACGTTCCGATTCGGTTTCATTAGCCGTATAGTAATTAATCCCTTTAAGGTCGATATCATTGCGGCTTCCGCAATATTCGCATTGTATCGAATTTGGTAAAAGGGTCGCCGAACAGTTGGAGCAATTAGCCACATTGCCTCCTGTGGGTTCAAATAAATTGGATGAGATACCGGATGTTGTCACCTCAGTCAATGAAAGATTATTCTGGCAACGGTGGGGGAGTTGTCTTTAACAACGATTCAAATTCAGCGAATAATCCGGCTGTTTTCCATGCGTCCATCCCTTCTTTCCAGATAAGGGTTTCTTTTGTGATCGCTCCCTTTTTTATGTAACCAATAATCGCATTTATATCAAAAGGTCCTGCCTTCTTTCCATTTTTCCCTACATAATACTTGCTATCCGCATCCTCCGGTGGGATATCTGGAGGGGCGCTTTGTGACGGCTCCTGCGGGTTGGCCATCATTTTACCCAACTGGTTTGCCATGGCGAAGCCTATTCCCATCCCTACCCCTGCGGATGCATCGCCACCCGGGTTTTTTGCTGCTGACTCCATGGCATTTCCGCTCTGGAATTTCAGGTAATTGTCCAGGTTGCCGATAATTCCCATACTGCTTTTTTTATCCAGCGCCGCTTCAACTTCCAGTGGGAGGGAGATGTTCTCGATCAGAAGCTTTGTCACCTCAAGGCCGTATTCCAGGAATTCGGGTGCGATTTTACCGGCCAGGTAAGCTGACAGTTCATTATAATTGGCGGCCAGATCAAGCACCGGGATTTTGTTTTCCCCAAGCATGTCCGAGAATCTGGTAACAATAAGGTTCTTTAGCTGATCGGATACGCCGTCGAGTATAAAGCGCCCGCCTGTTCCAACTATTTCTTTTATGAATTTTGCCGGATCGCTTACCCTGACAACATAAGTTCCGAATGCTCTCAGCCTTACGGGCCCGAATTCCGCGTCGCGGAGAATGACAGGGGTTTTTGTCCCCCATTTGAGGTTCGTGAAGTTCCTGGTGTTTACAAAATAAACCTCGGCCTTGAAAGGGCTGTGGAACCCGTATTGCCAACCCATGAGGGTGGTCAGAACAGGGAGATTTCTGGTTGTCAGTTGATGCGTTCCGGATGTAAACAGATCGGCAATTTCTCCCATATTCACAAAAACAGCAGACTGCGATTGCCGGACTATCAATTGCGCTCCATACTTTATCTCATTGTCATACCTCGGAAACCTCCAGACCATTGTGTCGCTGGAATCGTCAATCCATTCTATGATGTCGATAAATTCCGCTTTGGCTTTTTCCCATAAAGTCATGGTTCTCCCCCTGATTTATAATTACTTATGCTTTTGTCAATGGGCAAATGTATACAAAGAGCTTGTTGCCCAGATAACACTGCGATATTACGCAAGTTTAATACACCTTTTTATCCCTGATGTCAACGGGAAAGGCCGACGCTGATAAAGAAAAGGCCCTGATTTCTCAAGGCCTTTTGTACCGCTACGGACGATGCCCTTATCGGTAACAAATATGTCCTGCCTGGCCCTACTTCTTCATCGGCCTCAGGTCGCTGGTGGTTTTCACGGAACCGTCCTTGTCGATGTAAAACTCACCGCCATAAGGATCAGCGGGGATGTGCGCGATGAACCCTTTCGCCTGCAACTCTTTCAGTCCATGCGGTAACTTGCCATGTTTGCCCTTGTAAACCTCCACGGCCTGTTCCAAAGCAAGAACACCTTGCAGGACTTCCATCCTGATTTCCAACTCTTTCCGGGTAGTCTTGTCCTTTGTCTTATTGAGGGTTTCCTGCAAGAAAAGGATGGCAACTTCTGCCCTGTTCCCTTTATACGCCATGCGAGTCGCAAGTGATGCCGCAATGGGAGGGGCATCCGGCCTTTGGGCAGCTTGCATGAAATATTCAGAAGCCTTGGCGTTGTCATGGAAAAAATAAAACTCATTGAACCCCAGGAAAAAAGGGATTGTCCAATCCCATTCCCGATAACGGTTCCCTTTTGCCAGCAGCGTATTTGCCTCTTTTACCATGTGAGCTTCCCATGTAAAGTTGGAGTTGGCGAAGTAATAGGGGTCATAAAAATATGGATCCAAGTCTGTAGCAGCATTCAAGACTTCATACATCCAGCGCCATTCCTGCTCTTGTATCCTGGGGCGCTCTTTGCGCTCAAGGGTTCCGCCGTAAAAGGTCAGGGCCTTCAGAAACAGAAAATCCGCCGCCAGACCATCAAATTCAAGAGCGGTGATCTTCAGTATAGGCGATGGGAGGATATACGAAGTTCCACTATCCTGCGGCAACATCTTTCTCTGGGAAGCGGTCGTCGAGAGTGAAAAGAGATAAACCGGCAGCAAGATGATAACAGCGATGACCGGATACAGACGGTGCAGTGTCATGGGAATTCCCGTCTATTGAAGATCAGACAGGCAATGGCAATGACCAGACATGTATAAACCAGACCATATGTCACGGTCCAGCATATATAAGCTGGAGAGATTGCCAGGCCGTGGGCTGCCTGGGTTTTGATGTCAAAGAAGGAGAGGTTGGGGAATAAATAATAGGCCACCTGCACCACCTTTACCGTAACGGGTGAGGGATCGATGCCCACAGCCTGTGGCGCTTCCACCAGAGCCTTGACTTCATTGATGGAGTTGCCGATCAGATAGCTTATAATGGTCAGCACCAGCGTAATGAACGATGATGAGGTAAAAGAGGCAAAGAGAAAGCTCAACGCGGAAAGGAGAACAAGCATCAAAACGATGAAAACCAGTGCGAGGACCACCATCGACCAGGAAAATCGCTGAAAATAGGCGGGGTATATCCGGTTGAGCATGAACAATGACGCCGCTGCAAACGCACCCAAAATAACATTGGAAACAACTATCAGGCCGACCATTCCCAGGAACTTGCCGACAATATATTGCGCCCGTGAAATCGGCCTGGCGAGCACCATGTATATCGTCTTCCGGTCCAGGTCCTTTGCCATGAGGTTTATCCCCACGAAAATGACGAGGAGTATCCCGGAAAAAGACACGGTCGAAAGAGCGAGGTCCACCGCCACCTTTCCGACCTCCTGCATGATCATCTGGGAGATAAGGACATTAACCACCAGCATCATTAGCGCAATGATGGAGATGCCGTAAATGGCCCTGTTCCGGATCCCCTCCTTGAAGGTTATTGCTGCTATGGGAAAAAGAGGGTTCATGGTCACATCACCTCCTTCTGGCCGGTCTTATTTACTTCCTGTAAAAAGACATCCTCCAGCGTGGTGCCAGAAGACAGGAGAATTTCCAGCCTTTCCACCAGCCGCAGCCTTCCTCCGACGATGATCCCGACCCGGTCGCAGAAACGCTCCACGTCGCTCAAGATGTGAGAGGAAAAGAAGACGGTCTTGCCAGCCTCTTTCAGTTCCAAGATGATATCCCCGACCATCTTCCTGCCGAGCGGGTCGAGGCCGCTCATTGGCTCGTCCAGGATAACAACCTGAGGGTCGTGGATGAGGGCCAGGGCAAGCCCGGCCCGCTGCACCATACCCTTGGAATAGGTGCGGAGCGCACGTTTCCGCGCTTGGGTCAGGTTAACCTTGGCCAGCAGCAGATCGGTTCTTTCCGTGATCTCCGCCTTCCCCATACCGGAAGCCCGGCCACCGAACCTAAGGAGCTCCTCGGCGGTCAGGTAGTCGTAGAAATAGGGATTTTCCGGGAGAAAGCCGACCATCTTCCGCACTTCCTTTCCTCCGACATCCTTCCCGGCGATAAAGGCCCTGCCTGAGTCGGGGAAGATCAGGTTGATCAGGACCTTGATTGCGGTGGACTTTCCCGCGCCGTTAGGACCGAGGAAGCCGAAGACCTCCCCTTTTTCTATCTGCAGCGAGAGGTCCTGTAGGGCCTGCACGTGCCTGCCGCTAATCCCCTCCCTGAAGGACTTTGAAATATTTTCGATAACTATCATGGGCTCCATGTATAATTCCACCGTGGCAGAATGTCAACAGAATTGACGGCTTAAACGTTTTTAGTCGGATTAGTTGTGATAAAAAAGGCCGGGGGGAAACCCCGGCCTTTTTTAATCCAACAGCAATTGTGAATTACAGAGCAGTCCACTTGTCGTAAGGAGCCGGATTGGCAGAGGCCGCTCCACCAGCTATATCGATACCGAGTGCTGGTGCAACCACAGCAGCATACTGCAATGTAGCGGCAAGACCTTTGCCTGCTTCCTCATCGTTTTGGGTGTACAGGATGGTGGTTGCCTCATTTTCGGTAAAGAAAACCCTGGTGCCCTGAATATTTTTTGCATACGTATTGTAACCAACGGTGGTTTGGGTTGTCGCATCCTTTGCGATACATGCTGTAATCAGGTTAACCCCGTTTGAAAGCGAAATGCCGACACCAGCGGGAATCGATGCAGTAGGAGGATTAGTTGCAGGATCAGGACGAGGACCACTCAGAATCGCGCCAGCAACAGTTGCCGTAGCAGCGCCAAGAGGTCCCTGCAAGATTGCTCCGGCGGTGGCATCGGTTGCGGCAGTCAACAGAGCCGAGCCCTGGGTTTTGCCGTACGTCTGAAAGTCTGCGAACATTGACTCCTCAATGGTCTTGGAATTTTTGACGTCGGCGTTGGCCGAGGAGTTATACCCCTTCTGCCGGTAGGCGGAGAACTGCGGGATGGCGATGGCCGCCAGAATACCGATGATCGCGACGACGATCAAGAGCTCGATGAGGGTGAAGCCTTTGTTGCTTTTCAGTTCGTTTAACATGTTTTTCTCCTTTCCTTGGGTTGTGGTTGCTGAACAGGCAGCATTGATTCTAAGTCCATAACCACATCTGCATGCTAAATTTGCGCCAAGTTGAAGGGGGGAAATAATAGTCCGTATTTACAAGCGGTTGCGGTGGACTTAAAGGCAGTGATTCGTCACGGCGGAGGATGCGGGCAATTTAACGTCACAGCATTTGACAATTTTTGTTACAACCGGTAGCGAAACGGCCTGCCCGGCAGTTGCGCAGTTATTCCCGCCTTTGCAAAGGGGGGTCAGGGTGGATTTGGTTTGTAAAGTCAACGGCAAATCCCCCTAAATCCCCCTTTTTTAAGGGGGACTTCAAGACTTCCACTCTGATAAGGGGAGATTTAAACAACCAAGGGGACAGGCGCCTTTTAATGTTGGAGCCTGGTCTCATTGGTCTTTTGCCTCGTGGTTGATTCATTCAGCAAGCGGATTCAGTATCTTCAGTTTGTTTTCAACCACCAAGCCGTGCTGCATGTCTTCCGAATACAGCAGGGCACACTTGTTTTCAAGAGCTGACGCGACTATCAGACTATCCCAGAAGGAAAAGGTGTATTTGCTGCGAAGTCGAAAACTATTCTGATAAATGGTGTAGTCTATGGCAGCGTTGTCCGTATATGGTCTCCCCCCTATTTGCAAGGGTTATTTCACTTAATGACAGGGACAGGATTGCTTCCGTATATACGGCCTCTTAGTGAGGGATAATGCCCTCGGGCCTTGATGAAA
>JBAQKZ010000229.1:0-17822 GCA_049301475.1 Geobacteraceae bacterium | reverse complement strand
GCCCCACAAGAGTTAGCCCCAGTTATATCCGTGCGTTACATCGTTTTCAGTAACCGGACCCGTTGCAACCGCCCGTTCAAGCAATCTTCTGAACACAAGGCCACGGCTCCGAGAAGTACGTCTGTTGGAAAAAAAGTGGGACAGATTTATTTAATTTCATTGTTCATTAGAGAGTTGTCTGCGCACCCCCTAGGGGACGTACTTGATCAGTTGACTAACTTTGACAAATCCGTAGCGAAACAAGACAAGCATTACAAAACCAAAACGCCATTAAGCCCTATATTACAAGGCTTAACGGCGTTTTTACTTCTCCTTGGGGAAAGGGGAACGGCAAACATCCCACCTGGTACCCCCGCTGGTAATGGATCATACCAAGTCGCAATCAAACGCTGACGTTGTTAGCTTCGTCGGGAGCTCCTCAACGTACTATTCATGTACGCCTACGTCGTTCCCTCCTCGCCGCCTAGTCATCATTTTGATTGCAACTCGGTATCAACCCTCCGTCTGGTCATCGTCTGCGGCCCGGTAAAATTTTGTCCACCCCCATTAAGAATAATTGAAATCGGCTGCAAGTTATGTATAATACGGGGTAGTATTCTATCCGGTCGTTCCCTTATATTGCAACAATACTTCAAGTACTTGAAAGGAGAGGAAAATGAGCAAAAGTATGATGAGATGTCTGGTGGTTCTCTGTTGTGGTGCTCTTTTGGCAAGCGGGTGCGCCAAAAAGGAGATGGTAAAGCAGGAAGAGCCGATAGCTCCCGCACTTGCCCAGCCGGTTCAGCCTAAAGAGCAGGCGGAGTCGACCGTGGAAGAAGAAGCCGTCCAGTCCCAGCCGGTGAAGGCCGTTCCCGCGGCGATCACGGAAGAAACCATAGGTCAGGCAGCGAAGACAGCGCTGGGATCTGCGCTGACAACGATCTATTTCGACTTTGATTCCGCACTCCTTTCCCAGGCGTCCCGCGATATTCTCAACAAAAATGCCGGGATACTCAAGAAGAACAACACTATGAAGATAAAAATAGAAGGTAACAGCGACGAACGCGGTTCCGACGAATACAACCTAGCGCTGGGCGAAAGGCGTGCCAAGTCCGCCATGAACTACCTGGTTACCCTGGGGGTCCAGCCAGACCGCCTATCCATAATCAGCTACGGTGAAGAGAAGCCTGCGGACCCGGGACACGACGAAGCCGCCTGGGCCAAGAACCGTCGAGACGAGTTAGTAACGGTAAAATAATAAACACCAATTTCAAATCAAAGATGCAGTCAAGGTGGCGAGGATTGAGGCGACGAAGGCATACAACCAGTATGTTGAGGAGCCGAAGACGAGCCAACGAAGTGGGCGCTTTGATTTGGAATTGGTATAACATGTCACCTCCTTACCGGTGGGGGCGTATTCCAAATGCTTCCCCACTTTTTTTAAATATCAAATGTGAGGATTAATTATATGCGGTTTGCCAAATACTCTCTCCACCTAGCACTGCTGCTTTGCCTGGTCGGCTGCGCCAGCAAGGGTGACGTCGAGAATATGCAGCGAGACATGGATGAAATGAAGCCTTATCTTTTAAAGATGGGAAAGGAGTTGGGAGAACTTAAAAACGTCGGACGGAAGGAACTGGAGAAGGAATTGAAGGGCTTTCGGCAGGATATTGAAGCGATGCGGAAAAAAACAGCCGACCTCCAGGCGAACCTTGACAACCTCAGGGTCGATATCCAGGTAATGGGAGGCAAGGTGGACGATGTTGCTCTTCATGCCCAAAAACCTGCCGATGACTTGGCCCTTTTTAAGGAGGATCACAACCGCCGTATTACAGCCTTCGAGGAGCGACTCTTAAAACTGGAAAAGGATATTGATGAACTGCCAAAAAAATTGGCCGAAACCCGTTCCGATGCATTGCAGAAGGACCCGGAGGCCCTATACAGGAAGGGGCTTGATACCTTCCGCACAGGCGAACTGCAAAAAGCGAGGGAAATCCTCACAAGGTTTCTGGAGCTCTATCCTGACAACGAACTCTCGGCCAATGCCCGCTATTGGGTCGGGGAGACCTACTACGGCGAGAAGAAGTACGATTCAGCCATCCTTGAGTTCCAGGAGGTTATAAAGAAATTTCACAATAAGGAGAAGGCGCCGGCGGCCATGTTGAAACAGGCCATGGCCTTCAAGGAACTGGGGGACGTGAAAAGCGCCCGCTATGTGTTGAGGAAACTCTTAGAGGATTTCCCTGCAGCAGAGGAGATCAAGTCGGCCAAGGAAAGGCTCAAGGAGTGGAAATAAGTGTTGCCAAACAGAAACGCAATAACGAAAGGCGGGGGGGAACCCCGCCTTTCGTTATTGCGCCATAAATAAAAATAACAGTATTCGGGATCAAAGGTGCTTTTCGGGCGGGGAGGTTGACGCAACCTTGTCCGGAGGCGTGGCTGACTCCCGTGCTGGTACTTCCCTTACCTGATGCTCCTTTTCTTCCTGGTCCCTGGCCTCGTCTCCCACGCTCTTCTTGAAGTCTTCGGTGGCCCGTTTGAATTCGGCCAGCCCCTTGCCAAGGGAGCGCGCGAGGTCCGGGAGTTTCTGCGGTCCGATGACGATCAGCGCGATAACGAGGATGACGATCAGCTCAGGCATTCCTATTCCGAACATAGAACCTCACAATGGATGACCGGTACTCTCCCCGTAGACCGGGGCGCCAAATGTTCGGGCATACCGCCCGACCGGATATGAGAAATAATAGAGGTTTTGCCGGAAGGTGTCAAGCGGGCAGATGTAACATGGCTGGACAAATAAACCATTTCAATAGTTGATATGGTTAGTCTGGTATGTTAAATTGTTTCAACTCATGTCTATTCTAACAGGCATCTATGGGAAGGCTTCCCCATGTTCAGCAGACTAAAGCAGGATATCAAGGCGGTTATCGACCGCGACCCGGCAGCCAGAAGCGTGCCGGAGATCATTTTTTGCTATCCGGGGCTGCATGCCATCTGCCTTCACCGCTTCGCCCACTGTTTATGGAAGCGGGAGTTTTTTTTCATAGCCAGATTAATATCGCACTTTGGACGTTTCCTAACCGGCATCGAGATACATCCTGGGGCCACCATCGGCAAAGGGTTATTCATAGATCACGGCATGGGGGTTGTAATAGGCGAGACTGCGGAGATCGGCGACAACGTCACGATCTACCATGACGTGACCCTCGGTGGGGTTAGCTGGGACAAAGTCAAGCGTCATCCCACCATCGGAGACAACGTGGTTATCGGTTCGGGGGCGAAAATCCTGGGGCCGTTCACAATTGGCAAAGGTAGCAAGGTGGGATCAAACTCCGTTGTGGTCAGGGAGGTCCCCCCCAACTCCACAGTGGTCGGGATACCCGGTCGGGTGGTCATGGCGCCGGAAACGCCTTCGGGAAAGATGGCACTTGAGCATGGCAAGTTGCCGGACCCGGAAGCAAAGGCTATCTCTTGCCTGTTCGATCAGATACGGGAGCTTGAACGGAAGTTAAATGAACTGACGACCGAGCATGAAGAGCTTAAAAAAACGGTCGGCGGCAAGGCGCCAGGGCAATGAGGCTATCCGCAAAAGCCAGGTATGCGGTGCAGACCATGGATCTGGCGCTTTACTCCGACGGCTGACCGCACGGGAAGGTTGAGCATGGTCTACATGGATTACAACGCCACGACACCCGTACGCCCTGAGGTGTTGGAGGCGTTTTTGCCGTTTTATCGGGAGCGGTTCGGCAATCCTTCCAGCATCCACTGGGCCGGCAGACCGGTAAAAGTGGCTCTGGAAGAGGCGCGGGAAAAGGTGGCCGAACTCCTGAACTGCGAGCCGCTTGAAGTGGTCTTCACCTCGGGCGGCTCCGAAGCGGACAATATGGCTATCAAGGGTGTGGCGACCATCCTCCGCAACAGTGGAAACCATATTATAACCACCCGGATCGAGCATCCGGCGGTGCTGAACAGTTGCCTCCACCTCGAACAGAACGGTTGCCGGATCACCATGCTGGATGTGGACCGGGAGGGGATCCCCGACCTGGCGGAGCTTGAGGCGGCGATTACCCGTGAAACCATCCTGATCTCGGTCATGGCCGCCAACAACGAAACCGGCGTACTGATGCCGGTTTCGGAGATCGGCGAACTGGCTGCCCGCCGCCGTATATATTTTCATTGCGATGCAGTGCAGGCGGCAGGCAAGTTACCCATTGACTGCCAGGAACTGCAAACAGGTCTGCTGTCAATTTCCGGACACAAGCTGGGGGGGCCGAAAGGCATCGGCGCCTTGGTTGTCCGCAAGGGGATGAAGCTTCATCCCCTTGTCCACGGAGGTTCACAAGAGCGCAATCGCCGGGCCGGGACGGAAAACGTGCCTGGCATCGTGGGGCTCGGCATGGCGTGCGAACTGGCGCAGGCCTCCCTCCTCTCCGATGAACCGCGCCGACTGGAGCGGCTGAGGGGCCGACTGGAGACGGGAATACTGGCCCGAATACCAAACGCCCATGTAAACGGTAGCAGCGCGAAACGCCTCCCCAATACCTCCAATCTGTCGTTCATCGGTCTGGATGCGGATTCCTTGTTGGTAAGCCTCGACCTCCAAGGCATTGCCGCATCATCCGGCGCAGCGTGTGGCTCCGGTACTCTGAAGACATCACACGTACTGGAAGCAATGGGATTGGACCCTTCCATCTCCCGCGGATCAGTACGTTTCTCGCTTGGCAGGGAGAACACGGAGGCAGACGTGGATTTCGTCCTTGAGGCGCTCATCAGCATAGTGGCAAGGCTGCGGACATCGGGTAAAAAGTGAACGGTAAATGGTAAAAAGCTACAAGAAGAAACGGGTTGTTGTCGCCATGAGCGGTGGGGTGGATTCGTCGGTGACCGCCGCGCTGCTCAAAGAAGAGGGGTATGAGGTTATCGGCGTCTCCATGCAGCTTTGGGACTATGCCCGGTTCACCGCTATGGATGGGAGGGAGTTCGGCTCATGCTGTTCGCTCAACGATATCCATGACGCCCGCCGGGTCGCTGACCAACTGGGGATACCCTTTTATGTGGTGAATTTCGAGGAGGAGTTTCAGCGGCTGGTCATCGACGACTTCGTCGACGAATATTTCCTCGGTCGCACACCAAACCCATGCGTTCGCTGCAACCAGCGGCTCAAGTTTGAGCTGCTTCTCATGAAGGCGCGTGGTCTGGGAGCCGACTTCCTCGCCACCGGCCACTATGCGCAGGTAAAACGGAGCGACGACGGTCGCTTCCTCCTCTACAAGGGGGCGGACCGATGGAAGGACCAGTCGTACTTCCTCTTCACCCTCACCCAGGAGCAGCTCGCCATGACCCTTTTCCCCTTGGGAGGGATGAGCAAGCGTGAGGTGCGTGATATGGCGGACCGTTACGGGCTGCGGGTGGCCCAAAAGAAGGAAAGCCAGGAAATATGCTTCATCCCTGACAATAATTACGTCCGCTTTCTGGAGGAGGCGCGCGGCGACAACCTCATGGAGGGCGAGGTCGTCGATTGCCGGGGCAAGGTCCTTGGGCGGCACAGCGGCGTTCACCGCTTCACCGTTGGACAGCGCAAGGGGCTTGGGATTGCTCACCCCGCCCCACTCTACGTGTTGGGGGTGAACCCGGCCAACAGGCAGGTGGTGGTTGGAGAAAAGGAAGAACTCAGCGGCGCCGGTCTTATTGCCACAGACATAAATTGGATAGTCCCACCGGCTGCCCTCCACATTGAGGTGGCCTGCAAGATCAGATACCGCCATGAACCGGCGCCTTGCCGGATATATCACCTTTCCGACAGCCGTGCGGAGGTCCGTTTCCTGGAGCAGGAAAAGTCGATAACCCCAGGCCAGGCCGTTGTATTTTACGACGAAGACCTAGTGCTGGGTGGCGGCTGGATTGAGGAGAAAATATAATACCGAGTTGCAATCAAAATGAGTACTAGGCGGCGAGGAGGGGGCGACGTAGGCGTACATGAATAGTACGTTGAGGAGCCCACGACGAAGCCAACAACGTAATCGTTTGATTGCGACTCGGTATAACCGATCATGCGAAAAGTAGCCATTACAACACTAGGTTGCAAAGTCAACCAGTTCGAGTCAGCGGCCATGATGGAAGCCATCGGCAAGGAGGGGTTTCAGGTAGTCCCGTTTGAAGACGAGGCGGACATCTATCTGATCAACACCTGCACGGTGACGGCCAGGACTGACGCAGAGTCGCGACGCCTGATCCGCCGCGCAAGCCGCCGGAATCCGGCGGCAAAGATCGTGGTGACCGGCTGTTACGCACAGATGGCATCAGATCAACTGCGGGAGATGCCGGAGGTGGATTTAATCATCGGCAACGTAGAGAAAAAGGGGATCGCCGGTATTCTCAAGGAGATAGGCGGAGGCTGCAAGGTCATGGTGGCAGATATTTCGCTGGAGCAGGAGGCTTCACAGCTTTCCATCCAGGGTTTTGCCGAACATACACGGGCTTTTCTGCAGGTACAGAATGGCTGTGACGCCTTCTGCTCCTACTGCATCGTTCCCCACGTCAGGGGGCGGAGCCGGAGTGTACCGCTTGCGGAGGCGCTGGAAGGGGTCAAGAGCTATGCCCGCCAGGGTTTCAAAGAGGTGGTGCTGACCGGTATCCACCTGGGGGGATATGGTCTCGACCTGTCGCCGACTACCACCCTTCTTGAACTGATCAGACAGGTGGCGACGGAGTGTGCCATCCCGCGTCTCAGGCTCGGCTCGATCGAGCCCACGGAGATTTCCCCGGCATTAATTGACTTTATGGCTCGAACGCCGACCATCTGCCAACACCTCCATATCCCCATGCAGAGCGGGTCGGACCGGATACTTGCACTGATGGGCCGCAAATACACGAGCGCCGGTTTCCAGGAGGTCGTATCCCAACTGGTGACGGCGATGCCGGATATCTGCTGCGGCGCGGACATCATTGCCGGGTTCCCCGGAGAAACCGATGATGATTTTGAACAGACCTGTAACCTTCTCCGGCATCTTCCCCTTGCATATTTTCACGTTTTTCCATTTTCCCCCAGGCAAGGAACCCCCGCCGCCGCAATGTCCGATCCGGCGCCGACGCGCGTCATTCGAGAGCGGGTTCAACTGCTGCGACGCCTGTCGGATCAGAAGAAGCAGGCATACTACCGGCGGTTCGTCGGCAAGGAACTGCAGGTACTGGTGCAGGTGGGGAAAGCGGTCGGTCGGTTGCAGGGACTTTCCCGCAACTACATTCCGGTCAGCATGGCGGGGGATGGAAAGCTCATAAACAGCGAGGTCACGATGCGCATAACTTCTGTAGCGCGGGATTCCGTGCAGGGAGAACTCACCTAATAAAGGAGGTCACGATGAAACTGACGAGCAAGACATTCAAAGATGGCGATTATCTGGGCCAGGAGCAGATTCTCTCGACGGAGTACGGCTTCGGCTGTAGCGGCGGCAATAAATCGCCGCATCTCCGCTGGGAGGGAGCCCCGGAAGGGACAAAGAGCTTCGCTCTCACCTGCTTCGATCCTGATGCGCCCACCGGCAGCGGCTTCTGGCACTGGGTGGTGGTAAACATCCCACCGCAGATAACGGAGCTGCCGCTGGATGCTGGCAACCCCGCTAGCGACAAGCTGCCAGTAGGCGCGCTGCAGGTGAGGACCGACTTCGGCAAACCGGGCTACGGCGGTCCGGCTCCCCCCGAAGGCGATCATCCACACCGGTACATCTTCACTATCCATGCGGTCTCTATGGACAAGCTCCCTGTGACGGCAGACACCTCGGCGGCGGTGGTAGGGTTCTACCTAAACTTCAATTCGCTTGCCAAAGCTTCACTCATGGGCCTCTTCAAGCGCTGAACCCAGATGCCATGAACAAAAAAACCTCCCTACAGCCTGCTGCGGGGAGGTTTTTTTTTGGAACTACCGGTCTTAACCGGCGTCCTGCATCACTGTTTCCATTGTCTCCATGTCACCCACGCGCCCAACGATAACAAGATGCCGCCAGTCACAATCAGCCGAAGCGCTTCCCGCCATAGATCCAGGAACCCCTGATCTTTCGCGAAGATGGCGTTAATCGCATACATCATGGGGGTGGTCGGGAAAACGCTGGCGATCACCTGCATGAACGGAAGCATGTTTTCCACTGGAGTGGCGACCCCGCACAAAAACGTTGCGGGAAACCAGACTGCGAACGACAGAAGTATGGCCTGCAGGGTGTTGTTGCATAGGCAACCGATCAAGGCGCCGATGCCGATCATGCTGGTCAGGAAGAGTACCATGAACGTGAAAAACACGAAGACACTCCCCCTTAACTCCACGTTGAACCATGCCACAACAAGAAAGGAGAAGACTGTTGCAATCAGGCATATCATCAACGGCGCAATGGTCTTCGCCAGAAGCAGTTCAATCGAACGGGTCGGCGTAACGAGTAATTGATCGATCGTTCCTCTCTCTTTCTCCCTGACGATGGAAGTGGATGCGAGCATCAGCCCGCCGATGATCCCGGCCACCAGTATGTGGGAGACGACTACGAAGTCGACCTCCCTCAGCCCCTGGTTATATAAGGGTCGAACCGCATTGGCCACACCCGGAAGGGAGGCCAGCGAAATCCCTTCCCGGTTCAGTCGTGTAAGCGTCACGTCTCGATTGAAGGCCGCAACGATTTTGGAGGCGTATCCACCGCTCTGCCCTGACTGGTTGGCGTCCGTGCCGTCGGTGATGAACTGCACATCAGTGCGCCGACCCTTTGCAAGCTCACGCGAAAATTCCGCAGGTATGATCAGGGCGGCCCTCGCCCGTGCCCCATCAAGCCGTTGACGAACCTCATCCATGCTCATCGCATATCGGTCCAGTTTGAATTGTTCGGTTCTCAGAAACCTGTCGATCAGATCACGACTCTGCTCCGTCCGGTTCATGTCATAGACGACAAGCCGCAGATGTTCCGCCTGTAACAGAAAAGAATATCCGCACAAAACGATGCAAACGACGAAATGGTAACAGATGAGCGCAACCACTATCTTGTCCCGAAAGAACTGAATGAATTCCTTCTTTATCAATCCAATTATTCGATTAATAGACATAAACCCCTCCGGGCATCAGATGTTCTTGTTTCTGACACGCCATGCGCAAACCAAAAAAATGACAATGGAGTAGATTATGAGGGACGCGCCTGCCTTCAGATATTCGTACATGGTAGTTCCCTTCAGTAAAATGGCACGGCAGACGTCAGTGTAAAACGCCCCAGGGAAAAGATTGGAATACAGCTTGAAGCCCACCGGTGAATTGTCGAGGGGCGCAATGGCGTTGGCGTAAATGAGCGCCGGCATCAAGGTAAAAACGATGGCCAGCATCGCCGCCGAAAGCTGGTTTCCCGAAATCGTCGAGATGAAGAAGCCAATTGCAACGCATGAAAAAACCATCAATAGCGTGGCGGCAAACAGAGCCGGTATAAGCCCTCGGAAAGGGAGATCAAAAAACCAGATACCGAACACCATGATGAAGAGGTAATCAAGCGTAAGAAAGATTACATATGGGGCCATCTTTCCGGCAATGTATTCATACGGGGTTATGGGCGACGCAAACACCTGCTGGATTGAACCCGACTCCTTCTCCCGCACGATTGCCAGAGCCGACAAAACGGGGACGAATCCCAGTATGATTATGCTGAATGTGCCGGTGATCTTGAACGTCAACTCCCTCAGCCCCTGGTTGTACCAGGAACGCACCGAGAGCCGCACCGGCTGCGCCGCAAACGCATGCCCCCGGGTTTGCAGGAAATTATTTACGATTGAGGCGGAATAGGCGCCGTTGATCCCTTCCATGTAGCTCAGGATGAACAGGGCGCTGTTGATGTACGAGGCGTCCACAAGCGTCTGAAGGACGGCTGGCTCCCCTTTGCTAAGACTCTCCGAAAACTTCGGAGGTATGATGATCGCGAGCTTGACGACTCCCTTGTTCAGCAGATCAAGAAGTTCGTCGTAGTTGTGCGCGCGATAACGAACTTCAAAAAAACTCGTATTGTCGACCGTTTTTATGTATTCGTCGCTCTGCTGGGACTTGTTCAGGTCGTAAACAGCGATGGCCGACTCCCGCAGTTCCATGTTTACAGAGTAGCCTATCAGAAAAAGCAGGAACATAGGCATAAACAGGGCAATGCCCAAGCTGATCGGATCCCTGACAAGGTGGAGAAGCTCGGCCCGAAAGACCACCGATGCGCGCTGAAACCCCTCATAGCCTTTCATGGCGTCACTTCCTGAGAAACCAGGGGGGCTCGAACCAGCAGTATGGGCAAATGCGAGTCCCTCAGCAACACCTCCGCAACGCTTCCGTAAACCATGCGCTTCAAACCGGTGCGACCGTGCGTGGTCATGACGATCAGGTCGGCCGGATGCGCACGCGCATAGGAGAGAATGGTCTCAACCGGCGAGCCGAATTCAACGGCAAGTTGAACTTCAACCCCTTCGACGCCAAAACGCTCCGAAACCGTTTTGAGGTATTTTTTTACGTCTAGCCTCTCCCGTTCCCACTCCTCATCTATGAAGATCGTATTTCGCTCATGGTAAGGAGTGACCCCGGAAGGGATCCGCCACGCGTCGACAGCTTCTTCGATTATGGAGCTCTCATGACCGGCAGGTTCGATCACGTGCCTGATATCCACGGCTGTTATCAGAGTTATCCGTCCCCCAGCAAGCGATGCAAGCGAGAATGCATATGGAAGCGCGGCTTCCGAAAGCTGTGAACCATCCAATGGGACAAGAATGTTGCTGTAATGATATGGCACGTTTCCCCTCCAATGACGATTAGGCGGAGATTTCACCCTGTGAGGCGATAATCCGGTGCATAAACACGTCCTCCAGTGTGGGTGAAATCCTGACCACGCCTGCCACATTGACGCCTGCGGCCCGAAGAACCTCGACGGTTATTGGTGAACCTTGCGCCCGCGTCACCATATGAACTGTGTCTCCGTACAGCGCCGCTTGCTGCACGAAATCGAGGGAAGAAAGGGTATTATAGGTCTGCAAGAGAGTCGAAGTAGCTACCTCATAACAATCCACCTCAAGTTCGTCCTTGAGCCGATCCGGCGATCCCATGCCTATAAGTTCGCCTGCGCTGACCAATCCCAGGAGGGTGCAACGTTCGGCCTCGTCCATAAAGTGGGTTGTAACGACAGTTGTGACCCCAGTTTCAGACAAGCTGTGTATGATGTCCCAAAATTCCGCCCGCACTACCGGATCCACCCCGGAGGTCGGCTCATCTAGGAACAGCACGGTAGGCTGGTGCATGACCGCGGCCCCAAGGGCGACCTTTTGTTTCCAGCCGGTGGGCAGATCCCGGGTAAGTTGCTTTTCCATACCGGCCAGCCCCGCAAGTTCCATGACCCAGGCGATTTTTGATTTCTTCTCAGCGCGGGATAGTTCGTAAATCGTGGCGTAGAAATCCAGGTTCTGGGCCACGGTCAGGTCAGGATACAGAGAAAAAAGCTGGGACATGTAGCCGATTTTGGACTTGGCGAGTTTTCTCTCGGTAGCGACGTTGTGTCCCGCAATAAACGCCTCCCCGCTTGTCGGCGTGACGAGACCGCAAAGTATCTTGATCAACGTCGTCTTGCCCGCGCCGTTCGGACCCAAAAGTCCGAACACGGTGCCCGGTGCAACCTCCAGCGAAACGTCATCCAATGCCTTGAACTTGCCATAGTGCTTGCTAATGTTCCGGACGACAATCGCAGCAGCCGCGTCTCCTTTCACGATGCCCGAACCGGGCGGCATTGGAACCTCCCTTGTCTTGCCGACATTCTGGGTGGAGAGGAGCCCTAGGTATACGTCGCCCATATTCGGCGCCACCAGCGAGAAATCCTCAACATGAATGCCTCTTTCATCCAGGCGGGACTTGATGTTAGGGAAGTCCACGTCGGGGTTCGACAGGAAGACCCGAAGATTTCCACCGTAAACCTGCGTCTCTATCCCCATATCAACCCTTAGTATCCGCCGGGCCTCGTTTAAACGCTCACTTTTAAAAGAACAGACGGATGTAGTAAGTCGTGTCTTGAGAGCCGCCGGGGTGTCACATGCGACTAAGCGACCGTTCTCCATAAGCGCCACCCGGTTGCAGCGTTCCGCCTCGTCCATGTAAGGCGTGGCGATAATGACCGAAATCCCCTGGAGGATGAACTCGTAAAGGATGCGCCACAACTCCCCGCGGGAAACAGGGTCTACAGCCGTTGTAGGCTCGTCCAGGAGCAGCAGTCTGGGACGGTGTACGAGCGCGCAGCACAGGCCAAGCTTCTTCTTCATTCCTCCGGACAAAGCGCCCGCCTTGCGGTTTCGAAACGGTTCCATTCTGGCGAAATGGAGCAGCCTCTGTTTTTCTTCCCGTAACCGGTCCTCCGGGATACTGCGAAGGCCGGCAATGAAGTCGATGTTCTCTTCGACCGTCATGTCCAGGTAGAGGGTGAAATCCTGGGACATGTAGCCAAGGAGCGCCCTGACGGCATCCGGATGCCGGACAACATCGTACCCGGCCACGCTTATGGCGCCGGAACTGGGAGCCAAAATTCCGCACAGCATCTGGAGAATTGTAGTCTTGCCCGCCCCGTCGGCGCCCACCAGCCCGAATATCTCTCCGGGCTGAACGCGGATGTCCACGTTGCTGACGGCATGCAGATCATGATAATTCTTGCTGAGACCTTCCGTCACAAGCAGAGGCTGTTCGCCGAGAGCGGAGTTTATTTGAGGTTTGAGCTCATTTTGCACTCGTTCTGACCTTTGCATCGGCAGGCGCCCCGGACTTTGCCGTGTTCAGTATAAGTGTAACGTCAGCGGGTACCCCCGGCTTGACAAGGCCATCCGGGTTGTGGACGGAGACTTTCGCCATATACACCATTCTTGAACGATACTCGTCCATCTGGACATCCCTCGGCGTGAACTCCGCCTGTGACGAAATATAGTAGATAGTCCCGTCGAACGTTCGATTGGGGAAAGAGTCAACCCTGATTCTGGCCGAATCACCGAGCCGGACCTTGCTGACTTCCGTCTGCTCAATATATGTCTTCACGTACAGTTGGTTGAGGTCTATCAGAACTGCAATGGGGCTGCCCGGCATAACGTGCTCTCCCAGTTCGGCCGCCTTGTCGATGACTGTGCCTGTCAAAGGGCTGTTAAGGATGCAATCTTCAAACGTTGCCTGGATTTCAGCCCTTTTCGCAGCGGCGGATTCCATTCCTGCGGCAGCGATGGCTTTCATGGTTTTAGCAGTGGCGAGCTGTCGTTGCAGCGTGGAAACGTCATTCTTTTTGAGCAATGTTTCCGTTTTTGTTGTTTTTGCCATATCCAGGTTTGCGCGGGCAAGCGACACTTCCCGTGAAGCGGCTTCCATAGCCGCCTTCTTTGATTTATACTCCTCTTCCACGCCATCGAACCTGTTCTGTGAAATTACTTTGCTGGCGACCAACGGACGAAAGCGGTCCAGGTCTTTCGCCGCCCTGGAAGCCTTGGCTTCAGATTCGGTAAAACGGGATTGGGCGGCAGCCAACGCCGCCTCGGCGCGCTCGATGTCCGCAGCGGATTTGCCGGTAGACAATTTTACGCCAATCCGCGCCCCCTCAATGCTGCTTTCAACAACGGCAATCTCCTGGGTCGCTCTCTGGAACTGTTCACGGTATTTCACTATTTCAGCATCGGCGTTGGCAAGCTGGGCCCGAATCTGGTCGGATTTGATCTCCGCAATGCGCTGACCGGTCTTCACCAGGTCTCCCTCTTCGATCGGAAGGGCGATAATCGGGCCGGCTACTTTTGCACTGAGGGTCACGCGGGTCCCCTCCACCCATCCGTGGAGCGGCAGTTCGTTGGGGTTCTTTTTTGTCGATTTGGCTGACAGATACACTGCCCCAATGCTTAACAGGAACAATAAAACCACGGTATAAAACACAAACCGCCTTAACATCAGGTTCTTCTTTCCATCTGCACTCATGAGCATCCTCCCGTGATCGCCGTGCGTAGAGTCATCCATCCTGATTTAAAACTATTGAAATCTGATGCACTCGCAAAATGTCATTCCCGCAGCGATTCTGAGCGGGAATCCAGGTTTTAACTCATTGAAATCATGGATGCCCGATAGAAACATTCGGGCATGACAAAACGAATTTGCGAATGCATCAAATATCCTCAATAAAAGTGAGCGGCCATACATCGTGCTTCGCCTGGGAACAGGCCACATACATCAAGCCGGAAAACACGGTTTTATGGCCGGGCCATATAGGGGGCGACACTACCACTTCTTGATTGACAGTGTCAACATCAATTACAAAGGTCATTGTATAAAATCAAAAACTGCTTCCCTAAAGAAGGAACAGGGGTGGGAATGGCGCATGTGTGATAGCCTGACACAATTACATATGATTATATTAACGGTTACAGTTCGCCAAGCGCCTTCTTCACCCGGGCGACGGCTATCTGATAGTCGTAGAATGCGTGGTAGTAGCCAGTTTTAACCTGGGTCAGCAGGGTCTGGGCATCAATGACATCCGTGGCGGTTCCGACCTGCGCCTGGTAGCGGTCTTTGTTGATCCGCAGGTTTTCTTCACCCTGCTGGACAGCCTTTTCCGTTACCTTTATCTGCTCCGCGTATACCCGCGCGTCGTTGACCGCAACCTGATATTCCAGGCGAATGCTTTCCTTTAACTGGCGTAGCGCCGATTCGGTTCGGGAACGGTTAATCGTCGCCTGACGATAGCGGGAAGTAGTGGCAAGCCCGTCGAACAGATTGAACTTGACGCCAACCGTAGCCGCCATTATGGTCTCTTCCTTTACCCGGTCGTTCTGCACATAATCGAGCCCCAGCCGGGCAAACAGTTCCGGGTAATAGCCGCTTCTGCTTTCCCTGACATCCTGGTTGCTGCTCTCAACCAGCTTTTGAAGGCTTTTGACCTCGTTTCTGGCTGCCAGGGCTTCATCCGGTTTTTCTCCAAGGCGGGGAGGCTCCACGATGGCGTTCTCCTCAAGCTCCGCCCGATATGAGTGGGGCTGGCCGGTAAGGTAGTTCAACTCCAGCCACTCGTTTTCCAGACGGTTCGCGCGGTCAAGCCGGAGCTGTTCGCTGCTGGAGAGCTTCACACCGGCCTGCAACAGGTCATTTCGGGTGACTACTCCCTGGTCGTACAAGTCCTGGGTGACCCTCAAATGGTCGGTCATCTGTACTACCTCTTCGGTGGCCGCCTGCAGGAGCTTTTCCGCCTGGAGAATGCGAAAATAAGTATTTACGACCTGGAGGGATACATCTTTCTCCTGTCCCTTGTAGCCGAAGGCCGCTGCTTCCTGTGTTGTCCTGGCCCGCTCCAGGCGGGCGCCGGAACGGCCGAAATCGTAGAGGGTCTGATACAGGGATAGTGAGAAGAAGCCGAATTGAGTTTTCTGTATCGGCAACGAGGTCCCGGCAAACTCAAAGGCCTGTGGGTCCGCCTGGACAGTGTACCCGCCCTGCGCGTCAATTCGTGGCAGGAAGCCGCTCCTGCCTGTCAGAATCCCCTCTTTGGCGATTTTTTCGTCGTGAGCGGTTACCCGCAGGGAATAGTTGGACGCCGCCGCCTTGCTCATGGCATCGCGCAAGGTAAGTATCTCGGCATGGCCGGGAGCTGTCGTGCATAGAAGAATGGCGACCAGTATTGCAAATGTCTTTTCCATTATATGTTCCTTTTGAGCAACTCAAGTTGATGATTTTCTTGCAAGATAAAAGAAGAGGATTGTCGGCGATAAAACATCATTATACGATGGTTGTCAATAAATATTTGGTTCGTCACAGTAATTAAAGCATAACTTTGTTCTTTTATAATTGAAAAGCATGAGTTCCATCAGATAGTTATGGAGGCACGACCGACCATTCTATCTGAGAGAGGAACCCATGCTTATCAAACAGCTTATCCGCGAGACAGTTGAGTTGCAAGGATTTCGCATCAAATCCGTTGAAAAGAAGGATTCCGAGATACTTGTCTCCATTGAGCCCGATCTCCGTTACCACCCACGCTGTGGGGTGTGCGGGACTCCCGGTGATTATCGAGATACGTTAACTGAACGTCGTTTTCGCCACGTACCGCTGTGGGGTATCGATGTAAATCTTGTATATGCCCCATGCCGTGTCAGTTGCTCAAAGTGTGACGGCATCCATGTTGAGCATATGCCGTGGACTGCCGGCAAGAAGCGTCTCACCAAGGCACTCGCTGTCAGTATCGCTACTTGGGCACGTCAACTGACCTGGCAGCAGGTTGCCAGACAGTTTGGCTGTTCCTGGGGGACGGTTGCCGCAGCAGTTGCCTACGTGGTCGCCTTTGGGTTGGCTCACCGTGATCTCTCAGGAGTAACCCATATCGGTATTGATGAGATCTCACGGCAAAAAGGTCATGTCTACCTCACCAATGTATATGACCTGAAAACCGGAACGCTCATCTGGAGCGGCGAAGGCCGCTCAATAGAAAGCCTGGATGCTTTCTTCAGTTTTTTCGGACCAGAGAGAACCACGCAGTTGCAAGGCATCTGTTGCGACATGTGGCCAGCCTTCATCAACGCGATCAAGGCCAAGGCACCTCAAGCCACCTTGGTTTTCGACAAGTTCCATATCGTCAAGAAACTCACGGAGGCAGTGGACACCGTACGCCGCCAAGAGATCAATGAAAAAGGCAAAGAACACCAGAAGCTCGTTGCAGGAAGTAGATACATCTGGCTCAAGAATCCTTGGAATCTCACAGATAGACAAAAAGCATCATTGAGTTATTTGGAAACTCTAAATCTGACCATTCACCGTGCTTATCTGCTCAAAGAGTCCTTCAGGGACTTCTGGCAGTCAACGACAAAAGAGGTGGCAGCCAAACACCTTGAACAGTGGTATTCATGGGCCGATGAATCAGCGATCAAGCCGATGCAGGAAGTCGCCAAACTACTCGGGCGTCATGAGGAAAACATCCTCACATACTTCGATATGCCGATCTCAAACGGAATCGCTGAAGGCCTCAACAATAAGGCCAAGGTAATCAGCCACAGGGCCTATGGATTCAGGACAGCAAAGAACTACATACTCAATCTGTATCACTGCATGGGCGATCTAACCATGCCGACTACTTTGCACAGGTTCGTGTGAGGAACCAAATATTTAAGGCCTTTCCCCGCGAATATCAACATAACCCGAGCCGTAAAATGGGCCGGACTTTCGCCTACTCCAGCCCTTCCCCCGTTTCTTCCATTTCCTGGGTTATCTCCGCCAGGGTCTCGTCCCTTTGCCGGAATCTGACCACAAGGTAGTAGCAGAGAAAATAGGCGATAACGGCTGCAATGAAGCCTAATATGGAGGTGCCCAGGAGTATTGAAGCCGCGCACCCCTTAAGGTGCTGCCACTCCAGCCCCTTTAGATGGAGTTCTCTGGGAGGGAGACCACGCAGCAAGTGTCCCAACTTGTAGCTCAAGGCCAGCACCGGCACCACGGTTAGCGGGGTATTGACCCATGCGCCGGTGACGCAGGTTATCTTGTTGAGTCTGAAAATGAATGCCGCCGCCAGGGCAAGCGCTGTATGAAAGGCAAAGAATGGGGTGAAGCTTATGACGGGCACGGGGACGTTGTTAAGTTGTTGACTAACTCGTTGCCATCTGCTATCTTTCTTCCATGCCACGACACGCTCGACTCGATATACCTGGATTGCTCCAGCACGTCATTGTACGCGGGATCGGACAAGATATATAGCAATGGGCTAGGGGGACGTACCTGTTTTATTGCTTTATGAGCCTATGTAGTGCAGTTGAAGCAGTAAAACACCTACGTCCCCATATTCCGTCCCCATATTCCCCCGTCACGAGAAGGGTGCAGGGAGTGG
>JBAQKZ010000228.1:0-1915 GCA_049301475.1 Geobacteraceae bacterium | reverse complement strand
TGAACTGATTGAGCCAAACCGCAGACGTAGCAGAGCTACGTTGAGGATTTGGCGATTGAAGTTCGGCTAAAGATGGCCTGAAGATGAGATGCAAGATGCCCATGATATTTGTTTACAGTTCCTAAGTATACAAGGAAATCTTGCGGTGATTGATAGAGCAGAGATTTTCATTGTCGGCGCCGGCATAATAGGGCTCACCATTGCCAGGGAGCTGGTGAAGGCCGGACACGGCGACATCGTGATCATCGAGAAGGAGTCGGAACTGGGGCGGCATGCCTCTGGAAGGAACAGCGGCGTGCTGCACGCAGGTGTCTACTATGCCCCCGACAGCCTGAAGGCGCGGTCGTGCCTGAACGGCAATTTTCTTATGCGCGACTACTGCAAGGAACGGGGGCTGCCGATCCTTGAAAACGGCAAGGTGATCGTAACACGCACATCTGAAGAACTTGCTGCATTGGAGGAACTCTACCGACGGGCGACAGCCAACGGCGCAAAAGTAGAGCTGATCGACGTAAAGCAGCTAGCCGCCATCGAGCCGAACGCGAAGACCGTGGAGCGGGCGCTCTTTTCCCACTATACGGCGGTGGTAGACCCGAAGGCGGTGCTGCAAAGCCTCAAGGCAGAGCTGGAGGCGAGCGGCAGGGTGGAAATCCTCTTCAACTGCCGACTGACAGGTGTGAAGGGGAGTAAAACGGCGGTGACTAGCCATGGGGAGATCGGCTTCAACCGCATTGTGAACGCAGCGGGGGCCTACTGCGATAAGGTGGCGCGGATGTTCGGGGTGGCGGAAAACTACCGGCTGATTCCGTTCAAGGGGCTCTATTGCCAGCTTAAGCCTGATGCCAAGTGCATGGTCAATTCAAATATCTATCCTGTGCCGGACACCCGCAATCCATTCCTGGGGGTCCACTTTACCAGGAGCGTCCACGGCCACGTCTATCTGGGCCCCACCGCCATTCCCGCGTTTGGCCGTGAAAACTACGGCATCGTGGCGGGGATTGACAGCGAGGGATTCGGCATTCTGCTGTCCGATCTCGTCCTGTTTCTCGCCAACCCCCTGTTCCGTAGCGTGGCCCTCAGCGAGCCGTTGAAGTATCTCCACAGCTACTTTTTTAGGGACGCGGCAAGGCTCGTGAAGGAACTCAATCCAGAGGACATCGTCTCCTCCTGCAAGGTCGGCATACGCCCCCAACTGGTTGACTGGGAGACGAAGCAACTTGTCATGGACTTTCTGGTCGCCACGGATGGCCCATCCATCCATATCCTCAATCCTATCTCGCCAGCCTTCACCAGCTCTATGGACCTGGCGCAGGGAATCGTACGGAAGCATTTCAGTTCTAAATAATTTGTCGCACACCCGTTCGGAGACATAAAAGCTCTTTACAATGTTACATATATCAGCTATGTTTTTACTTTTAAGGAGAGATGTCCGAGTGGTTGAAGGAGCACGCCTGGAAAGCGTGTGTATGTTAATAGCGTACCGAGGGTTCGAATCCCTCTCTCTCCGCCAGAATCAAATTCTGTAAAAATTATGCGACTACGCCATATTTGAATGCTGGCATTGCTGACGAGCCTTCGGCCTCCCGCAGCGAAAACCTTTCCTGCAGCGGAGGGGTATCCCCGTATTCCGGCAAATCCACGGATATCCGATGGCGTACTTTACGTGCAGAACTGATAGCTGGGTCCCGCGCAACGGAAGGCTGCCAACCCCGTCAGATCCGGAAGGAAGCAGCGGCAGTAGCTGACTCCGTGTGCCGCGGGGAAACCCAGCTATCAGTTCTGCACGTAATACCAATTTCAAATCAAAGATGCAGTCAAGGCGGCGAGGATTGAGGCGACGAAGGCATACAACCAGTATGTTGAGGAGCCGAAGACGAGCCAACGAAGAGGGCGCTTTGATTTGGAATTGGTATAA
>JBAQKZ010000227.1:0-3011 GCA_049301475.1 Geobacteraceae bacterium | reverse complement strand
GGGGGGGGTTCCCGACAGGGATGAAGTGGTCGTTCTGCGCGGCCACCCCCGGCACACAAAAGTACCTGATCTGCAACGCCGACGAAGGCGACCCGGGCGCATTCATGGACCGTTCCATACTTGAGGGGGACCCATACTGCGTAATCGAGGGGATGATGATCGCCGCCTACGCAATTGGTTGCACCGCCGGATATGTGTACGTCCGCGCCGAGTACCCGCTGGCCATTGAGCGGCTACAAAAGGCGCTGGACACCTGCTATGAAGAGGGATGGCTCGGTAAGAATATCAAGGGGTGGGGATTCGATTTTGACCTTAGAATAAAGAAGGGGGCCGGCGCTTTTGTCTGCGGCGAGGAGACGGCGCTCATGGCATCCATAGAGGGTGAACGCGGCATGCCGCGCCCGCGTCCGCCATTTCCGGCGGTCAAGGGGCTTTGGGGAAAGCCGACCAACATCAACAACGTTGAGACCTTTGCCAATGTCCGCCACATTATAAACAAGGGGGCCGACTGGTACGCTTTGCTCGGCACGGAGACCACCAAGGGTACCAAGATATTCGCCGTTACCGGTAAGGTAAAGCACACCGGGCTCGTCGAGGTGCCTGCCGGGATGACGGTCCGTTCCGTCATTTATGACGTCTGCGGCGGCATCGCCAACAACCGCAAGTTCAAGGCGGTCCAGGCGGGCGGTCCGTCCGGCGGCTGCATCCCCTCCGAGGTGCTGGACACCCCGGTTGACTATGACTCGCTGATAAAGGCCGGCGCCATGATGGGCTCCGGCGGCCTGGTGGTGATGGACGAGACCACCTGCATGGTGGACGTGGCCCGCTTTTTCCTAACCTTCACCAGGATGGAGTCGTGCGGCAAATGTGTCCCTTGCCGGATAGGCCTGAAAGCCATGCTTGACATCCTGGAGCGGATAACCGCCGGACGGGGCGAGCCTGCCGACATCGACACCCTGCTGGAGATGGGCGACACCATAAAGAAGGCCTCTCTCTGCGGTCTCGGACAGACAGCGCCGAACCCGGTTCTATCCACCGTCAAGTATTTCCGCAACGAGTACGAGGCCCATATAAACGACAAGCGCTGCCCCTCCAACTGCTGCAAGGAGTTGCTGTTATGGCAGGTGGTGGAAGATAAGTGCGTCAAGTGCGGGGCCTGCCTCAAGGCCTGCCCGTCTGATGCGATAGTCTGGGAAAAGGGGAAGATCGCCTACCTGGACAAAGAGAAGTGCACCAGGTGCAAGTCGTGCTATGACGCCTGCCGGTTCATGGCCATAGAGTAAAGTTTGCTGAGTTTTGTATTTCCGGGGGAGAGCAGGGGTCGAAATGGTAAACCTTACAATCGATGACAAACAGGTAGCTGTAGATAAAGACGCTACAATTTACGATGCGGCCAAGGTTGCCGGCATAAGGATACCCATACTCTGTCACGACAAGAAGCTGCACCCGTTTGGCGGCTGCCGCATGTGCCTGGTCGAGGTGGAGCAGATGCCGGGGCGCCAGATACCGGCCTGCACTACCCCTGTCACCGAGGGGATGGTCGTTTGGACCACGTCCGATGAGATCATCAAGGCCCGCAGGATGGTGCTAGAGCTTCTGCTTTTAAAGCACCCGATTGACTGCCCGGTGTGTGACGCGGCTGGCGATTGCGACCTGCAGAATCTCACCTACGAGTATCAAGTAACCGGCAACAGGTTCCAGGACGAGAAGTTCAACCACAAGATAGATTACGAGAACCCGCTGATAGAGCGGGACATGAACCGCTGCATCCACTGTGGCAAATGTGTACGGATATGCGACGAGATCGTCTCCTTCGGCGCTTACACCTTCATCAACCGCGGTCTTGAGGCGAAAATCGGCACTGAGTTCGATGGTCCGCTCGACTGCGAGTTCTGCGGCTCTTGCGTCTCTGTCTGCCCTGTCGGCGCGCTCCTCTCCCGTCCATTCAAGTTCAAGGCCCGCTGGTGGGAGCTCGACAAGGTTAAGACGGTCTGCTCCTACTGCGGCACCGGTTGTCAGTTGACCCTGGGGATTAAGGACAATAAGGTGCTCACCACCATTTACGACGAGGACCAGGGGTTCCATAACGGCCAGCTCTGCACCAGGGGACGATGGGGCTATCAGTTCGTCAATAGCGGCAAGCGCCTGACCACCCCGCTCATCCGCAAGAACGGCGCGCTGCAAGAGGCCTCCTGGGATGAGGCCCTGGCGCTTGTCGGCCGACGTCTGGTCGAGGCCAAAGCCGCGGGAGGAGACATTGCAGCCGGACTGGTCACCCCGCGGCTTACCAATGAGGAACTGTACCTCTTCAGGAAGCTCTTCAACGAAGGGATCGGCTCAGACAATCTCGACCACTCGGCGGGATACGCCCACGCGGCCCTTACCGCCGGAGCAATGGAGAGCCTGGGATATCCCGCCTCCCCCGCGGTAATCGCGGATATCCGGAACACCGACCTGCTGCTGGTGGTGAAGAGCGACGCCTACGAGACCCATCCGGTACTCGGTTTCGAAATCAACCTCGCTGTAAAGCGCAATGGAGTTGATCTCCGCATCGTCTCCGACAAGCGCGGCAAGCTGACCAGGCTTCCCGGAGCGATCACCTCTCTGCACAAGCCTGGGACGGAAACGGCCCTGTTCAATGCCATGGCGAAAGTCATCCTGGACGAGAACCTTCAGGATGGCGGTTCCACGCTCATCGCAGGGTTTGAGGAGCTGAAGCAAACCCTTTCGGCCTATGAGCCCGATCAGGTTGCGGCTGGCTGCGGTGTCAGCGCCGATGAGATCAAGGCGCTTGCCCGCGACTACGCCAAGGCCGCCAAGTCACTGATTCTGCTACCGATCGGGCTCGGCTACCCCGGTCACGGCAAGGGGCTTGCCCAAGCGTTAATCAACCTGGCGCTACTTACCGGCAAAATCGGCAGGGAAGGGTGCGGCGTCCTCATCATGGGGGAGAAGAACAACAGCCAGGGGGCCGCCGACCTCGGCCTCCACCCGGCAGGTCGTGGCAAGGA
>JBAQKZ010000226.1:0-4185 GCA_049301475.1 Geobacteraceae bacterium | reverse complement strand
CGGCCCAATGTATACTTCCACATCGCGGAGTTCTCCGCTCTTCAGCCGGTGCTTGCGCACAACGGGCCGGTTGCGGGATACGGTCCTCTTCAGTCTGTCAATGGCTACCTCATCAGAAACCAATGTAACGCCGCCTACCTTCATCCCGATGAGTTCGTCCCGCGTGTAGCCGTAGAATAAAGAGGCCGCGGGATTGGCGTCCACGACCTCCGCCGTATCGGGGTCTAAAAGTATCATGACCGCCTGGGTGTTTTCGAACATGCCGCGATAGCGCGCCTCGCTTTCCTGCAATGACACGGTGGCCTGCTCCATCTCGCTGCACTTCTCGACAAGCTTTGCGTTAACGATTGAGCTGTATCTTTCGAGGTACTCCTCTGGCGTTATCTGTAGGGGCGCCGGACGGAGTTTCCTGGCAGTGCAACACTCAAGGATGGGGCTCAGTTCCCGCCAGAACTCTTCAGGCTCCTTCGGCTTGGCGATGAAGGCATCCGCGCCGAGGTCCATCGCCAGCTCCATATCACGGCCCCCAGTGTATGTGGCCGAGTAGAATACAAACGGTATTGCGGCGATGGACGGATTCTTCCTTACCTCGCGGAGGAACTGGAAACCATCCATGACCGGCATGAGCGCGTCGGAGATGATAAGGCCGGGGAGTTGCTGTATGGCAATATCCAGCCCCTCCTGGCCATCGCAGGCATCCATGGTTTCACAACCACGGCTCTCCAGGTAATGCTTTAGGATTTTTCTACCTTCCGCATTGTCATCTACGATCAGGATTTTCATTGTGACTCCAAAGTGCATTTATTCTGAACGGCTGAATTCTTCAGTATTTCATCTATCCTGTCCTTCTTCAAGCCTGCCGGGAATGGTTATGCTGAAGGTGCTGCCGCTCCCTGACTCGCTTGTAACGCTGATGGCGCCGCGCAAGATTTCAACGGTGATTTTCTTGGTCAGATATAGCCCCAGACCGGTTCCCGGCGCCTTTGCGCCGAGGTGGGACTGGACTCTGTAGAACGCCTGGAAGAGTTGGGCCTGGTCCGCCAACCCGATACCGATGCCGGAGTCTCTCACGGCAATCGTCACCTCTCCCCGTTCTTCGTTCTGCCTGACAACAACCTTAACCTCCCCCTGCTCGGTAAACTTGATTGCGTTACCGACCAGGTTAAGAAGGCACTGTAGCAGCCGACGCCGATCCGTGCGCATCGACACTTGCAAGGCCTGGACGGTCAGGGAAAGCCGCCGGTCCTGCGCCTCTTTGACAAAGGTTTGCTCCACCTCTGCCAACAACTCGGCAAGATCAAAATCATCGATGCTTATTTCGATCTTTCCGGCCTCTAC
The DNA here is from genome assembly GCA_049301475.1 of Geobacteraceae bacterium. GTDB lineage: Bacteria > Desulfobacterota > Desulfuromonadia > Geobacterales > Geobacteraceae > JBAQKZ01. The sequence continues at coordinate 2,847 of JBAQKZ010000226.1, read as the reverse complement.
CTTCGAGACGTCGATTATATCGTTGATCAGGGACAGAAGGTGTTTGCCGGAACGGAGGATGGCGGACTGAGTATTTTTCTGCTCATCGTTCAGCGGGCCGATCCACTCATGCAGGAGAATACTGGAAAAGCCGATGACCGAATTGAGGGGCGTGCGGAGTTCGTGGCTCATACTGGCGATGAACAGCGATTTAAGCCGGTCGATCTCCTTGAGTTTTTCGTTTGTCATCTCAAGCTGTTTGTTGGCATCGTTTATATCCTCAATCAGATATTGCATGGCCGTCCGGGAGCGCTCCAGCTCAATTGTCTTTGCCTCGATATTTTCAGTGCGCTCTTCGACCAGTTCTTCAAGTTGACTGCGATATTTGTTGAGTTCATCCTCTGTTTTTTTGCGTTCGGTGATCTCCTGTTCCAGTTCCGCAGCATGCTTAGTCATCTCTTCGAGCAACAGGGCATTCTTTAGTCCAAGGGCTATTTCCCCGGAGAGTGCCTCAAGAAAAGAACCCTGTTTTTCAAAATCCACTACGACTTTCGATGCCAGACTGATTACACCAAACACCTGATTATTACTGAGAAGCGGTAGTGCGGAGAATGACCGGATTCCGGCCTGCTTGCATTCATCCCATGTGCAACGCGGATCGGTATGGATGTTTATCGAATAGACCGGTTTGCCTGAATCTGCCGCCAATCCACAGAGGCACTCACCGACGCGATGCAGATAAGTTTCACGATGTCTTAATGAAGGATCGCTCGAAGCATGCCCTAACAGTTTCAACTCCTCCGCATCCCGTATAAAAAAAAGCGCAATATCCGGGCGAATAATTTTGGAGATTACGGCAAGGGATAAATCCACGATCCTGGGGATAGTGAGGTCTGTGGCCATATATTGAGCAAGATCATGCAATGCTGTCGTTTCTCGCAGGTTTTGGTTAAATTTTTCTTCCGCCAGCTTGCGCTCGGTGATGTCTTCACCGATACTTGCCGTCCCGGTAGCGAGGCCGTCAGCGTCACGGAGAACGGTGTTATTCCATACAATATGCCGGGAATTTCCATCCTTCGTGACGATAGGGTTTTCGTAATGCGGCGTAATGTCATCATTCTTCAACCCGCGCAAAAACAGTTCCTTTACTTCCGGGTGAGTATCGGGAACCATTTGATCAAACCAATCGGCGCCGATTAACTTTTCGCGCGTTTGGCTTGTGAGCTCTAACAAATAGTCATTACAGAATGTTACCTTGCCGTCCAGATCAAGAAGCACGGCGATAAGAGGCATATTTTCCAATACTGCGCGGAAACGCTTCTCCGAAGCTGCCAGCGCCTCATTCTCCCGCGCCTCGGCGATCGCCTGCGCCATTTTCGCCAGACGGCGCCCTATGAGAAAGTGAAGCAATATGGCCGTAACCGCAATGAAGAACCACCCTTTGGCAATGGAGACAGTTCCCAATAGCTCCGCCGGTACGATTTGCGCCATCAGCTTGTCGGAGAAGAGTATCCATAGCCCCCCGAACAGGGCGTAGTACAGCACGATCCGCAATGGCGAAGCGGAAGGAGCAAACGCAGAGTGCTCAAGCCTCATGGCGACTCTCCCTCGACATTATTTCCTCCAGCTCTGCAACACGCACCTTCAACTCATGCATTCGCAGCTCACGACCGACAAACAGCCGGTTCAGCCGCTCCAGCTCGGCGTTCTTCTCCGTCAATACTGCTGTGATTTCCCTCAGGCCATCTTCAGCCATGCGACGCGCATTAAGCTCCTCCTGAAGGTTCTCAGTGGACGCCTCCAACTCCATTGTCGCCTCTTCCATATCCCGGGTCCGCGCCTCTACCCTCTGTTCCAGCTCGGCGTTGATGGCGCGATTTTCCTCCTCGGCCCTCTTGCGTTCGCTGATATCATAGGCAAAGGAAAACGAGAAAGATTTGCACTCATACTCCATGTAGCTGACGGTAACTTCCACGGGGAAGACCGTTCCGTCCTTTCGCCTGTGCAGGGTTTCTATGGTTCGCGAACCCTTGGCGTAAACCTCTTGACGGTGCGCCAGCCAGTGTTCTCGTGAAAAGGTGGGGTCTATATCGAAGACCGTCAGTGCGATGAGTTCCTCCCGGCTGTAGCCAAGACTCCGGCAGGCATGGCTGTTGACGTAGGTGATGCGCCCTTCTTCGTCAATCTGAAAAACACCGATTGCGGCATGCTCGATGCAGTATTGAGCCTCCTGTAGCAGATATTCCTTTTTCCGGCGCATGGCAAACGCCTTTCTTGCGGCAAACCAGCTCCCAATGGCCAGCAGCACAAGAGACATTATGGAGATGACTCCATACTTGTTCCGGATAAAACTCTCTGCTGTATGTAGAGCCGCACTGGGTATGAACGAAACTATCTTCCAGTTGTAGTTACGCGCTATTTTACTGCTTCCGGCGGTGGTGACGGCGTCCGGCGAAGCCCCTCCGGGCGCTGCGGTCGCAGTCAGCGGATGAACGGTGGCAAAGGTGAAAAGACCGTCCCTGGTCAGAAACTGGCCGGTATCAGAAGCTCTAATAGTGCGCCACGCCTCCGGATATTTATTCCCCATTGTTTTCTGTTTTCCGGCCTCATACATGAATCCCCATTCTTCGTCGGCATTGCCGCCGATGAGCCAGTAACCGTCCTGGTTAAGCAGCATGTATTGGCCGGGATAACCGGCAGACACTTCTTTCAGGTCTCGGATGAGGTTCCCTGCCAGATAGTCAGCGTTGTCCGGTTAGGTTTTTGCATGGTTCTTTGAGAATAAAAAATTGAAAAATTGTCGTTGTGCTGCATTTTTTACTTGACTTTTAGTAAAAAAATCGGCCGGTCGCACTCGTAACTATCTAA
>JBAQKZ010000225.1:0-1713 GCA_049301475.1 Geobacteraceae bacterium | reverse complement strand
GAACTGATTGAGCCAAACCGCAGACGTAGCAGAGCTACGTTGAGGATTTGGCGATTGAAGTTCGGCTAAAGATGGCCTGAAGATGAGATGCAAGATGCCCATGATATTTGTTTACAGTTCCTAAGGTACTCGGCAACAAATATACATTTGCCCGATGACTCTTTTTTAAAGGGCATATCAGGGTCTCGACAGGAAAATTTTGCTTTGTCGCGATACTGACCCCTGTTAGGGTACTGGAGAGATAGACGTCATGCCCTTTCCGGGCGGGAACGTACAAAAATTTTTACTATACCGAGATAACTTCCTTGACCCCTGGGACCTTCTCCTTCAGGGTCCTCTCTATTCCCATCTTCAGCGTCATGGTGGACATGGGACAGTGGCCGCACGCCCCCAAAAGTTTCACCTTGACCACACCGTCGGCGGTTACCTCCACCAGTTCCACATTGCCGCCGTCCGCCTGTAATGCTGGGCGGATCAGCTCCAGAGCCTTCTGTACCTCTTCGATCATGGTTGTCTCCTTTTTTGGGTCCCACGTTTGGTTATGTTTCTAGTCTTCCATCACCAGCTTCTCCACCGGCACTCCGGGGTTAGTCATCGTGTACGGTTCGAGTATCTCGGCCAATACCTCCGGCGGTAGAAGTTTGCGAGCGAGTATTATCTCACGGATGTTCTCTCCGGTCCGCAGTGACTCCTTAGCCACCTCAGCCGTCTTGGCGTAACCGAGAAGCGGGGCCAGCACCGTGAAGAGCCCCACCGATTTTTCCATGTTTCTGAGGCAGCGGGCCTCGTTGACTGTAATCCCCTCTATACAGGCCGTTGTAAGTTTGTGAATGACGTTCTTGAGAATCTCCAGGCTGAAGATGAGGTTGAGGGCGATAACGGGCATCATCACGTTCAACTCCATCTGGCCGGCCTGTGCCGCAAGGGTTACAACGGTGTCGGCGCCGATTACCTGAAATGCGACCATGTCGGTCACCTCGGCCATCACCGGGTTCACCTTGCCCGGCATGATGGAGGAGCCTGGCTGCACCGGTGGCAGGTTTATCTCGGCAAAACCGGTCCGCGGGCCGGAGGAGAGAAGGCGCAAATCATTGGCTATCCGGATCAGGTTGACGGCCAGCCCCTTGAGTGCCGAGCTTAGCGCCACGAACGGGTCCATGTTCTGGGTGGTCTCGATCAGGTTGGCGGCCCGGCAGACGGGAAAACCTGTCTCCCTGGCGATCTCCTCAACCACCAGCTCGATATAACGCGGCTCCGCATTCAGCCCAGTGCCGACAGCGGTACCGCCTATGCCGAGTTGTTGGAGGTCGGGCAGGGTCCGTTCAATCCCCGCAAGGTTCTTGGCGATAGCCTCCGAGTATGCGTCGAACTCCTGACCGAGCCGGATCGGGACCGCATCCTGGAGATGCGTGCGGCCGGACTTGAGAACGTGGTCAAATTCCACCCCCTTGGCTCGCAAGGCTTCCCGCAGAGCCTTCATCCGGGGGAATAGCTCCTTCAGGATACGAAGCGATGCCAGGCGCATGGCGGTCGGGAAAACATCGTTAGTAGACTGCGCCATGTTGACGTGGTCATTGGGGTGGACCAGCCCCGTCTCCCCTCGGCTCCCCCCCAGAAGTTCCGCCGCACGGCTGGCCAGCACCTCATTGACGTTCATGTTGTGGGAGGTGCCTGCCCCGGCCTGGAAGGGATCAACCACGAACTGGTCCGCAA
>JBAQKZ010000224.1:0-5058 GCA_049301475.1 Geobacteraceae bacterium | reverse complement strand
TGAACTGATTGAGCCAAACCGCAGACGTAGCAGAGCTACGTTGAGGATTTGGCGATTGAAGTTCGGCTAAAGATGGCCTGAAGATGAGATGCAAGATGCCCATGATATTTGTTTACAGTTCCTTAATCGGAACAGGTGGCCGACTTGGTGCGGAATCCGCAATCAAACCTACATAAATATGGAAGCTCGGCTCGAAGGTCGTCAGCCCTTGGCGGTCACTTGTCAGGCCACAACCCTAGAACAGGCTGTCAATGGCGCAGCAGACAAGTTAACCCGATTGATTGGGAGCACCCTTGGACGGTTCGGAAATCAGCGGGGGCACAGGGCTGATCCGCATCCTTACGGACTGGATGAACCGGAGGAGTGATGATCGCACAATAAAAGCGATTGTCTTTTGGCTACAACCTCGTTGCCATGCCTCACGAGAAAGGGCTCCTATTATTAATACACCAGGGTTACAGCCAACTGAGATATTTCCGCTTGAATATATTTTACCTGTTGTGCTATTCCTGCAGCATACATTCTACCGACCCGCTGCAGCAATGCAGTCTGCGGTTTTCTCCGTGGAGCCTATGAAAAAACTTGGTTTAACGCTTCTTCTTCTGTTTGTCCTCGGGCTTGTTTCCTTTTCAACATGGCAGCTTTATGCGGGTAACTTGTCGGCTGCCTTTTCTACGCTTCCATTCCTGCTCATTACCTATCTGTTTGTTATAAGATTCCGGCGGTAACCGGTATAATTCCGTTTGGACATACTATGATCGTGAATTTATGGCAGGGAATTTCCGGGGGCATCAGGTAAGCATCAGATGAATGCCCTCACCGCCGCCCATGCAAGTACTCCGACTGTTACCACCCCGCAAAGCAGAGCGAGCCCCTGATATACGGAGCTTTCCCGGCGGCGCTCGTTGTAGCCGAGCAGCGCTCCGACTATGATGCCGCCCAGGATGCCGCCGCCGTGAGCCCAGTTGTTGATACCAGGAAATATCAGCCCGAATACGAAAAGGCTGATGATCCAGCCGCTCACCTCCCGGTACACCGAACCGCCATAGACCCCACCTCTGCTCTTGCCGTAATAGAGCAAGGCACCGATCAGGCTGCAGACGGCTGCCGAAGCGCCGATCGTGAATGGTACTCCGGCAAAGTAGGATACCACGTACCCGATGACGCCGCCCAGGGTGTAGATGGTGAACATGCGGCTGGCGCCGTATTCGGCCGAGGCCCGGGGCGCCAGCTGTTTAAGGGCGATAAGGTTGAAAACCAGATGGAGGATGCCGCTGTGCAGATAGTTGGCACTTATGACAGTCCAGAAGCGGCCAAAATGATCGATCGGGTACGTACCTGTTGCTCCGAGAAGCATCAGACTGGTCTGCCCCGGGGAGAGAAAGCTGTCGGCGCCCCCCGAGACGGCGCCAAGTACGAGCGATACGGCAAAAAAGAGCACATTGGCCGAGATGATGGTTTTTATCAGACCCTCGCCTTCGAAGGCCCCCCGGCTCCAGTTCATCAACTGCCACCATGCCGCCGAGCGAGCGGTGCCGCACCATGAGCAGACCGCTTCTTTGCTGCCGACCAGACGTCGGCAGCGTGGACAAAGTATAGCCCGTTGTGTCATCAAAATACTCCGCTAGTGTAAGGTTCCGGGATTTCATTCATCCATCCACAGTAAGTTGTAGCAACGAAAGAACCTTTAGGGAAGTATCTCCCCGGGTGAAAATCGGGGGACGTAATACCGATTATTGTTTCCTCGGACGACCAGGTGTGCCTTTGCTCAGTTCGGAGAACCATTTCGGGTAGAGTAGAGAGCAGGTTTCCTCCTACCCTGCCTCATCAATCCTCGCCTCCTTGATTTCACCCTTGATTTGGAATTGGAATGAATCCGGCGTCTCGGCCTACTTGCCGCTATTGAGCTTGATCTCCGTCACCTCGCCGAAGGAGGAGAGCGGCTGGTCGAACTTCCGGTCGTCCCCAACCACGGTCAGCACCATGGCGTCTGTGTGGAGGTATTTTTTCGCCACCCGCAGCACATCCTCCTTGCCTACAAGCGCGATTTTGTCACGGTAGTTTTCCAGGTATCCCGCCGGATAGCCGTAGTATTCCAGCCTGAGCTGCTGGTTGACCACTGCGTCGGGCTTGGCGAACCCGAACATGAAGGAGTTTATGATCGACTCCTTGGCCAGCTTGAGTTCTCCATCGGTTACCGGCGCTTTCGTCATCCCGTCTATGATGCCCCGCATGAGGCTTATGGCCTTGGCAGTCGATCCGGTCTTGGTCTCGGTCTCGGCGATGAAGGCGCCGATAAAGCTGCGTCCCACGTCGAAACGACTTCCGACATTGTACGCCAGACCCTGGTTAGTGCGGATCTCGGTCGTAAGCCGCGAGGTGAAACCTCCCCCCAGAATATAGTCCATAACCCGAATGGCATACAGGTCGGGGTTCCCCTTGTCGATTCCGAGGTGCCCCATCCTGATTACCGACTGATTGAGCTCCTTGCGCGCCAGCAACACCTGTGGGGGAACATTCAGATTCGGCTCGGATATTTTTGGCAAGTCGGTCGGAGCGGCATTCCATTCGGCAAAAAGCGCGCGGAGTTTGGCGAGTAAATCGTCGCGGCGAAAATCGCCTGCCACCGCCAGCATAACGGCGCCGGGACGGTAGAACCTGCGGTGGAACTCTACCAGGTCATCCCGTGTGATCCCCTTTACAGTCTCGATGGTGGGAACCCGCCCGAGGGGATGTCCCAGGTAGAGGGCCTTCATCAGTTCACGGTCCGCGATCCCCTTGGGGTCGTCGTTCTCCCGGCGGAGAGCCTCGATGGTCCTGTTCCGGACCAGCGCCACCCGGTCCTCGCGGAAAGCGGGATGCATGAGGACCTGGCCGAACAGCTCCAGGGTCCGGTCGAGGTTTTTGGTCAGGGTGGTGAAGGCGACGTTGCCCGCGTCCGCTCCGATGCCTGATTCGACCGACGAGGCCATGAACTCAAGCTCCGCATCAAGCTGCTCCGGCGCAATATCCATTGTCCCACCGCTACGGATGACTGCGCCGGTAATCCCGGCAAGGCCTGCCTTCGCTGAAGGTTCATATATGCTGCCGGTTTTGACGTATGCGGTGACGTTGACCAGCGGCAACTCGTGGTCCTCCAGGAGGTAGACCACCATGCCGTTTTCCAGTTGCACCCTTTCGCTCTTCGGTATCTCGAACCGCAAGGTAGGGAAGGCGAGGGTGCGGGGATCTACGGCGGCATGCGGTGCTGTACAGGCGGCAAGCGCGACCGCAGTCAGGGTGACGCCAAGGCATTTTCTGAATAGCCGCATCATTTCGCCACCTCCTGTTTGGTTATGAACCCGACGGTCCGGTTTTCCCTTGTCAGATATTTCCGCGCCACCCTTTGAATATCGGCAGGTGTGATCTTGGCCACCTTCTGCCTGTGCTCGATGAGGTAGCGCCAACTCCCCGCCACCGCCTCGTATTCAGTCAGATTGCGGGCCAGCCCTCCATTTGATCCCATCTGCCGGTATTCCTCATACTCCAGCTTGTTCAGGACCTGTTGCAGTTCCTTTTCCGCGACCGGCTCGCTCTTTAGGCGCTCCAGTTCGGCGTAGACCTCGGCCTCCACCTCGGTGACCGTGTGCGGTGCGCGGGGGGTGGCGGTAATGATGAAGAGGTTCGGGTAACGGCTCCCCGGCGCTGTAAAGGAGCCGACATCCGTCACCAGTTGTTTTTCAACCACCAGCTTCTTGTAGAGGCGCGAGGTGCGGCCGTTGCTTAGAACCATGTCGATAACATCGAATACGTAGTCGTCGGCTGCCGGGAGAGTCGGCTTGTGAAAGCCTATAAGAAGCTGCGGCTCGGCATCGGCCAGCGTTTCTATGCGCAGTTCGCCGGGCTGGGGGGGTTCCTCCACTGCCACAGGCCCGACCGGCGTGCCTGGTTGAATGTCGCCAAAGTACTTTTCCACAACGGCGATGGTTTGCTCTGTGTCGATGTCGCCGACAATGGCCACTATGGCATTGTTGGGGGCGTAATATTTGCTCAGGAAGGCCTCGGCCTTGCTCCTGGTAAGGTTTTCTATGTCCGACATCCATCCGATGGTCGGCTGGCCGTTCGGGTGGGCGTGGTAGGCCGTAGCGAGAAAATTCTCCCACAATTTGCTCTCCGGGTCGGTGTCGTAGGAACGCCGCCGCTCCTCCATCACCACGCTCCTCTCGGTGTAGAACTCGCGCAGAACCGGGTTCCGCATCCGGTCGGACTCAATGGCGGCCCACAGCTCCAGTTTGTTGGCGGGAAGGCTTATCAGGTAGGTGGTGCCGTCCTTGCTGGTAAAGGCGTTGTAGTTGACCCCGCCGTTTCGGGAGTAGAGATCAAAAAATTCGTCCTTCACCACGAACTTGCCTGCCTCGGCCTCAAGCCCATCCAGTTGTTTCTGAAGCGCCGTGATCTTTTGCATATCCCCCTTTTCCCGTTTCACCTTTTCAGCGATGAGGAGTTGAGCGGTGGCTTCGATCCGGTCCAAAAGCGGTTTTTCGGCAACGTAATCCCGCGTACCAAGGGTCTTTGTCCCCTTGAAAAGCATGTGCTCAAGGAGGTGTGCGATGCCCCGTTCGTCGCTCCGCTCGTCTACGCTTCCAACCTTGAAGCGGATCCAGGCCGCGATGGTCGGTGAGGTGTGCCGCTCAACCAGAAGAAGCTTCATGCCGTTCTTCATCGTGTATTCCCTGACTTTATCATCAAGCCCTGCGGAGTGCCCGACGGTTGTGATGAAGAAGAAAGAGACGGCAAAGAGCGAAATTCTGTACAACGTTTTCATCGTTACCTCACGGTTAAAAGATTTTGCAGACTCCTGCGCGACTGCCAGCGCAAGATGATGAGCAGACGGCGCCTATGGGCCTGTCACGGAATAACTATAACATTATGCATCTCATCTTCAGGCCGTTTTTGGCCGAACTTCAATCGCAAAATCCTCAACGTAGCACTGCTACGTCTGCGGTTTTGCTCAATCAGCTCGACCAAATCCAACCTGAATCTGAGCGCCTAATTGTGACACTTATTCCATGACAGGCC
>JBAQKZ010000223.1:0-15304 GCA_049301475.1 Geobacteraceae bacterium | reverse complement strand
GCCTGGCCACGCCCAGCAAGTACCTTGGTGATCGCTGCGGTCAATGTCGTCTTGCCGTGGTCTACGTGCCCGATCGTCCCTATGTTTACGTGCGGTTTGGTCCTCTGAAACTTTGCCTTTGCCATCTAGGAATCCTCCTTCAGTAGGAATTCTTTTTATCCCTTTACTTTTGCGATTATCTCTTCGGATACCGACTTCGGAACCTGCTCGTAGTGGTCAAACGTCATGGTATAGGTGGCGCGGCCCTGAGTAGAGGAGCGTACATCAGTAGCATAGCCAAACATCTGGGCCAATGGCACCATTGCGCTCACCACCTGCGCGCCGGCCCGGCTCTCCATCCCCATAATGCGACCACGCCGGGAGTTAAGATCGCCGATGACATCACCCATGTATTCCTCGGGCACCACTACCTCCACCGACATGATCGGCTCCAAGAGGACAGGACCAGCCTTGGCGCACCCATCCTTGAAGCCAATGGATCCGGCGATCTTGAAGGCCATCTCCGATGAGTCCACTTCATGATAGGAACCGTCCACTAGGGAGACCTTCAAGTCAACCACGGGAAAGCCGGCCAGAACACCGGTGTCCATTGCCTCAATAATCCCTTTATTGACAGCCGGAATGTATTCACGTGGAACAACTCCGCCTTTGATGGCATCAACGAACTCATAGTCTTTCCCGGGCTCCTGGGGTTCGATCTCAAGCCAGACATGACCGTACTGACCACGACCACCTGACTGACGCACAAACTTCCCTTCCACCCTGACCTTTTTTGTGATGGTCTCACGGTAAGCAACCTGAGGCTTGCCAACGTTCGCGTCTACCTTGAACTCTCTCATCAACCTGTCAACAATAATCTCCAGATGGAGTTCACCCATGCCGGAAATGATCGTCTGGCCAGTTTCTTCGTCGGTTTTGACACGAAAGGATGGATCCTCGCTGGCAAGCTTGGCCAGACTAGCGCCAAGCTTTTCCTGGTCGGCCTTGGTCTTCGGTTCGATCGCAATCGAGATAACCGGGTCGGGAAAGTCAATAGATTCCAGAATTACCGGACTATCTTCCGGACAGAGAGTGTCACCGGTAGTTGTATATTTAAGTCCGACCGCAGCGGCTATGTCGCCGGCATACACGTCTTTTATCTCTTCACGCTTGTTGGCGTGCATCTTCAAAAGGCGACCGACTCGCTCCTTTTTCCCCTTGGTAGAGTTGTACACATAGGATCCGGCGTTAAGCACGCCGGAGTAGACCCTGAAAAAGCAGAGTTGGCCTACGAAAGGGTCCGTCATTATTTTGAATGCAAGCGCTGCGAACGGCTCAGTATCCGATGCCTTGCGCTCAACCTCAATGTCGCTGTCAGCAACAACCCCCTTGATGGAAGGGATGTCGAGCGGAGACGGAAGATACTCTATGACTGCATCAAGCAGATTCTGAACGCCTTTGTTCTTGAATGCGGACCCACAGATAACGGGAAATATTTTTATATCGATAGTCGCCTTGCGAATGGCTGCCATGATTTCTTCACTGGTCAACGGCTCCCCGGCAAGATATTTCTCCATGAGAACATCGTCATGGCTGGAAATCTCTTCTATCATCTTCTCCCGATGCTCCCTGGCTGTCTCCAGAAGATCAGCCGGAATATCCTCTTCATGATACTTGGCCCCCAAGGATTCTTCGTCCCAGATAATCGCCTTCATCTCCACAAGATCAATAACGCCTCTGAATTTTTCTTCGGCCCCCACAGGGAGCTGAATCGGCAACGCGTTAGCCTTGAGCCGGTCCTTAATCATGGACACGCCGCGGGAAAAATCAGCGCCCACCCTGTCCATTTTGTTGATAAAGGCAATCCGTGGTACTTTATACTTGTCGGCCTGCCGCCATACGGTTTCGGACTGTGGCTCCACGCCGCCTACCGAACAGAACACCGCAACCGCCCCATCCAAAACGCGCAATGAGCGCTCCACTTCAATGGTGAAATCGACGTGGCCAGGCGTATCTATGATATTGATACGGTGGTCTCTCCAGTGACAAGTAGTGGCGGCCGACGTTATGGTGATGCCACGCTCCTGCTCCTGGGCCATCCAGTCCATGGTGGCGGTGCCATCGTGTACTTCGCCTATCTTATGAGAAACCCCGGTATAATAAAGGACGCGCTCGGTGGTAGTTGTCTTCCCCGCGTCAATGTGCGCCATTATTCCTATATTGCGGGTCCTTTCCAGGGGTACTAAACGTGCCACAAAAACTCCTTAAACGTATCTATCTGAACTACCAGCGGTAGTGAGCGAAAGCCCGGTTTGCCTCGGCCATTTTATGCGTTTCTTCGCGTTTCTTCACAGCGGATCCACGGTTGTTGTAAGCGTCCAGTATCTCGCCCGCCAGTTTGTCTGTCATGGTCTTTTCAGAACGCGCAACCGAATATTTGATAAGCCAGCGCATGGCAAGCGACGTGCGTCGCTCGGGCCTGACCTCAACAGGCACCTGGTAAGTCGAACCACCAACCCGCCTTGACTTGACCTCAAGCATGGGTCTTATATTGTCAAGCGACTTCTTCAGCACCTTGACCGCCTCTTCACCGGCGCGCTGGGCGACCAGATCAAGCGCATTGTATAATGCCCGCTCCGCAGTACTCTTCTTGCCGTCCTGCATCATGATGTTAACCAGCTTGGCAATCACCCTATCGTTGTACTTCGGATCGGGCAGTATAATTCGCTTGGCTACTTCCCTTCTTCTGGGCATATCGACCTCTCGTGTTAAAAACTCTTATTACGTTTATTACTTGGGCCTTTTTGCGCCATACTTGGAACGGCTCTTCTTCCTGTCCTTGACGCCGACCGAATCAAGTGTACCGCGCACTATGTGGTACCTTACGCCAGGCAGGTCCTTGACCCTTCCCCCCCTGATCAGCACCACCGAGTGCTCCTGAAGATTGTGGCCAACGCCCGGGATATAGGAGGTAACCTCCAGCCCGTTGGTGAGACGCACCCTAGCAACCTTGCGTAGCGCCGAGTTCGGCTTCTTCGGGGTGGTTGTGTAGACCCTGGTGCAAACCCCTCTTTTCTGCGGACAGGATTTGAGAGCCGGGGCAGATGATTTTCCCTTTTTGCTCTCTCTCCCTATGCGAATCAACTGATTAATAGTAGGCATGCGATCTTTCTCCCACAAACAACTAAATTCAGGGGGCGAACCCACTGCGGAAGCGATAAAAGTATCAATTAATGTTCACTCTGTCAAGCTTTTTTTCAACATTCCAAATTTAGCGTCGCTCTCGTTTTCAGCCCGCTACAGCCATTTCTCCCTGCTCATCCTCAACATCTTCCGTTTTCGATGCGACTTTCTCCGGCTCCTCCACCTGTAGCTTCATGTTCCGATAGCGGGCAAGCCCGGTCCCGGCAGGTATGAGACGGCCCATGATTACATTCTCCTTGAGGCCGTGCAGACCGTCGACTTTACCTTCGATAGCCGCCTGTGTCAAGACCTTTGTGGTCTCCTGAAAGGAAGCGGCGGAGATGAACGACTCTGTGGATAGCGACGCCTTGGTGATCCCAAGAAGCAGAGGCTCGGCAGTAGCCGGTCGGTCGCCTTTGGCAAGCACACGTTCGTTTTCATCCTCGAACAAGTAGCGCTCCAGTTGATCGTCCACAAGCAGGTTGGTATCGCCTACTTCCTTTATCCGAACCCTCCGGAGCATCTGCCGGACAATGGTCTCAATGTGTTTGTCGTTGATCTTGACCCCCTGAAGCCGGTAGACCTCCTGTACCTCGTCCACCAGATACTTGGCCAATTCCTTCCGACCCAGTACCCTCAGGATGTCGTGAGGGTTGGAGGAACCGTCCATTAGCGCCTCGCCGGCGCGCACATAATCCCCTTCATGTACACTTATGTGCTTGCCTTTGGGTATCAGGTATTCCTTCTGTTCTCCCATTTCAGGAGTTACTATAACCTTGCGCTTCCCCTTGGCGTCCTTGCCATAGGAGACCAGGCCGTCGATTTCCGTAATCACTGCGTAGTCCTTGGGCTTGCGCGCCTCGAAGAGCTCGGCGACCCTCGGCAAACCGCCGGTGATGTCCTTGGTCTTGGTGGTTTCCCGCGGGATCTTGGCGATAATATCACCGGCGTTGACATGAACGTCTTCCTGCACCGAGATATTGGCCCCGACCGGCAGAAAGTAGCGCCCGACCGTACTGTCACCAATCTTCATAGTCTTGCCTGATTCATCCTTTATGGTAATGCGCGGACGCTTGTCCTGGTCGCGTGACTCTATGATGACCTTGCGAGAGAGTCCGGTAACCTCATCCACCTGTTCCTCCATGGTGACCCCTTCGATGATGTCCCCAAACTTGATCTTGCCAGAGGCTTCAGTAAGGATGGGCATGGTGTAGGGATCCCACTCAGCCAGGGTTTCAGTAGGTTTGACCAGTTGGTCCGGTTTAACCTTGAGCATGGCGCCGTAAACAATAGCGTAGCGTTCCCGCTCGCGGCCGGTCTCGTCCACAACAGCCAACTCGCCGTTGCGGTTCATGACGATATGATGGCCATCCGCATTGATAACGCTGTTAATATTGATTAACCTGATCCGCCCTTCATTGCGGGCCTCCAGAGAGGTCTGCTCGGCACGACGGGAAGCGGTGCCGCCGATATGGAAGGTGCGCATGGTCAACTGGGTGCCCGGCTCACCGATGGACTGGGCGGCAATGACACCGACCGCCTCACCCATGTTGACCAGGTGGCCGCGGGCCAGGTCACGGCCATAACACATGGCGCAGATGCCGCGACGGCTCTGGCAGGTAAGCACCGAACGTATCTTCACCTTCTCCAGACCGGCGTCCTCAATCCGTTTGACGTGGGCTTCGTCGATCTCGTCATTGGCGGACACCAGCACTTCGCCGGTAACCGGATCAAGAATGTCATCCAAAGCCACGCGCCCAAGTATCCGGTCCCCAATGTGCTCGATGATCTCACCCCCCTCAGTAAGCGAGGTAACCATCAGGCCGTCTAATGTGCCGCAGTCCGGCTCGTTGATGATGGCATCCTGGGCCACATCCACCAGCCTGCGGGTAAGGTAGCCGGAGTTGGCTGTCTTGAGCGCAGTGTCGGCCAGACCCTTGCGGGCACCGTGGGTTGAGATGAAGTACTGGAGAACCGTCAATCCCTCACGGAAATTAGCGGTGATAGGGGTCTCAATGATTTCGCCCGACGGCTTGGCCATAAGTCCCCTCATTCCGGCCAACTGACGGATTTGCTGGGCGGAACCCCTTGAGCCTGAGTCGGCCATCATATGGATGGCATTAAACGACGGTACCTTGACCTCCTTACCGTCCGGAGAAATAACCGTATCACGTGAGAGGTTGTCCAGCATCTCCTTGGCGATTTCTTCCGTCGCTTTGGCCCAGATGTCGATGACCTTGTTGTAGCGCTCGCCGTCAGTAATAAGACCCTCTGTGTACTGGTTCTGTATCTCCTTGACCTCCTCCGTGGCACGCTCTGTGATGGCCGCCTTACCTTCGGGTATGACCATGTCGTTGATGCTGATGGAGATACCGGCGAGCGCCGCGTAACGAAAGCCTATTTCCTTCAGCTTGTCCGCCAGGATTACAGTCTCCTTGTTGCCAGCCACCCGGTAGCAGACATCCACGAGATTGGAAAGCTCCTTCTTGGTCATAACTTTGTTTATAGTGGCGAACGGCACCATCTCCGGGAGTATCTCGCGAAGAAGTATCCGACCGGTAACGGTTTCCACGATCTGCGGTTTCTCATCGGTGGGGAGATTCTTCATCCTGACCTTGATGCGGGCCTGCAGCTCAATCTCACCGGCGTCAAACGCTATGCGCGCCTCATCCGGCGAAGCCATTATCTTTCCTTCACCCTTTGCGAAAAACTTTTCGCGCGTCATGTAATAGATACCCAGCACCATATCCTGAGACGGCACAATGATCGGCTTGCCATGCGCCGGCGAGAGAATGTTGTTGGTACTCATCATGAGTACCCGCGCCTCCACCTGGCTCTCTATCGAGAGTGGCAGATGGACAGCCATCTGGTCGCCGTCGAAGTCGGCGTTGAAGGCGGTGCAAACCAGGGGGTGGAGCTGAATCGCCTTCCCCTCTATCAGTACCGGCTCGAACGCCTGAATGCCTAATCGGTGGAGGGTCGGCGCACGGTTCAGCATAACCGGATGTTCCTTTATCACCTCTTCGAGCACGTCCCACACCTCCGGGCGCTCCTTCTCCACCATTTTCTTGGCGCTCTTGATTGTGGTGACGTACCCCTTCTCCTCAAGCTTGTTATAGATAAACGGCTTGAACAGCTCCAGGGCCATCTTTTTGGGGAGGCCGCACTGGTGCAGGCGAAGTTCCGGTCCAACGACGATAACCGACCGACCGGAGTAGTCAACCCTCTTGCCGAGCAGGTTCTGGCGGAAGCGCCCCGATTTCCCCTTGAGCATATCGGAGAGGGATTTGAGGGGTCGCTTGTTGGGCCCGGCGATGGCGCGGCCACGGCGACCGTTGTCGAACAGCGCGTCAACAGCCTCCTGAAGCATCCGCTTCTCATTACGTATGATAACCTCCGGGGCCTGTAGCTCCATAAGACGTTTCAAGCGATTGTTGCGGTTAATCACGCGCCGGTACAGGTCATTCAGATCGGAAGTTGCGAACCGCCCGCCGTCCAGGGGCACCAAGGGACGCAATTCCGGCGGCAGTACCGGGATGCACTCAAGGATCATCCATTCCGGCTTGTTTCCTGAAGTCTTGAATGCCTCAACCACCTTGAGCCGCTTGGCGGTCTTCTTCCGCTTGGCCTCGCTCGTGGCCTCAAGCATCTCGGACCGCAATTGATCCGCCAGCTTGTCCAATTCGAGGCTCTTCAGGACCTCCCTGATCGCAGCCGCGCCCATGCCTGCCTCGAACTGCCGTCCATGCTCTTCCATGGCCTTCTGGTATTGATCCTCGGAGAAGACATCGCCAATACTCATACCGGTGTTCTTCGGATCGGTCACCACGTAGGCCTCGAAGTAGAGCACCTTCTCCAGATCCTTGAGTGTGATGTCGAGAAGGTTGCCGATCCGTGAAGGTAGCGACTTAAGGAACCAGATATGGGCCACCGGGGTGGCCAGGTCTATATGGCCGAGTCTTTCACGGCGGACCTTGGATGGAATGACTTCAACTCCGCACTTTTCGCAGACTATGCCGCGATGCTTCATCCTCTTGTACTTGCCGCAGTTGCACTCGTAGTCCTTGGTGGGGCCGAATATCTTTGCGCAGAAAAGGCCGTCACGCTCCGGCTTGAAAGTCCGGTAGTTAATTGTCTCCGGCTTCTTAACTTCGCCGAACGAGCGTTCACGAATTTTTTCCGGAGAGGATATGGATATCTTTATTGCGGAAAAGTGTAACGGATCCTTGGGCTTCTCAAAAAAATTGAATGTTTCGTCCAAAATATGTTCCTCCTCTTCGTTAGGAGTAAATGGTTACGATCTGGGCGCATTTACTGTCACCACAATTATTTGCGCAAACATATCCAAATATATCCACGCAGAAAGCCGCTAATCCTCATCCCCTTCAAGCAACTCCACATCCAGGCAAAGCGACTGGAGTTCCTTGATAAGGACGTTGAACGACTCCGGAAGACCTGGCTCCAGGGTATGTTTCCCTTTGACGATGGCTTCGTACATACGGGTGCGGCCGGAGACGTCGTCGGACTTTACGGTAAGGAATTCCTGGAGCGCATAAGCAGCGCCGTACGCCTCCATTGCCCATACTTCCATCTCGCCGAGTCGCTGTCCTCCAAACTGCGCCTTTCCCCCCAGCGGTTGTTGAGTAACCAGACTGTACGGGCCAATGGAACGGGCATGTATTTTGTCATCGACCAGGTGATGGAGTTTCAGGACATACATTACTCCGACAGTAACCTGATGATCGAACGGTACGCCGGTCCTTCCGTCGTAAAGTGTCACCTGGCCGGTGCTGGAAAGACCGGCCATTTTAAAGATGTCCTGAATCTGCGCTTCGGTAGCGCCCTCGAAAACAGGGGAAGCCATAGGCACACCGCGTTGCAGGCGTTTAGCCACCTTTAAAAGCTCCTCCTCCTCCAGGGAGTCAAGGAACTTGTTCATCGCTTTGTCACCATAAACATCCTTCAGGAACTTCTTGACATTGTCGGCCGGGGAATTTTTGGCGAGGAACTCTTCGACCTTCCGGCCGATCCCCGCAGCTGCCCACCCAAGGTGTGTCTCAAGTATCTGTCCTACGTTCATACGGGATGGTACGCCAAGCGGGTTGAGCACGATCTCCACCGGGCGACCGTCTTCCATGTACGGCATGTCCTCCTCGGGGAGAATCCGCGAAACGACCCCCTTATTCCCGTGGCGTCCGGCCATCTTGTCCCCTACCTGCAGTTTGCGCTTGATGGCAATATACACCTTGACCATCTTGATAACACCGGGAGGGAGGTCATCACCCCTCTTAAGCTTCTGTACCTTGTCGTCAAAAACTTCTTTAATAAGATGAATCTGCTGATTAAGCCTGTCGAGTATCTCGGCGACCTTCTCTTCAACCGTCTCATCGTCGGCCACGGAGATATCACCCCACTTTTCGAGCGACATGCCCGACAATACTTCGCCGGTGATCTTCTTCCCCTTTGCAATCAGTATCTTCCCGTCTTTCGCTTCGATGCTTACCGCCGTGATCTTGCCGACAAGTAGCTTCTTCAGCTTGCCGACTGCCGAATTACGAATGATGAGAATCTCGTCCTGTTCATCCTTGCGGAGCTTTTCTTCATCAGCCTTTTCGATAATTTCGGTGCGAATGTCCTTGTCCGAGCCTTTGCGGGAGAATATCTTTGCTCCGATCACGGTCCCCTCCACCCCCGGAGGAACGCGTAACGATGTATCCCGCACGTCGCCGGCCTTCTCGCCGAATATGGCGCGCAACAGTTTCTCCTCAGGAGAGAGCTGGGTTTCTCCTTTTGGGGTGATCTTCCCCACCAGGATGTCGCCCGGCTTGACCTCGGCGCCTATCCGGATGATACCCGACTCGTCAAGGTCTTTGAGGGTCTCTTCGCCTAGGTTGGGAATGTCGGAGGTAATCTCTTCCTTGCCTAACTTGGTGTCACGGGATACGCACTCAAACTCCTCAATGTGGATCGAGGTGTAGCGGTCATCCTTTACAAGTTTCTCTGAGATGAGAATAGAGTCCTCGAAGTTGTAGCCGCCCCAAGGCATAAAGGCTACCATGACGTTCTGGCCGAGCGCAAGTTCCCCCATGTCGGTGGACGGTCCGTCGGCAATGACGTCT
The DNA here is from genome assembly GCA_049301475.1 of Geobacteraceae bacterium. Taxonomy (GTDB): domain Bacteria; phylum Desulfobacterota; class Desulfuromonadia; order Geobacterales; family Geobacteraceae; genus JBAQKZ01. Next base: position 6,023 of record JBAQKZ010000223.1, on the reverse strand, counting down.
GTCCGCTTTACATGGTCACCGACCTTCACCACCGGTCGCTGGTTGATGCAGGTATTCTGATTGGAACGGGCGAACTTTATAAGGTTGTAGATATCGACGCCGGTGCCTGTCTCGTCGTACTCGTCCTCGTCGATTTTTACCACGATGCGGGAAGCGTCCACCGACTCGACCACGCCGTTGTGGCGCGCCACCACTGATACGCCCGAATCCCTGGCCACCACCCGCTCCATGCCGGTCCCTACCAGCGGCGAATCAGCCCGGAGCAGGGGGACTGCCTGGCGTTGCATGTTGGAGCCCATGAGGGCACGGTTGGCGTCATCGTTCTCAAGAAACGGGATGAGAGAGGCGGCCACGGAAACGAGCTGCATCGGCGCCACATCCATAAGTTCCAGTTCATCGCGACCGACAAGGACGAACTCCCCTCCCTTGCGGGCGGAAATGTAGTCGGCCGTGAAACGGCCATCCTTGTCTATCTTGGCATTGGCCTGAGCAATGGCGTGCCCTTCCTCCTCGAGCGCCGAGAAGAACCGGACTTCGTTTGTCACCTTACCTTCCTGAACAATCCGGTAAGGGGTTTCCACGAACCCGTGTTCATTGATCCGCGCATAGGTGGAGAGCGATGCAATGAGACCGATGTTGGGACCTTCAGGGGTCTCAATGGGGCATACACGCCCGTAGTGTGTCGGGTGAACGTCGCGCACCTCGAAGCCGGCCCGTTCGCGGGTGAGGCCGCCCGGTCCCAGAGCCGAAAGACGCCGCTTGTGGGTAACCTCCGAGAGCGGATTTGTCTGGTCCATAAACTGTGAAAGCTGGGATGAGCCGAAAAACTCCTTGACCACCGCCGAAACCGGTTTAGAATTGATGAGGTCGTGTGGCATGAGGTTCTCCACCTCCTGCAAGCTCATCCTCTCCTTAATCGCCCGTTCCATGCGAACCAGGCCGATCCGGTACTGGTTCTCCAAAAGTTCGCCTACCGCACGCACACGGCGGTTACCAAGGTGGTCAATGTCATCAATACTCCCCTTGCCGTTCTTCAGGTCGATCAGGTAACGCACAACATCGAGCACATCTTCCTTGGTAAGGGTCTGACAATCAAGAGGGACGTTCAGGCCAAGCTTATAGTTGAGCTTCAGGCGACCGACCGCTGACAGGTCATAACGTTCGGCATTGAAAAACAGGTTCTCGAACAGAACCAGGGCGCTTTTCAGCGTCGGGGGGTCGCCTGGGCGGAGGCGCCTATATATCTCGATGAGCGCATCGTCGGTGGAAGACATTTTGTCTATCATAAGCGTGTCACGCAACGAAGATGTTGCGTGGAGGTTGTCGATAAACAGGACCTTTAGCGAGGTGATCCCGCGAGACTTGACCTCGTCAAGCTTGATCTGGGTGATTTCGTCGTTGCACTCAACCAGTACCTCACCGGTAGCAGGATCAATAATATCGTGGGAGGAAAACTTACCGGTCACGTCTTCCACGGAAATAGGGATATATTTTATGCCATGCTCAGCCATCTTGCGAATAGCCGCCTTTGTAAACTTGCGATTGGCCTTTATCAGTACTTCGCCTGTGTCGGGTGCGACAATGTCCGAAACCGCCTTCTGGTTTATAAGCAGTTCCGGGTCGGCAATCTTCGTCAGCTTCTCACCCTCAAAGAATATCTCCTCGCTTTTGTAGAAGTAATTGAGGAGCGCGTCGGTGGAATAGTTCAGAGCCTTCAGGAGGACTGTGGCAGGCATTTTACGACGCCGGTCTATGCGGACATAGAGTATGTCCTTATGATCGAATTCAAAGTCAAGCCATGAGCCTCGATACGGAATTACCCTCGCGGAATAGAGCACCTTGCCGCTGGAATGTGTCTTCCCCTTGTCGTGGTCGAAGAACACGCCTGGGGAACGGTGCAACTGACTGACTATAACCCTCTCCGTGCCGTTTATGATGAACGTGCCGTTTTCCGTCATGAGGGGTATTTCGCCGAAGTATACCTCCTGCTCCTTGATATCCCGGATCGACCGGACGCCGGTTTCCTTGTTGCTATCCCACACTACCAGCCGCACCTTGACCTTCATCGGCGCGGCAAACGTCATACCTCTCTGATGGCATTCATCCACATCGTACTTGGGTGTGCCGAGAGAGTAGGAAACATACTCCAGCGAGGCAGTTTCACTGAAGTCACGAATCGGGAAAACGCTCCTGAAGACGGCCTCCAGCCCGGAAAATTTTCTCGCTTCAGCAGGCACGTCGATCTGTAGGAATCTTTTGTAGGAATTTTTCTGGATATCGATCAGGTTGGGGATGTCGATGACCTTCTTGATCTTGGTGAAGTTCTTTCGCAAAAGGGGGTTATTCGCAATTGAATAAGCCATATATTCTCCTTTGGTGAATGTCTGATAGACCTTCAACCACTTGGATTTCTTTGCTTTATTTATAAAGACCGGCGGCGACTATGATGGCTTCGCAAACAAAATAGAACAGCCAAGGCCGCGCCTGGCGACCTTGGCTAGATTACTTATGGGCGCGGCGACTGTTATTTAACTTCTACTTCAGCGCCAGCTTCAACGAGCTGTTTCTTTGCTTCTTCTGCTTCAGCCTTGGAAACCGCGGACTTTACCGGCTGTGGAGCGCCGTCCACCAAGTCCTTGGCTTCCTTGAGGCCCAGGGTGGTGAGGGCGCGGACAGCCTTGATAACGCCAATCTTGTTGGCGCCGGCGGCTTTGAGGATTACATCAAATTCCGTCTGCTCTTCAGCAGCCTCGGTGGCGGCAAGCGGAGCGGCTGCAGCAGCGGCGGCTGGAGCGGCTGCGGAAACGCCAAATTTATTCTCGAGCTCCTTAATTAACTCAGCAAGTTCAAGTACGGTCATATTTTCAATAAAACTGATCACATCGGCTTTGGATATTGCCATTTTTCTATTCCTCCATAGGATATTTTGTTATTTAGCGGTTAATTACCTTCTTTTTTAATTCTGATCGCCTCAAGTGCGCGGACAAAACCGACCGGCAAGGCGGCCAACACACATACAAATCCGACCGTAGGGGCCTGCAGAGTGCCAAGCAACTTGGCCAGCAACTGCTCACGTCCCGGCAGATCAGCCAGCGCCTGGATGTCGCTGACCGTGATCTCCTTGCCTGCCAACAAAGCAGCCTTGAGTTTGAAGGCGCTCTGAGGCTCCTTGGCAAACCTGGACAATACCTTTGCTGCGGCCACGGGATCGTCGTAGCTGAGCGCAATGGCTGTGGGACCTGCGTAATGAGCGGCGAGCGAAGCCTTGTCCGTATTTCTGGACGCCAGTTCAAGCAGGGTGTTTTTCACAACCTTATACTCAACAGCGGCCTTACGAAGCTCATTCCTGAGTTCAGTGGCCTTCCCCACGCTCATGCCGCGGAAATCGGCAAGGAAAACCGCCTGGGCCCGTTGCAGCTTGTCATGAAGTTCCGCTACGATCTGCTGTTTGTTTTCCTTATTCAAGCGCATTCCTCCTTTCTTTTGGAATTGGGGTAAACACCCCGCCAAAGTCAGGAAGCTGCAAGAAATTATCAATTCCTTCAACGACCCCAAGTCTCGGCAGGCTTCACATCTATTAAGCCGTTACACCCATATAACGGCGCCTGCTGTCTGTGACTTTGGCTTGAAACCCTATATAGTTAAAGATGTGCCATGACACCTGAAACGTCTATCTTTACCCCTGGCCCCATGGTGGATGAGAGGCTGATCTTTTTCAGGTAAGTCCCTTTGGCGGCCGAAGGCTTTGCTTTCAGCAGCGCGTCAATAAGCGCCATCAGATTTTCCTCAAGCTTGTCGCCATCAAAGGAAACCTTGCCGACAGGAGCATGTATGATGCCGGCCTTCTCAACACGAAACTCGATCTTGCCCGATTTGGCTTCCTTGACCGCGCGGCTCAGATCGAAGGTGACGGTTCCCACCTTGGGGTTCGGCATGAGCCCACGGGGGCCAAGGAGTTTGCCGATCTTGCCGACCACACCCATCATGTCCGGCGTGGCGATGGCAGTATCGAAGTCGAACCACCCATCCTGTATCCTAGCCACCAGGTCGTCCGCGCCCACGTAGTCGGCGCCAGCGTCACTGGCTTCTTTCTCTTTCTCCCCCTTGGCAAAAACCAGCACCTTTATCTCCTTGCCCAGACCATTGGGGAGTACGACCGCACCGCGCACCATCTGGTCTGCATGACGGGGGTCCACACCGAGGCGCACCACCAGATCGACAGTTTCGTCGAACTTGGCGTATGCGGCAGTCTTTACCATCTCTATGGCCTCTTTAAGGAGATAGTTTCTGTTTCTGTCGACCTTGGCCATAGCCTCGTTCAGTTTCTTGGCAATTTTGGGCATTTCTCTTACCTCTCTTTTACTTTAAATCTCAATTTCAACGCCCATGCTGCGGGCTGTCCCTTCAATGGTTCTCATGGCGGCCTCCAGAGTGGCCGCGTTCAAATCGACCATTTTCTTCTGGGCGATCTCCATTACTTGGTCCCTTGTAAGTTTGCCAACCTTGTTCTTGTTAGGAACGGCGGAACCGCTTTCTATCCCTACAGCCTTCTTGATTAAAATGGGCGCAGGAGGGGTCTTGGTTATGTAAGTAAACGACCGGTCCGCATACACCGTTATGACGACAGGAATGATGGTCCCCTCATCAGCCTGTGTCTTGGCATTGAACGCCTTGCAGAACTCCATGATGTTTACGCCATGCTGCCCAAGCGCCGGACCGATCGGCGGCGACGGATTGGCTTTACCTGCCGGTATCTGCAGTTTGATATATCCGGTTATCTTTTTCGCCATCGTTTAGCTCCTTGTGTCTACTGTTTTTCGACCTGCATGAATTCTAGCTCCACCGGCGTGGCCCGGCCGAAGATGCTGACCATGACCCTGAGTTTACCCTTCTCCGGCTTAACGTCTTCGACCACGCCGGAAAAGTTGAGGAATGGACCGTCTATAACCCGCACCGTCTCCCCAACTTCAAAGAGCACCTTGGGCCGGGGCTTCTCAGCGCCTTCCTCTATCCGGCGGGTTATTTTCCCAATCTCCTCGTCGGGGATGGGAAAAGGGTTGTTGCCGCCAACGAAACCGGTCACCTTCGAGGTTTCCTTTACCGCATGCCAAGTCTCGTCATTTAGCTCCATGTTGAGCAGAATATAGCCTGGGAAAAACTTCCGCGAGGAAGTGCGCCTCTCCCCTTTTTTAAGCTCCACCACGGTTTCGCAAGGGATCAGTATCTCTCCGAACAGCTCTTCCAGCCCCAGGTTTTTAACTCTCTCCTGGAGAGAAAGCCGAACCTTGTTCTCAAAGCCGGAATATGTGTGAACGCCGTACCACCGCATTGCCATATAGTTCCCCTAGCGCAGTACAAAACGCATAAGCTTCGCAAGCACGACGTCACATGCGCCCAGATAAAGAGAAATCAGAAAGATGATCACAACCACCACCCATGTGGTGGCTATGGTTTCCTTCCGTGTAGGCCAGGTTACCTTGACCAGTTCGATCTTGACTTCATCCACGAAATTCTTGGCTTTTGTCAGCACCGGTCGTACCTCCAAGTCGGTTGATGTGATTTATAAATGGCAGGCCAGGAGGGATTCGAACCCCCAACACCCGGTTTTGGAGACCGGTGCTCTAGCCGTTAGAGCTACTGGCCTACAAGCAAGGAGCCATCTACAACACGTACCCAGTGTCCCTTTTACTTGGTTTCCTTGTGAGGAGTGTGAACTCGGCAGAAACGGCAGTATTTTTTGAACTCCAGCTTCTGGGAAGTGGTTTTCTTATTCTTCGTGGTGGTATAGTTTCTCTGCTTGCACTCGGTGCAGGCAAGCGTGACGATATCTCTCATTTCTCTATTCCTTTATAGACGGGACCGTAGGTGCGGATTTGATGCCCGCGCCTGCAAAATATGTTTATTCGATAATCGAGCTGACCACACCGGCGCCCACAGTCCGTCCGCCTTCGCGAATCGCAAAGCGCAGCCCCTCGTCCATGGCGATAGGGGTAATAAGGTTTACTGTTACGGCCACATTGTCG
>JBAQKZ010000222.1:0-13345 GCA_049301475.1 Geobacteraceae bacterium | reverse complement strand
CAAGCTCGGCAATGGCGGCGGCAGCCACCGGATCGGGCTCCGTTCCCCCCCGTGCCTGGCGGATAGTGGCGATATGGTCTATGTTAACCCCCAGCTTTGCCATCTTCACTGACCTCCCAAGTGTTTCTTCACCAGATCGGCGATCTCATTGGCCGAGTCGGTAATCCGGCGTATGTCCTCCCCTTCCAGCATGATCCTCAAGAGCGGCTCGGTGCCAGAATAGCGGATGAGGATGCGCCCTTCGTCCCTGAGATCTTCCTCTACGGAGCGAATGCTGGCCACAATTGCCGGAATCGTTGTGATATCCCGCTTTTCGGCCACCCGTACGTTCAGCAGCACCTGGGGAAGCGGGATCATAACTTGAGCCAGCTCCGCAAGGGTCCGGTTGGTTCGGCGCATTATGGCAAGCAGTTGTAGGGCAGAAAGCATGCCGTCGCCGGTGGTGTTGTGGTCAAGGAAAATCATGTGTCCAGACTGCTCTCCCCCAAGGTTGTACCCCCCCCTGCGCATCTCTTCGACCACGTAGCGGTCGCCGACCGCGGTCTTTATAATCTTGCCTCCGGCCTTCTTTAATGAAATATCCAGCCCCATGTTGCTCATGACTGTGGCGACCAGGGTCTTCTTGCGCAGCTTTTTGTGACGCAGCATGTAGGTGGCGCAGATCGCCATGATCTGGTCGCCATCAACCTCCTTGCCGAATTCATCTACGAAGATGACCCGGTCTGCATCTCCGTCCAGGGCTATTCCAAGGTCGGCCCTGTGCTCCCTTACCGCTTCGCTGATAACCTCCGGGTGGAGGGAACCGCAGCCGTCGTTGATGTTGGTGCCATTCGGCTTCACTCCTAGGGGTATCACCTCCGCTCCCAATTCCTCCAGGACCGTCGGCGCAACCTTGTAAGCGGCTCCGTTGGCGCAGTCGAGCACGATTTTAAGCCCGCTCAGGTCAAGCTCTTTTGGAAATGTGCTCTTGATAAAGACCACATATCGGCCTGCCGCGTCGTCGATCCGGTATATTTTGCCTACGTCGTTGGCTATCGGACGGGAAGAGTCCATCTCCTTGGAGAAGATCAACTCTTCGATCTTCATTTCCATATCATCCGGGAGCTTGAAACCGTCACGGCAGAAGAACTTGATGCCGTTGTCCTGGAACGGATTATGGGAGGCGGAGATAACCACCCCAGCGTCGGCGCGCATGGACGACGTTATATTGGCAATCCCCGGCGTGGGAAGCGGGCCGACCAGCAGCACATCCACCCCCATGGAGCATATCCCCGCAGACAGGGCATGCTCAATCATGTACCCGGACAGCCTGGTGTCCTTGCCGATCACGATACGGTGGCGACGTGAACCGTTCCTGAATATGCAGGCCGCAGCCCTGCCGATCTGCATGGCCATTTCAGTGGTAATGGGATAAACATTCGCCACTCCTCGCACCCCATCGGTTCCAAATAGTTTTCTCATTGTCCGCTCCTGTAAGTCTAGTACCCTTTGACGATTCTCAGTTGAATTTCGGAAGGGTGAATACGTGTCGCCCTTACGCCGTCCGGCAGCTTCAGCGCCTTATCCAGACTGGAAAAGAGCACCGTACCGGCGCCGATATTTCTCAGGTCTAGGGGAATAACCAGACGTTTAGAACTAACCTTCATTATAAACAGTCGTGGCCCGGAGATCCTAACATCGACCATATCCGGCGGTCCGTAGGCAAGAGTGAGAGACGGCGACAGATTTTCTACCTTGACGGGCACCATCAGCTCAATTTCTCCCTCCTGCGCAGAGACAACGAACAACCATAAAATCGTCGCAAGCAGGAGCGCCAGACCTTTAAGCCCGAGATTTTCGATCACTTTTTTTCTGATGCTCATTGACGCCACCGTTGTTCCAGCAAGCGCGTTAAAACCTTACGCAGTGTGCCCGGTTCAAGGTCGCGGGTAATCCGTCCGCCGATCGCTACAGAAATCTTGCTGTTCTCTTCTGAAACCACTATGACCACTGCATCGGAAACCTCGGCAAGGCCGATGGCTGCGCGATGTCTTGTCCCAAGCGTTTTGCTGACTTCGGGGTTCTGGGTCAGGGGAAGAAAACAGCCGGCCCGCGTTAGTTTTCCCTTCTGTATAATGACCGCACCGTCATGAATTGGCGAGTAGGGGAGAAAGATTGAAGAAATAATCTCGCTGGTCACCTTGGCGTCGATCTCCGTTCCGACTGCCAGAAAGTGATCGAGCGGCGTCTCTCGTTCTATCACAATCAGGGCGCCGATCTTCCGGCTGACCAGCGATTCGGACGCCATTACCAGCTCTTCGATTATCTCGCCGGTCTTTTCCTGGACATTACGTTTACTGAAGCGGAAGTTACTCATGGAGAGCAGCGCCCGCCGGATATCATGCTGGAAAATGATGATGAGAACCAGTATCAGGGAGCCGAGCAAATTGTCGAGAAGCCAGTATACCGTTTGAAAGCCTGCGTAGCGGGAGAATAGATGACATATGAAGAGAAGTGACAGAAAGACGGTCAGCCGGGCAGCCGTGGTTCCCTTGAGGAGCAGGAGGAGCCGGTAGATGATGATGGTCACCACGAATATATCCAGCACGTTTCGCAGCCATCCGTAGTTATGGAGCATCTCAGTCATCGGATACACCGTGGTTTGGGCGGGTAGGGGCCAATTCTCTTTTTGCTGAAAAATATGTGTGCCCGATAGAATCTTTCGGTAGTGTGGGCAGGATGTATTGCCCACCAAATCGCTAAATGGATGTAACGGCGGGTATGAGGAGCGTCTGCGCCATGTTCAGCAGATCCCGCATTTCTTTAACGTCATGAACCCTGAACAACGAAGCGCCATTGGCAAGGGCGACTACCACGGCGGCAGCGGTGCCGAATAGCCTGTCGTTCACCTCCCGTCCCAGAACGGTGCCTATGAAAGCCTTGCGCGAAGGGCCGACCATTATAGGGCGCCCCAGTACGGCAAACTCGGCCAAACGGCGGATGATATCCAGATTGCCCTTTACGCTTTTACCGAAGCCGATCCCGGGATCGATGACAATCCTCTCCAACGCAATACCAGCGTTCCTGGCCGATTCGAGTGACCTGCGAAGTGAAGCCGTGACTTCTGTGACGATGCAGCCATAACTTGTGTCCTTCTGCATCTCATCGGGCCTGCCGCGGGTATGCATCAGAACCACACCGGCCTCAGCTGCCGCTACGACCGCCGCCATCCGGGGGTCAAAGCCGAGGGCGCTGATGTCGTTAACGATCTCCGCTCCGGCCCGGAGAGACTCCCCGGCCACCACGGACTTGTAAGTATCTATGGAAATGGGAACGGAAAGCCGCCCGGCCAGCTTGTCGATGACGGGGAGCAGGCGAGCGAGTTCCTCATCGGGCAGGACCGGCGTAGCATTTGGCCGGGTGCTTTCGCCGCCGATATCGATGATGTCCGCCCCTTCCGCCTCCATCTCCAGCGCCCGCGCTACAGCGTCGTTTACTTCGGAGAAGCGGTTGCCGTCTGAAAAGGAGTCGGGCGTGACATTCAAGATTCCCATGATGCATGGACGGCGGGCAAGGTCAAGTTCCCGGTGGGCCAGCTTCCAGACAGTGGAAGAATCGGTGGCCGGACAGGTCAAGGGGGGGTGCCCCCGGTTGAGGAAATTTCCACCTCTGCGTCTTCCACACCCTGGATTATCCGGTCAACCTCTTCGCCGGAAAGGTTTTCCTTCTCGATCAGCTCACGTGCCAAACGGTGGAGAACATCCGTGTTTGCGGTCAGCATCCGGCGAACCCTGGCGTAGTTGTCATCCACTATCCGCCTGATCTCGGAGTCGATCTCCACAGCGGTGGCCTCGCTATAGTTCTTGTGAGTGGACATTTCACGGCCAAGAAATATCTGCTCATCCTTTTTACCGAAGGAGACCGGCCCAAGTTTTTCGCTCATGCCCCACTCGCAGACCATCTTGCGGGCAATCTCCGTTGCGCGCTCTATGTCGTTACCCGCTCCCGTAGTCGTGGAATTGAAGATGATCTCTTCCGCAGCCCGCCCACCCATGAAAACGGCAATACGGTTCAGGAGCGATTCACGGGAATAGCTGTGCTTGTCTTCGGTGGGAAGCTGCATGGTGACCCCGAGCGCCCGGCCTCGCGGGATAATCGAAACCTTGTGGACCGGGTCGGTGCCTGGGATGAGCTTAGCCACCAGGGTATGTCCCGCCTCATGATAGGCGGTGTTCTTTTTCTCCTCCTCGGAGATGACCATGCTGCGCCGTTCAACCCCCATGAGGACCTTGTCCTTGGCGTCGTCGAAGTCCTGCATGTCAACCGCAGTTTTTTCCTTGCGTGCGGCGAGGAGGGCAGCTTCATTAACAACGTTGGAGAGGTCGGCGCCAGAAAAACCGGGGGTGCCCCGGGCAATAACCGCAAGATTGACATCGGGGGACAGAGGGCTCTTTTTGGTGTGGACTTTGAGGATTGCCTCCCGTCCCTTGACGTCGGGACGCGGCACCACAACCTGCCGGTCAAAACGTCCGGGGCGCAAAAGCGCCGGATCAAGGACATCCGGACGGTTGGTGGCGGCGATCAGAATTACTCCCTCGTTGGATTCAAAACCGTCCATCTCCACCAGCAACTGGTTGAGGGTCTGCTCCCGTTCGTCATGCCCGCCGCCAAGTCCCGCCCCGCGGTGCCGACCTACCGCATCGATCTCATCGATGAAAATAATGCAGGGGGCGCTCTTCTTCCCTTGAACGAACAGGTCGCGCACTCGGCTGGCGCCTACACCTACAAACATTTCAACGAAATCGGAACCTGAAATGGAGAAAAACGGCACACCCGCCTCACCCGCAATGGCCCTGGCCAATAGTGTCTTGCCTGTGCCGGGAGGCCCCATCAGAAGCACCCCTTTCGGAATCCGTCCGCCAAGCTTGGTGAATTTTTTGGGTTCTTTCAGGAACTGGATGATCTCCTCCAACTCCTCCTTGGCCTCCTCTATTCCTGCCACATCCTCGAAGTTTATCTTTCCCTGGGTCTCGGTCAGGAGCTTGGCGCGGCTCTTGCCGAATGACATCGCCTTCCCTCCGCCCGACTGCATCTGGCGCATGAAGAATATCCAGACCCCGACCAGCAGTATAAGCGGGAACCAGGAGATGAATATGGAGAACCAGGAGACCTTTTCTTCCTCGGGCTGGGCGGAAACCGCTACCTTTTTTTCCAGAAGACGGTCCGAGACCTTGGCGTCAGATGGCCGGTAGGTGGTGAATTCCTTGCCGTCGGTGTATTTGCCTATGATGTCGTTACCCTGGATGACAACAGATCCGACCTTCCCACCCTCAACCGCAGTGATGAATTCACTGTAGCTCAACTTGTCATGGGCCTGTTTCGGCTTGTTGAAGAGGTTGAACAGCAGTATCATCATCAGACCGATTACCAGCCAAAGCGCCAGATTTTTGTAAAACTGATTCAAGTGGTCCCCCATTTAGTTGGAGTGTGGCGGCAAACCATGAAAGATTTCCGCCGCGCTTTTCTCCACATACACAATTTTTGATCGTATTTTAGCCTCAAGAAATAGCACAACAAGGCTGCTATTACAAGCAGTTTAAGGTAGCAGGTGGAAGCCGGGGCATGGATTGTCTGTGATTCAATTTGACACCGCCGCCGGTCGGCCTCATAATGCCAGATAAATTTGTTCATGCTACAGATACCCTGTTGGTCAATAAGAATAAGAGCAACCCCTCATGACTGAGTCGAACACCCAAACCGTCATCGAAGTTGCGATACCGGTTCCCCTGCACAAAACCTTCCACTATCTGACGCCCGGTATTTCAGCCAAGTTGATCCAGCCGGGGACAAGGGTTCTTGTCCCGTTTGGCCGACGCACACTGACAGGCTACGTCCTTGGTCCAGTTGTGGCTTCCCGCGAGGGATTGAAGGAGATTATAGAGGTTCTCGACCGTGAGCCGCTACTTACCGCACGGGAGATGGAATTCCTCCGCTGGACCGCAGCCTACTACCTCCATCCGCTTGGCGAGGTGTTCAAGTCGGCTCTGCCAACAGGGATCAACATCGTTGGTCGCAGGCAGATGGTGGCGGACAAGGATGGAACCGTCGTGATGAAGGAGGTGCTCTGCGGCGGCAGGCATGTAAAGAACGAGACATTTTATTGTGCCGTTCCAGGCGTCTTGCCGCCACCTGCGCTGCGTGGTAAGGCACAGGAAATCCTGGAGTTCCTGGCGGCCTGCGGTGAAACGCCGGTGCCTGCGACTCTGCTGCGCCCGCGTTTCGGCCACTGTCTCCCCCAGCTAAGACGGCTCACCCTCCTGGGTCTTGTTGCGGCCCGCGAGCGTGAGGTCTACCGTGACCCTTTCCGTGCCGAGGTGTTCGAGCATGACACGCCGCTCCACCTAAACCCGCCCCAGGCAGAAGCCTTGGCCCGGCTAACGGCGGCCATCGACGGCAATGGTTTTGCCCCATTTCTCCTTCACGGCGTGACCGGCAGCGGTAAGACCGAGGTTTATCTGCAGGCTATCGCACACGCACTGGAGAAGGGACAAAACGCTCTGGTGCTGGTGCCGGAAATCGCCCTTACTCCCCAGCTCGTCCGCCGCTTCAAGCGACGCTTCAGTTGCGGGGTGGCGGTGCTCCACAGCGCGTTGTCGGACGGAGAGCGCTATGATGAGTGGCGGCGCATCCATAGGGGCGAGGCGCGCATAGTTATCGGCGCCCGTTCCGCCATATTCGCGCCACTTCACCGGATAGGTGTCATCGTTGTAGACGAGGAACACGAGGCTTCCTACAAGCAGTCAGAGGGGCTTCGTTACAATGCGCGGGATATGGCTCTGGTGCGGGGTAAAATAGAGAGAGCCGTCGTTATTCTTGGCTCCGCCACCCCACTGGTGACCACCTTCCATGCTGCCGCGCAAGGGAAGCTCGGCTACCTCGGGTTGCCTGTTCGGGTTCGCGACCTTCCGATGCCGACGGTGGAGGTCGCGGACACTCGCTGTCACAAGGGAGAAAGCTTTGCATCACATATGAAGACGGCCTTGGCCGATAACCTGGCGGCGGGCGGCCAGTCGATCCTCTTCCTGAACAGGCGCGGATTTGCCACATTTGTCATATGCGAAGAGTGCGGCCATGTCCTTCGCTGCCCCAACTGCTCGGTTACCCTTACCTATCATCGCGGTAAAGAACGGCACTTCTGCCACTATTGCGATTATTCCATACCCGCGCCCTCCCTCTGCCCGGCGTGCCTGAACCCGGATATGGTGCTCCTCGGGAGGGGGACCGAAAAACTTGAAGATGAGGTGGGAGAGCTATTCCCCACAGCCCGTGTCAGCCGGATGGACAGGGACACCACCCGTGGCCGGGGCGGGTACGCAAGGGCGCTGGATGGGGTGCGCGAGGGAACGGTGGACATACTCATAGGCACACAGATGATCGCCAAGGGACACGACTTTCCCGGGGTCACCTTCGTGGGGGTAGTCTCAGCAGACGCCTCCCTCAATATCCCTGATTTCCGGAGCGCTGAACGGACTTTTCAGATGCTTACCCAGGTGATGGGGCGGGCAGGCCGCAGCGACCAGCCGGGGCGTGTGATAGTCCAGACCCTTTCTCCCGACCACTACGCCATAAACCATGCGGTGCGGCACGATTACTCCAGCTTCTATGCGGAGGAGCTTGCATACCGGCAGGAGCTTGCATACCCGCCGTTTGCCCATCTGTCGGCGCTTCTTTTCAGCGGCATGGCTGCCCATGAGGTGGCGCAAGGGGCGGAAACCGCGGCCCGGCTGTTGCGAAGCATCAGGCAGGAGCAGAAGAGCCGGGTAGATATTCTCGGCCCTGCCACCGCCCCCCTTGGCAAGGTGCGTGGCCGCTACCGGTGGCAACTCCTCCTGAAAGCGAAGGGTCGGAACGATCTGCACCGCCTGCTGGCGGCATTCCGGGCGCGGCTGAAACTTCCCGCCGTGGTACGGATGAATATAGACGTGGACCCGGTGGATATGCTTTAAATACTGCCTGAATCCGTGACGCTTTCATGGCTTCTCTCGCTGAAATGCTTCTGCCCTGGCATTTCAGGACATAGCGGCCACATTTGCGAAGTTCACCCGACAAAGCTGGCGTGATACTGCGCAGGCAACGATTGGCCCCGGCATTACGCTCGCTTCGCCATTCAATCGGCACGGATTCAGGTTAAATACTTACTAATCGACGAAGGAGGAAACATCTCATGCAAGCTGTCGTGATGGATGGATTCGGTGGTCTGGAGGTGCTGAGGACAGGCGAGGTGGAGAGACCGTCGCCGGGCGAAGGGCAGGTGCTGGTGAAGGTGCGCGCCACTTCTGTCAACCGGCCTGATCTTGTGCAGCGTGAGGGGAAATACCCGCCGCCGCCCGGCGACTCCGAAATCCTAGGCCTGGAGGTGGCCGGGGTGATCGATGCGCTGGGACCCGGAGTTGTCGGCTGGCAAGTTGGCGAGCGGGTCATGTCCCTGGTTGGTGGTGGGGGTTACGCGGAGTATGCGGCGCCATACGCCTGCCACCTGATGCGGATTCCCGACAGCATGAGCTTCGAGGAAGCGGCCTGCGTCTGCGAGTCGTACATCACCGCTTTTTTGAATATCTTCATGCTTGGCGGGCTCATGGACAACAACACCGTCCTCCTCCACGGCGGCGGCGGAGGGGTCAACACCGCCGGTATTCAGCTCTGCAAGGCGCTCGTGCCGAACACAAGAATCATCGTTACTGCTCATCCGTCCAAAATGGAGCGGGTGAAAAAACTCGGCGCCGATCTGGTGACTGACTTCACTAGTACCCCCGACTTCTCCGAGGCGGTAAAGGAGTTCACCGGCAAAAAGGGAGTGGACGTGATCCTTGACCACGTTGGGGCCAAATACCTGACGCCGAACATGAACTCTCTTGGATACGCGGGCAGGCTCATCATCATAGGCATCACCAGCGGCGTCAAAGCCGAGCTCAACCTGGCGCTCATGATGGTGAAGCGACAACAGATCATAGGGAGCGTGCTGCGCTCCCGGCCGGTGAAGGAGAAAGGGGAGATAGTGGCCGAGTTCACCCGAACCGCTATTCCCCGGTTCGCCGACCGGAGCATCGTCCCGATCATAGAACGGGTCTTCCCGCTTGAACAGGTGGTGGAGGCCCACAGGATGATGGAGGAGGACAGGCACTTCGGTAAGATCGTGCTGAAGATCAGCGGGTAGGAAAACTATTTATACCAAGTCGCAATCAAACGATCACGTTGTTGGCTTCGTCAGGGGCTCCTCAATGTAATGCTCATCTACGCCTACGTCGCCCCTGCTCGCAGCTTAGCCTCCTAATGTCCACGAGGGGTTTTTAGGTATTTTATAAAGAGATTTTTAACTTGACAAAAAGTTTAACGCTCATCTATATTGGTTCTTTTTGCATGTGGAATACTTTACCCTGTTGCCACGGGGTTATCCTGAAACATTTAAAGGGTTTAAAAATAGATATTTAGAGATGCTAGAAAGCCTTTCCAATAAACTTGAGGTACTATTCAAGAAGCTCCGCGGCCAGGGGGTAATGACCGAGGACAACATCAAGGAGGCCATGCGCGAAGTTCGGCTGGTTCTGCTTGAGGCTGACGTCAACTTCAAGGTTGTCAAGGATTTTATTGAAAAGGTGCGGGAGCGTTCGTCCGGCGCCCATGTACTGCAGAGCCTTACTCCTGGCCAGCAGGTGATCAGGATCGTCCGGGACGAGTTGGTCGCCCTTATGGATGGCGGCGAGGACAACCGACTGAATCTGGCGGCAAAGCCGCCGGTTTCTATAATGATGGTCGGCCTTCAGGGAGCCGGCAAGACAACCACCTGCGGCAAGTTGGCCCGCTATCTGAAAGGGGAGCGTCGTCGCCCTTTTCTGGTGCCGGTAGACGTCTACCGCCCTGCCGCCATTGAGCAACTCCAGACCCTGGGACGTCAACTGTCAATTGAGGTTTTTGCCTCGACTCCTGACCAGAACCCGGTGGATATCTGCCGCGCCGCTCTCAAATACGCTGAGATTTCCGGCTTTGACACGGTAATATTCGATACGGCGGGCCGCCATCAGATTGATGAATATCTGATGGAAGAACTTGTGCGGATCAAGGAGGTGGTGGCGCCGCGCGAGATACTCCTTATCGCGGATGCAATGACAGGTCAGGAAGCGGTCAATGTGGCCAAAGGCTTCGATGATCTGCTGGACATCACCGGTGTGGTGCTGACCAAGCTGGACGGCGACGCCAAGGGGGGGGCGGCTCTCTCCATCAAGGCTGTCACCGGCAAGCCTGTCAAGTTCGTGGGGCTTGGCGAAAAGCTTGACGCCCTTGAGGTGTTCCACGCCGACCGTCTGGTATCCCGCATTCTCGGAATGGGGGACGTGCTGACACTGGTGGAAAAGGCCCAGTCGGTTTTTGACGCCAAGGATGCCGCCCGTCTCCAGGAGAAACTGAAGAAGAGCCAGTTCGACCTGGAGGACTTCAGGACTCAGCTTCAGAGCATCAAGAAGATGGGCTCAGTTGAGTCCCTGATGGGAATGATCCCCGGCATGGGGAAGATGAAGAAGATGATGCAGGGCGCCCAGCCGAGCGAGAAGGATTTGACGCGGATCGAGGCGATCATCAATTCCATGACCCTTGTTGAGCGCGCAAATCCGACCATCATCAATGGCAGTCGGCGACTTCGGATCGCCAGGGGGAGCGGCACGACGGTGCAGGAGGTAAACCAGCTCCTAAAGCGTTTTAGCGAGGCGCAGAAGGTAATGAAGCAACTGCAGAAGCTCGGCCCCAAGGGACTGTTGAAGGGGATGGGAGGCATGGGGAAGGGGATGTATCCCTCTTAAGGAGTGTGCGTCTTTCTTGAAGGCTCTGCAAACCTAATATATTGCTTATTAGCCGATTGAATCATAACTATAACTGAACCGCGGCCTCAGGTCCGCAAATAACAGGGGAGACAAAGATGGCTGTTAAAATCAGACTGGCTCGCGCAGGCGCTAAAAAGAGGCCCTTTTATCAGATCGTCGTTTGTGACGGGCGCAAAAAACGGGATGGCCGGTTTATTGAGAATGTCGGGACATATGACCCGAACCAGAATCCGGCCGCGGTGAAGCTGGAGGAGGACAAAGCTCTCGAATGGCTTGGTAAGGGCGCCCAGCCCACCAACACCGTTAAACAGATCATGAAAAAAGCCGGTGTCTGGGACAAATTTGTCTCCAAGGCCGCATAAATTCCGGTTTCCCCCGGTCCGCCGGATATTCCAGATCTACAGAGGATGCCGACATGAAACTGCTCGTAGAAACCATTGCTAAGGCCCTTGTTGATGACCCCAGCCAAGTGCGGACAACAGAGGAAATGGAAGAAGATACGACCGTCATCAAGCTGACTGTGGCAAAAGAGGATATGGGAAGAATAATCGGCAAGGAAGGGCGGACCGCCAAGGCTATAAGAACGCTGCTCAATGCGGTTTCCACCAAGGATGGCAAGAAGGCCGTCCTGAAGATAGTCGAGTGACGCAGGGTGGTAGCCAGCCGGTTCTGCTTGGTAAAGTGACTGCGCCCCACGGTCTTAAGGGGGGGGTACGGATCGTCGTATATTCCGGAGAGACTGCCAACCTGTCAGCTCTTGATTCAATCATGCTAAAGTGCCCGGACGGTGAAATGGAAACCTTTGCGCTGGAGCATGTGACGGTCCACGGCAAAAAAGTCTTCATAACTTTGCAGGGCTATGCCGACATCAACAAGGTAACGCATCTTGTAGGACGTGAACTGTATGCCTGGCGCAACCAGTTGCCGGAACTGCTCCCTGGCGAGTATTACTGGTATGACTTGCTCGGTCTTCAGGTGGTTACCTCAGAGGGCGAAAGCCTTGGCCATCTAAGCGAGATTATCGCTACGGGGAGCAATGACGTTTACGTGGTTAAAGGAGAGGGGCGGGAATATCTCATCCCGGCGCTGGAAGATGTTGTCCTGGAGATCAATCCGGCTGCCGGTCGGATGATGGTCACCATGTCCGAAGGTTTGCTTGATCTATGAAATTCGATATATTGACGCTGTTTCCGGGTATGTTCGTCACCCCGTTCTCGGAGAGCATTATTCGGCGCGCCGTGGACAAGGGGCTGATCGATATCCGTCTTCACCAGATTCGTGACTATACAACGGACAGGCACCGGACCACCGACGATTACCCATATGGCGGCGGGGCCGGAATGGTTATGAAGGTGGAGCCTCTGGCGGCATGCATTGAAGCGACGCGGTCGGAATGCCCCCGTGCCAGGGTGATCCTGACTACCCCACAGGGACGTCCGTTCGATCAGGCAACCGCAGTGCGGCTGGCTCGTGAAGAGGAGCTGGTTATTATCTGCGGCCGTTATGAAGGGGTGGATGAGCGGGTGATGGAGCTGTTCGTGGATGAGGAGATATCGCTTGGCGATTTTGTTCTGACAGGCGGAGAGCTGGCTTCAATGGTCATCGTGGATGCCGTGACCCGTCTCCTCCCCGGTGCGCTCGGCAGTGAGGAATCGGCGGCGACCGATACCTTTGCGGATGGCCTCCTGGAATACCCTCAGTACACGCGGCCTCCCGAATTCAGGGGGCTCAGGGTGCCGGATGTGCTTCTGTCCGGCAATCACCTGGAAATAGCCCGCTGGCGGCGGCGCCAGGCGTTGCAGCGGACCATGCGGAGACGGCCTGACCTTCTTGCAACGGCCCGCCTTGATTCGGACGACAAACGGTATCTTCAGGAGTTGTCAACAGATTGATGAATTCGTTGGAATGCAACATATATTACAAGCTTCGGCTGAAAATAAGGGAGGAACGAAGGGAATGAACAAGATTGATTTTATCGAGATGGAACAGATAAAAAAGAACATTGTCCCGTTTAAGGCGGGTGACACCGTAAAGGTTCACGTCAAGATCGTGGAGGGCGAGAGAAGCCGTATCCAGGTTTTTCAGGGTGTAGTGATCTGTCGGCAGAACGGTGGGATTCGCGAGTCTTTTACCGTGCGCAAGATATCCAACGGTATCGGTGTAGAGAGATTATTCCCGCTCCATTCCCCTTCCATTGAGACAATAGAGGTGATAACCCGTGGGCATGTCCGCCGGGCAAAGCTCTACTACCTGCGCAAACTTCGCGGCAAAGCGGCGCGCATCCGCGAACGGAAATACGTAGCAGGAATGTAGCGGCGCAAAAGCCTCGGGTATCCGGGGCTTTTGTTTTAAAATAACTGATTCGCATTCAGCGTTGTCCGGTTAGGTTTTTGCATGGTTCTTTGAGAATAAAAAATTGAAAAATTGTCGTTGTGCTGCATTTTTTACTTGACTTTTAGTAAAAAAATCGGCCGGGCGCACTCGTAACTATCTAA
>JBAQKZ010000221.1:0-8637 GCA_049301475.1 Geobacteraceae bacterium | reverse complement strand
GGCCGGGCGAACCAGCGGGTGGAGCAGATTCCCACGGCGGGAACCGCTCACCCGGCGGGGCCGTTATGTGGCTCGAAGACACCCGTGATCTATCGGCCTCACCATAATCAGGAAAGGAGGAAGCGATGATCAAGGCGCTGCGTTTCATTCACTTCGTCGCGGCTGTTTCTCTTTTTGCGCCGCTATCCGCGCGGGCGTACCCACCGGCGGTTGGGATTATCGGTGGTAGCCGGTCTTGCGTGTCCTGTCACGTAAGTAACGGACCCTGGGTTGACGAGCAGCGAACGCTGGTCGACATCCTCGACGCGAAGACAAAGACCTCCCTGAAACAAGGAGACGGCTCTTTGCTCATAGAGGTTGGGCGCGGCCAGACACGGACCGTACTCACGGTGATTGGCCGGCCCAAAGGAGAGCCATCACCGCCACGCCGTAACGCGTGGTCGTATGTTGACCCCACGCAGCTGAAAACGTCGGCTCTGTCGAAGTTCGCGCCCGGCTGGGATGTGAATCTACCGATGTCGTGTCGGATCGTCGGAGATGCGGTTGAAGGATATGAGGGTGCTTACGTTACGGTGCTTCCAATGACGGTACGACCGAACGACGCTGCGCGAGATACGGAATTGGAATTGCAGGTGATGCTCACTGCTGGCGAGTCGGTCAAGGCCAAACCCAAGGAGGGTCTTGTTTCCAACTATCTGGTGCGGAGGGTTCTGCTTCGGGTCCGAGAATAGAGGCCAGTGCCTTGCGTTCATGCCACATAACAAGCGGCTGAAGCGGACGCGCTGCCCGCACGCCGCCTAGCCGCGGCGTTATGCATTGAAATGACAAGGAAACTGAAATCCGGAAGGCTAAATGAAACTGACATTTAGAATGGGATGAAGGCAAGGCAAAAGAGAACCTCATGAAACACAAAGTGCCCTTCGATGAAGGGAAAACGATCTTCAATGACCCTTTTCTGCTTACCTATCCAGATGTCGACAATTCCGAAACGGAGGAGCGCTATGTCGACATCGGTGTGTCCGCCAAAGACCGGATTCTCGTTTTGATTCATACGGAGAGACAGGGTAAAATCCGTATCATAACTTGCCGCAAAGCAGCGGCGCGTGAAAGGAGAGACTATGAAGAAGGCTAAGACCGAAGAGCCAACAACTATAGAAGACATGAGACCGGAATACGACTTTTCTACCATGAAGGGTGGGGTCCGAGGCAAGTACTACAAAGCATACCGCGAGGGCCATAAGGTCGTCGTTCACAAAGAAGACGGCACCGACTCGGTTAAATATTTCAAGCTTGAAGACGGTGCGGTCATGCTTGAACCGGACGTGAGAAAGTACTTCCCCACTTCCGATACGGTCAATAAGGCTCTTAGGTCGCTGATCGAGATAATTCCGGCAAAGAGGAGTGCATCCGGTCATCGAAAATGAGACTTATCAGAAAGAGAAAGGGGTCACGGATTCAGGTAGAAGATAATATTGACAAAAGGCACACTTTGTCGTAATCCTGTTATATGAATGTCTTTCGATGGGATAATGAAAAAAACGAGATGCTCAGAAAGAACAGAGGTGTTTGTTTTGAACAGGTTGTCATACTGATGGAAAGAGGAGATGTTCTCGATACAATAGAACATCCAAAACAGGATAGATACTCAGGGCAAAAGATCGCCATAGTCCAGATTGATGACTACGCATACCTTGTTCCTTATGTTGAAAAAAGTGAGGAGCTGTTTCTCAAAACCATTATCCCAAGTAGAAAGGCTACAAACAAGTATGTGAGGACAAAGAAATGAAAAAGATGGTTTTAGATGCCGAGGAAAAGGATATCCTTGAATCATATGAGCGTGGAGAATGGGTGCCGGTCGAGAATCCGAAGAAGGAAATAGCGAATCTTCGGAGGTACGCAAAGAATACGCTACAAAAAGACAAGAGAATCAACATTCGAATGTCGTCGAAGGACTTAGACCAAGTGCAGGTCATCGCGGCACAAGAAGGCATCCCTTATCAGACGCTGGTATCCAGTATCATTCATAAGTATGTTTCCGGATATCTTATCGAGAGAGAAAGAAGGCTTAACGAGTAACTGCACCGGACGTAGTAAAACTGCATATTTCTTTATATTTTCTCAAGAATAGGGGGAGTGGTGGCTGAAAACGTTAAAGCAGTAAAGCAGCAACGTCCCCTTAACTCGTCAGAATGGTCTTCTTATTCCCGGTCCAGGTGGTCAATCTCGACGATCCTGCTGAGCAAGGACTTATCCTGTATCTCTGATTGCTTGGTGTCATCGACAAGATAATCCAACGTTGCATTAAAGGCGTCGGCAAGTTTTTTCGCCGCCTCTTGCTGGCTCCATCCTTTTCCCTTCCGTAGCCGGATTATTGTATCCCCCATGTTCATAATTGTCATCTAATAAGGTGAAAAGCAGTTGACGGAAGTCTGCAAAATTGCGTAGACTAACGGGATTATGCGGCAAATGAGCGTTGCAATGAAAACCAGGCTGGTATATGTCGAGACGTTCGGCTGTCAGATGAACGTCAATGACACTGAAAAAATTCTCGCTCTTCTCAAGGATGCAGGTTATCATCCGACTGCGGATTCATCACGCGCAGACCTCGTCATTCTCAATACCTGTAGTGTCAGGGCCAAGGCGGAACAGAAGGTTTACAACCGTCTCGTCAACCTTAAAGGTCTTAAAGGGAAGAACCGTCGGCTTATACTCGGGGTCGGCGGCTGCGTCGCCCAACAGGAAGGGGCCAGGCTGCTGGAGAAAGTACCTTTCCTGGACCTGGTTTTCGGCACCCATAACCTCCACAAGCTGCCGGATATGGTGAGAGCCGCCGAAAATGGAGAGCGGCTCGTCGAGGTCGGTTTGATCGACAACGACACCCGTCTTGACCTATTCCCCGCTACGGACCCTGCCGGAGGGGTAACCCGCTTTGTCACAGTCATGCAGGGGTGCGAAAATTTCTGCTCGTACTGCGTAGTCCCATATGTGCGGGGCCCGGAGATCAGTCGTCGCGCCCCTGATATTATCCGGGAAATAGAGGAACTGGCGGAGGCTGGGGTCCGGGAAGTCACCCTTCTTGGCCAGAACGTCAATTCGTACGGTCTTAAGAATTCCGGCGGGCCGGACTTTTCGGGCCTGCTTCGGACGGTGGCGGCGATTCCGGGAATCGACCGGATCCGCTTCACCACCTCCCATCCAAAGGATATTTCGCCGGATTTGATCGACTGTTTCGCCCGGCTTGACAAGCTTTGCAGTCATATTCACCTGCCGGCCCAGTCAGGGAGCGATGCTGTTCTTAAGAAGATGAACCGGGGTTACACACGCCGGGAGTACCTGTCCAAGGTTGCAGCGCTCCGCGCAGCCCGACCGGATATTCAGATTACCGGCGACATGATCGTCGGTTTTCCCGGCGAGAGCGTCGATGATTTCGGCTTGACTCTGTCGCTCATGGATGAGGTGGGCTATGCCGATCTCTTTTATTTTATTTACTCCCCCAGGCCCGGAACCCGCGCCTCCCTTTTTGTGGATGGGGTTTCACAAGCGGAGAAGCAGGAGCGGCTGGGCACGCTCCGAGAAATGCAGCGGCGCATGACACGGGAACAAAACCTTGCCTTTGTCGGCACACGCCAGCAACTGCTGGTGGAGGGCGCCAGCAAGCAGGGCGGCCAGCTTTTCGGCCGCACCTCTGGCAACCGGGCTGTCAATTTTACCGCTCCCACCGCACTGATTGGCCGGATAGCGGATGTGACCATTACCGAGGCCTACCAGAATTCACTGCTTGGGGAACTACAGGGACCGGGGAACGGTCACTGCTTATAGAGGTGTTCATGTATCACGCAATGACGATTTCCGGTTTTACCTTTGACGGTCTTTCCCATCGGCCGGTTGTTATCCTCAAGGACGCCGACGGCGACATAACCGTCCCCCTCTGGATCAGCATGATGGAGGCGGTCTCCATTGCCGTCGAGTTGATAAGCAGGGATATCACATCACAAAGCGGACGCAGCGATTTATTGTCAATGCTCCTGGACAAACTCAACTACAGGGTTGCCGGTCTTACCATCGACAGTCTGAATGATGGCGTATTTTCCGCGATGGTGCGGTTTGTCAGGGAAGGCGAGGAGATGGCCGTGGAAGTCAGGCTCTGCGAGGCGCTGACCCTCTCCCTCAAATACCTGTTGCCGGTAATGGTGGCGGATGAGGTGGTGTCCAAAGCCTCTACGGTCGCCATGACCGACGAAAAGGTGGCAAGGGAAGCCGATGCGCGCCGTTTTGTGGATTTTCTGGAAAACCTTGACCCCGCAGACCTCGGCAAATACCCGATGTAATACCAATTTCCCAGGAGGAAAGATGCGCAATGAATCCATGCAATTTCTGAAAGAACTGCTGGCGGCTCCGAGTCCGTCCGGCTACGAGCAGCCGGCCCAGAGGGTATTCCGCGCATATATGGAGCCATTTGCCGATGTCTCCACCGATGTTATAGGAAATGTCTACGGCGCAATCACCGGGACCGGCAAGGACCGGCCACGGGTAATGCTGGTCGGCCATTCGGACGAGATCGGTTTCCAGGTTAAATACCTTGACGATAACGGCTTCATCTATTTCAGCGCCATTGGCGGTGTGGACCCCCACCTGACCCCTGGCCAGCGGGTTCAGGTGCATACCGGAACAGGGCCGATACTTGGGGTAATCGGCAAGAAGCCGATCCACCTCATGGAGGCAAAGGACCGGGAGACGGTGGTCAAGCTGGATAGCCAGTATATAGATATCGGCGCAACCGGCAAGAAAGACGCGGGGGCTATGGTCCGAATCGGTGACCCGGTCACCTTCTCCGTAACACTTGAGCAGCTTCAGGGGGACCGTGTCACTGCACGCGGCTTCGACGACAAGGCGGGGAGTTTTGTGGTAGTAGAGGTGCTGCGTAGGATCGCCGAAGCATCCCGCAAGCTTCCGGTGGACCTCTTCGGGGTCTCCTCCGTCCAGGAGGAAATCGGGTTAAGGGGGGGTACCACCAGTGCTTACACGGTAAACCCGGATATCGGCATCTGTGTGGAGGTTGATTTCAGCACCGACCAGCCGGACGTAGAAAAGAAACACAACGGCGACGTCCGCTTGGGCTGCGGCCCCATTCTTCCACGAGGCGCCAATATCAATCCTCCCCTGTTCGACCTTTTGGCCGACACCGCCCGTCGTGAGAAAATTCCGGTCCAGTTCACCGGCATTCCCAGGGCTTCCGGCACCGACGCCAACGTTATGCAGATTTCACGTGGTGGCGTAGCGACAGCGCTGGTGAAAATACCTCTACGCTACATGCACACCCCTGTGGAGGTCATCTCCCTGGCCGACCTGGACAATGCCGTCAAGCTCATCACGGCCACCATCTACAGAATAAAGGACAAAAATGCTTTCATACCAAAGTGAAACCCTTTTGAATTAACCTCGCCACAATATGCAGTTAATATTTTGACTGCGCTCAAAGGAGTCTGCGATGCTGGATCATGGTATTCCCGAATGTTTGACCTTTGACGACGTCCTGCTGCTGCCGGCCCATTCACTGGTATTACCACGCGATGTTGATCTCACCACCCGCCTGTCACGCAATATTGCATTGAACATACCTTTGGTCAGCGCGGCAATGGATACCGTTACCGAGGCCAGAACCGCCATCTGTATGGCGCGGGAAGGGGGTATCGGATTCATCCACAAGAACCTTTCTATCGAGGAGCAGACCCTGGAGGTGAGCAAGGTCAAGAAGAGCGAGTCGGGAATGATCGTCGACCCGATCACCATGCGCCCCAATCAGAAAATCCGGGAGGCGCTGGAAATAATGGCCAAGTACCGTATTTCCGGCGTGCCGGTCACCAAGCTGAACGGCAAGCTGGTTGGGATTTTGACTAATCGCGACCTCCGCTTCGAGACCAATCTGGACCTCCCGATCTCGGACAGGATGACAAAGCGCAATCTGGTCACCGTACCGGTCGGCACCACCCTTGAGGACGCCAAGGAGCACCTGAAGCATACCCGTGTTGAAAAGCTCCTTGTAGTGGACAACGAGAAGAACCTTAAGGGGCTAATTACCATCAAGGATATCGAAAAGGTGAGGAAATACCCCAACGCCTGCAAGGACAGCCTGGGTCGGCTGAGGGTTGGGGCCGCGGTGGGGGCCTCCTCCGACATGATGTCCAGGGTCGAGGCGCTCATCGGTGCAGGCGTTGATGTGATTGTAATCGACACTGCCCACGGGCATTCTCAGGGGGTCATAGACGCCGTTACGGCGCTCAAGCAGGCATTTCCCCAGATAGAACTTGTGGCCGGCAACGTCGCAACCGCCGAGGCTGCGCAGGCACTCATCAAGGCGGGGGCCGACGCAATAAAGGTAGGCATTGGGCCCGGTTCCATCTGCACCACCCGGGTAGTGGCCGGGGTGGGGGTGCCGCAGATAACAGCGATAAGCGAATGCGCGAAAATAGCGCGTAAATTTGGCATTCCCATAATTGCCGACGGCGGCGTCAAGTTCTCCGGAGACCTCACCAAGGCGGTGGCGGCAGGGGCCGATGTGGTCATGATCGGTTCGCTGTTTGCGGGCACCGAAGAGTCCCCGGGCGACACCATCCTCTACCAGGGGCGGGCATACAAGAGCTACCGAGGCATGGGGTCACTCGGCGCCATGAGCGAGGGGAGCAAGGACCGCTATTTCCAGGAGGATGTGGAAAGTGAAATCAAGCTGGTGCCGGAAGGAATCGAGGGGATGGTGCAGTTGCGAGGGCCTTTGGGTGCGAATGTTCACCAGTTGATCGGGGGATTGCGCGCCGGCATGGGCTATACAGGCTGTCATACCGTCCGGGAACTACAGATGAATGCGCGGTTTATAAAGATCACCAGCGCGGGGCTCAAGGAATCACACGTTCATGACGTGACCATCACCAAGGAATCACCCAACTACCGGGTGGGCGGTGAGAAATGACCACCGACATCCACACTGAAAAGATACTCATACTGGATTTCGGTTCCCAGGTGACCCAGCTTATTGCCCGGCGGGTAAGGGAGCAGAGCGTCTATTGCGAGATACATCCCTACAATATCCCGCTAGATAAAATCCGTTCGTTCGCGCCCAGGGGGATCATCCTTTCCGGCGGTCCAGCCAGCGTCTACGACAAGGATGCCCCCCATTCCGACCCCCGGATATTCGAAATGGGACTCCCTGTACTCGGTATATGCTACGGGATGCAACTTATGACCCATCAGCTTGGCGGACGGGTGGAGCGGTCGGCAAAGCACGAATACGGCGGCGCAATGATGACCCTGGATGACACATCCGACCTGTTTGCAGGCTTTGAGGGAAAGACCGAGGTCTGGATGTCCCATGGTGACCGTATTGAGGAGATGCCGGTCGGTTTCAGCGCCATTGCCCACACTGAACAGTGTCCGGCAGCGGCCATGAAGAACGAGGCGCGTCGCCTCTACGCGGTCCAGTTTCATCCCGAGGTGGTTCATACCCCCAGGGGTGAAGAGATAATAGGCAACTTCCTCTTCAACGTCTGCGGATGCAAGCCGGTCTGGACCATGGCCGGTTTCATCGAGACCGAAATCGCATCGATCCGCCAAAAGGTCGGGAAGGGAAAGGTGATCTGCGCCCTCTCCGGCGGGGTCGATTCGTCGGTTGTGGCCATCTTGATCCACAAGGCCATCGGCGACCAGCTCCACTGCATCTTCGTCAACAACGGGCTTCTGCGCAAGGGGGAGGCGGAACGGGTGCAAAACCTGTTCACCCGTCACTTCAGGATAAACCTCGATTATGTTGACGCATCGGAGCGTTTTCTTGGCAAACTGGCTGGGATATCCGATCCGGAGCAGAAACGGAAAATCATCGGCAACGAGTTCATCTACCTGTTCGAGGAAGAAGCGAAGAAGCTCGGACAGGTGGATTACCTTGCGCAGGGAACCCTCTATCCCGACGTCATCGAATCGGTCTCCACCAAGGGGCCGTCTGCGGTTATCAAGAGTCACCACAATGTTGGAGGACTGCCGGAAAAGATGAACCTGAAGCTCCTGGAACCGGTGAGGGAGCTGTTCAAGGATGAGGTGCGCCTTTTGGGCAAGGAACTGGGGATGCCCGACGAGATTATCCACCGTCAGCCCTTCCCTGGTCCGGGGCTTGCCATCCGCTGCATCGGCGAGGTGACGGACGAGAAGCTCGACATCCTGCGCGAGGCCGACTCCATAGTGATCGACGAGGTCCGCAAGGCCGGTCTGTACCGCGAAATATGGCAATCGTTCGCCGTGATCCTGCCTGTGCGGACCGTTGGCGTAATGGGTGATGCCCGTACCTACGAATTCGTAGTCGCCATTCGCGCAGTCAACTCACTCGACGGCATGACGGCGGACTGGGTCAAACTCCCCTACGAGCTCTTGGGGAACATCTCTTCCAGGATCATCAACGAGGTCAAGGGGGTAAATCGGGTGGTGTACGACATATCCCAGAAGCCCCCCGCAACCATAGAGTGGGAATAGGGCCTGTCATGGAATAAGTGTCACAATTAGGCGCTCAGATTCAGGTTGGATTTGGTCGAGCTGATTGAGCAAAACCGCAGACGTAGCAGTGCTACGTTGAGGATTTTGCGATTGAAGTTCGGCCAA
>JBAQKZ010000220.1:0-13914 GCA_049301475.1 Geobacteraceae bacterium | reverse complement strand
TGAACTGATTGAGCCAAACCGCAGACGTAGCAGAGCTACGTTGAGGATTTGGCGATTGAAGTTCGGCTAAAGATGGCCTGAAGATGAGATGCAAGATGCCCATGATATTTGTTTACAGTTCCTTAATGCAAAAAATAACCGCCGTGATTGTCTCGTGCCAGTGGCCGCCTCCTTTATCTCTAAATATCAAGAGCAAAGTGGATTGCGCGCCCAACTTCAACCATCTTTGACAGAGGCAGGAATGTGATCAATGCCCCGATCTTCCTCTTTGAAACAGTCTGTAAGTGATCGCAATTGACAGCACAATCCTGGGGCATGCCGTCGGCTTTCGAGAGAAATACCTCAGAGGGTATATTACGGATTGTAGTTGTGATGGGAGCGATTGTTACTTCTCCAAGATATTCCAACATGGCATCTCGGGTCAGGATTAGAACCGGTCGTTTTTTATCTGGCGGTATGAACTTGTACCAGCGTATTTCACCGTGTTTCACTCATCACCCCAGGCTTGCTCGGATTCCCAAACCGAAAACTCATCGGCGACAACTGGGTGTTGCTCGTACCCCCGGCGATGCTTACGTTCCAGTTGCTCAAGGCTGTAGCGCTCAATGGCTTCACGAAGCGCCTTTCTTGCAAAAGCAGAACGACTTGTGTGGAGCTCCTTTGAAACGCGGTCCACCACTGTGACAAGATCATCATCAAGGGTCATCTGAATGGTTCTCATATCGCACCTAATATAATGCGGCTTTTTATAGCTATGCTAATCCACATTATAGGCTATGTCAAATCATGTGCTGCTGGTTTATTTTATGGTTATCTGCCTTTAAACTCCGCTTTCCGTTTTTCAGTAAAAGCTTTCATTCCTTCCTTCTGATCTTCAGTGGAAAATAGTATCCCAAACATTGAAGCCTCGTAGCGAAAGCCATCCTCTTTCGTCATGTCAAGACCGTTGGAGACGGCATCCTTTGCGTATGCCACCCCGATCAGTCCGACCTTGGCGATGGCCGCCGCCGTTTCAAGCGTTTTGGCCAGTAAATCAGCCTGTGCGCATACCTCGTTCACTATGCCCCATTCACGGGCCTTTTGAGCGGAGATCATCTTTCCGGAAAAGATCAATTCGTTGGCCTTGTTCCGGCCTATAAGCCGCGCCAGGTTCTGGGTGCCGCCGAAACCGGGCATGACCCCCAGGGTCACCTCAGGCAACCCGAATTTCGCATTCTCCGAGGCATAAATAAAGTCACATGCGAGCGCCAACTCCAATCCGCCACCCAGCGCAAACCCATTTACTGCGGCAATGACCGGCTTTCTCATATTTTCAATTAACAGCATAACCCGCTGTCCCCTGAGTGCGAATTCGTGCGCTTCAAAAGAGGTCAGCGCTGCCATTTCCTTGATATCAGCGCCGGCAATGAAGGCTTTCTCCCCAGCGCCGGTCAGCACCGTCACCTTGACCGCCGCATCGTTCTCAAGCCCGTGCAGCGCGCACTCCAGCTCCTTCAATACCTCGCTGTTGAGGGCGTTAAGGCTCTCCGGGCGATTGACGGTCAAGGTGGCAACGCCGCCGGTAGTCTCAATAAGCAGATTTTTGAATTCCATGTCAACTCCTCGCGGCTTTGCAACAGTAAAGGGGTAAAACAGACAGTCATGGGAAAAATCAATAGGTGTAAAAACCTCTCCCCGACTTTTTCCCAAGATAGCCCGCATTGACCATCTTCACCAAAAGCGGACAAGGACGGTATTTGGAATCCTTGAAGCCGTCGTAAAGGACATTGGCAATGGCAAGGACAGTATCGAGTCCTATGAAGTCCGCGAGCGTCAGCGGTCCCATCGGCTGATTGGTGCCGAGCTTCATCCCCTTGTCGATGTCTTCTGCGGAACCAATCCCCTCGTAGAGGGCGAAGATCGCCTCGTTGAGCATGGGTATGAGAATCCGATTGACAATAAAGCCGGGGTAGTCCTGGGACACCGCCATCTCCTTCTCCAGCTTGGCTACCAGGGCGGCGACAGTGTTGAACGTCGCATCGCTCGTGGCGTGGCCACGAATTATCTCCACCAGCTTCATGAGCGGCACAGGATTCATGAAGTGCATGCCGATCACCTTGTCGGGCCGTTTGGTAACAGACGCGATCTTGGTTATTGGAATGGAAGAGGTGTTGGAGGCAAGTATCGACCCTTCCTTGACCGTTTCGTCCATTTTCCGGAAGATTTCCAGCTTGAGCGGCTCATGCTCCGTTACCGCCTCGATAGCAATATCTACCATAGCCATATCTGCAAGGTCTTGGGTCGGCCTGATTCGCCCAATGGTCTCGGAGACGAGAGCAGGGGTAATCGCCCCTTTCTTCGCCTGCCGCTCCAGGTTCTGGGCGATGGTGGCAAGGGCCTTGTCAAGCTGCGCCGCCGATATGTCGTACAGGACTACCTGATGCCCATACTGGGCGAAAACGTGCGTAATGCCATTTCCCATCTGCCCCGCGCCGAGTACGCCGACTGTGTTAATCATATATACCTCCCGAAAAATAAGGTTAAATTCTGCCGTTAAACCCTCTCGAAAATCACAGCCACCGCCTCACCGCCGCCGATGCATAGGGTGGCCAGGCCGTAGCGGGCCTTGCGCCTGTGAAGTTCACGAATCACCGTGGCGGCAAGCCTGGCGCCGCTTGCTCCGATAGGGTGGCCTATCGCGCAGGCGCCGCCGTTGACATTGACTTTATCAGTATCCAGTTTTAGCTGCTTCATGGAAATGAGCGCCACCGACGCGAACGCCTCGTTGATTTCAAACAGGTCGATGTCGGAAGGCTTAAGGCCCGCCCTGGCGCAAGCCTTCTCTATAGCCCCCACCGGGGCATCGGGGAATTGGTCGGGATGGCGGCTCTCCGTAGCAGTAGAGACGATGCGGGCGCGTGGAGTCAGGTTGTGCCGCTTAAGCCCGTCGTCGTCGGTCAAAAGCGCAATTGCGGCGCCGTCATTAATGGTGGAGGCATTGGCGGCAGTAATGGTGCCGTCTTTTTTAAAGACCGGTCGAAGCTGTGTAAGCCTGGCGAAGTCAACCTTGAACGGTTCCTCGTCGTCCGACAGCGTGATGTCTCCCCCCTTGCCGCTCTTCACAACGGGGACTATTTCGTCCCGGAAGATTCCTTCCTTTACAGCCGCTTGAGCCAACTGATATGAGCGAAGCGCAAAAGCATCCTGTTCCTCACGGGAAAGACCATTGCGCTCAACGCCCAACTCGCCTATCTCCCCCATATGCCGACCGGTGCCGGGGTCTTGAAGTCCGTCGTGTAGCAAGAGGTCAAGGAGTTCGCCATGCCCCATCCGGTAGCCATATCGGGCCTTCTTGATGATATATGGGGTCAGTGACATGTTTTCCATGCCACCAGCCATGACCACGCCTGCGTTGCCGAGCCTGATACTGTCCGACCCCAGCATGATGGCCTTCAGACCGCTCCCGCAAACCTTGTTTATGGTCATGGCGTGAGCCCTGTCGGATATGCCGGCATTCCGCATGGCCTGTCGCGCCGGCGCCTGGCCACAGCCCCCCATCAGCACCTGACCGACAATTACCTCATCAATCGCATCCGGCGAAAGTCCGGTTTTTTTAAGAAGTCCCTGCATCACGGTCGCGGCCAGCTTCGGCGCCTCCATATCGGAAAACATACCGCCAAATGATCCAAACGGGGTGCGCAACGCCTCAACCACATAAACGTCTTTCATATAATTCTCCTCATCTTTATGCCGGTTTTTTATGGCAAATAACTATAAATTCAGTTTACGTTAAAGTCAAGTGATTTCAAAATGCTCTGCAAGTTATTTCCCTGCATTCTGATAAGGCGGAATCAGTGATGCCTGTTCATCTCGGACTGTACGTTCCGGACCAGGGTGACCAGATGAGGGCCGATATCGTCCTCAAGCATATGTCTCCGCAGTTGGAAGGCAGGGCCGCCACAGTTGAATGAGAGTACCTCGGAATCATAGGTTGGAACATAGGGTACTGCAACAGCGCTTATCTCCTTATGAAAGTCGCCAATCGACAGACAGAACCCCTTTTCCTCATAATCGATCATAGCCTGTTCGACGCCGGCTTTTATCTTGGGCCATTCATTCTTGTCGCGTAAACGAATCATATCCATCAGATAATCCCGTTCGCTCTCCCGTATTCCGCAGAGGTATGCCCTCCCGATGGCGGTAGTGAAAAGTGGCAAGTGAGACCCTACAGTGGGATGGAGTGCAAATGAAGTGGAATTGCAGCGGCAGTTTTCAAGGTAGACAATTTCGAGGCGGTCGCGGGCGCCTATGGAGACAGAGGCGTGGGAGTAGTCGGCCAACTCCCGCATCATCGGCCGGGCAATCCGGCGGATGTCCAGGTTGGAAAGAAAGGAATAGCCCAGGGAGAGGACTGCTGTGCCCAGAGAATATTTTCCCATGCTTTCAGAATAAGTAAGATAGCCCAGTTGGGTCAAGGTATAGGTAAGGCGTGAGACCGTCGGCTTGGGAAGACCGGTGCGCTTTGCGATCTCCCGGTTGCCAAGATACTTTTCGCCGGCCCTGAAGCAGCGTAACAATTCAAGCCCTCTAGCCAGGGCCGTAACAAACTGGCGGTCCTTTTCCAGGGTCTCGTCGACCTCACCACCAAATACGTTCGGCGTATTACTATTTTCTCTCCCCATATACTACCCCTCTACTTGTTTCTTTATATTCAGTGCGCCACCTTTCTCAGTTGCTCCACCTCTTTTGCTGTCAGAAGCCGGTATTCGCCGTGCTTGAGTTCACCCAGCTCCAGGGGACCGTAAGTGACCCGCTTCAAGCGAACGACAGAAAGGCTGACCGCCTCGCACATGCGCCGCACCTGGCGATAGCGCCCCTCATGGATAATTATGGAAAGCCAACTGTTCTTGTCGCTTTCGTGCCTTACTTGCACCCTTGCCGGGGCGGTTCTCCCATCCCCAAGCTCCACGCCCTCCGCAAGTTTGCGTATCTGCTCCAGGCTGGCCCGTCCACGGATTTTCACCTGATACTCCTTGTCCACCTCGTGACGGGGATGTGACAGCACGTTGGCCCATTGACCGTTGTTGGTAAGCAGTAAAAGTCCTTCGGTGTTGTAGTCCAGCCTTCCCACGGGATAGACCCGCTCCTTGATATTCTTCAGGAGATCGGTAACAATGGGTCGTCCTTGAGGATCCTTCAGTGTTGTCATATACCCGACCGGCTTGTAGAGGAGGATATAGACCTTGCGCTCCTCCAAATGGATCGGCTTGCCGTCCACGGTAATCCGGTCTTTCATCGGGTCTGCCTTGGAGCCTAGCTCGGTGACAACCGTTCCGTTCACCGCCACCCGTCCGGCAACTATAATCGTTTCCGCTTCGCGCCGCGAGGCGATGCCGGCCTGGGCCAGTATTTTCTGGAGACGTTCCTGGATCAACTTTCCTTCACCTCGTATCTTACAATCAGCTCTGCTTGCATCTAATACCAATTCCAAATCAAAGCGCCCTCTTCGTTGGCTCGTCTTCGGCTCCTCAACATACTGGTTGTATGCCTTCGTCGCCTCAACCCTCGCCGCCTTGACTGCATCTTTGATTTGAAATTGCTATAATACCTACTCTCCTGATATTCCATCATTCGGCCACTCTTTCTTATCACGAATCTCCGGCGGAGACCATGAAAATTTCCTTAATATTCACAAATAGGGTAGAAGGCTAAACTACTTCCGCCTACCATGCACCAGGTCAGGCGCACCAGAACAAACAGGCGTGGTATACGTCACGCCTGTTTGCCGTTCTTTATGGAGTTATTAGGTCGCTTTCATGGTCGCTGCTTTTATGGGTCAAGAGCAATCAGTTTCTCCCCAGTCCGGTTTGTTTATTTAATGTGGCTGATCGTCGGCGGCACGGCAACAAAAAAAGGGCTACGCAAACCGCGTAACCCCTTGTTTTCTAATGGTGGAGCTGGTCAGGATCGAACTGACTACCTCTTGAATGCCATTCAAGCGCTCTCCCAACTGAGCTACAGCCCCTCTTTAAGGATTTACTAGTAACAAATTGTCTATTGGGTGTCAACCATTTTTCTCGCTACTATGCAGTTCTGTTGACATGACTGGTGGGAGTGTTCCAGATGCTGCATAGTTACAGCTGACATTGACACCCCCGGCATTTGCTGCTAATTTACCGGGAACGTTTTTTTGCCCGAAAGGATCATTCATGCGCTTTCCCGACTTCGACCCGGTATTTCTCCGCATAGGTCCGCTGGAGTTTCGCTGGTACGGTCTTATGTACATCATCGGTTTTGTGGCCGCCTATTTCGTGATACTGGCAGGGGCGAAACGGCGAAAGCTACGGCTCAGCAAGGACGATGCGGCCGACCTGGTCTTCACCGTGGCATTGGGGATAGTACTGGGTGGACGAATCGGTTACATCCTGTTCTATAATTTTTCGTACTACTTAACCCATCTGCTCAAGGTGCTGGCCGTATGGGAAGGAGGGATGTCGTTTCACGGAGGACTCGCGGGGGCGCTCTTGGCCGGTTTCTGGTTTGCGCGCAAGCATAACCTCGGGTTCTACCCGCTGGCCGATCTGGTCTTTCTATCCGCTCCCATCGGCCTCGGATTGGGGCGTATCGGCAATTTCATCAATGGCGAGCTCTATGGCAGGGTAACCAACGTTCCCTGGGGGATGATCTTTCCCGGTGGCGGCGACCTGCCGCGCCATCCTTCACAGCTTTACGAGGCGGTGCTGGAAGGGCCGGTCACCTTTGTCGTTCTGTGGTTTCTGGGGCGCAAAGAGCCTCCGGTCGGCGTTATTTTCTGGTCGTTCATAGGGCTGTATGGACTGTTTCGGTTTTGTGTGGAATTTTTTCGGGAGCCAGACGTACAGATGGGCTATCTGTTGGGAAGCTTCTCCATGGGCCAGTTCCTGAGTTTTCCCATGCTGCTTCTGGGAGGAGTGATGGTGTGGCGTTCTTACCAGATGGGGAGGAGAGGCTAGGGGGCGTCAATTCA
The DNA here is from genome assembly GCA_049301475.1 of Geobacteraceae bacterium. Lineage (GTDB taxonomy): Bacteria > Desulfobacterota > Desulfuromonadia > Geobacterales > Geobacteraceae > JBAQKZ01. Next base: position 6,929 of record JBAQKZ010000220.1, on the reverse strand, counting down.
GTTTCTTGCTCATCTCCAGGACATTGCCTTGCGGAGTCTTCCGGTATTGAACGAAATCCATCAGTGTCCTGATAAGAAAGATGCCCCGTCCGCACTCTTCCAACGCCTCGAAGTTTGGGGGGGGGATGGAGTTTATGTCGAAGCCCTGACCGTTGTCGTATACCTTTATCTGTATTTCGTGCTCCGAGATGTTGATCAGGATATGCACCATCTTCTCAGGGTCGTCTGTGTTGGCGTATTTGATTGCATTGACCATTGCTTCGGTCAGCACCAGGTTGATGTGGTAGGCGAGGGTCTCCCTGTCTCCCCCGTATTTGTTCAGTTCCCTGGCGATGTCTTCGCCGATCTTGCCAATCAGACTAAGGTAGCGGGTCTGGTTGGGAACCTTTATATCCACCTCTAGCTCGTTTTTTTTCATAGTTCCCTCATATGTTAAAAATTCTCAAGCGCTTCCGCCGCAGAGGCGTATATTTCAAAAACCCGGTGAAGCCGCGTCAGTTCGAACATGGATTTTACCTGTGGTTGAAGTGCGGCCAGTTTCAGGTTCCCCTGGTGCGAGATGGCGTTCTTGAAGCCTGACACCAGCGCTCCAAGACCGGAGCTGTCAATGAACCTGACTTCCTTCAGGTCCACCAGGATATTTTTGGTCCCTTCTTCAAACAACCTCTTCATTTCTATCTTCAAGTCCCCGGAATTGTGGGCGTCAAGCCGTTCCTCCTTCACGGAAATGATGACGATGTCGTTCTTTACCTCAGTTTTCAAATTCATAATCGGACTCCTTGGCGGTATGTTTGACTTTAAATGCTGTATTTTATATGCTATCTCAAAGTTGATAAATTCACGAACGATTTTTTTTCAATCCGCATCGGACAGCTTAATAACCACCATCGATATGTCGTCTTGCAGGTTTGAGGCGCCGGTAAACGCTGTCACCTCGGAAAGTATCCGCTCCACAATTGCTTCCGGAGTTTCCTCGCATGTCTTGGGAAGTATCTGGCAGAGCCGGTTGTCTCCGAAAAATTCCCCTTCTGCATTTTCGGCCTCGGTGATACCGTCGGTGTATAGCAACAGCATATCACCCTGTTGCAACTGGATAGATTTCTCTTCAAAGACCACATCCCGCTTGATCCCGAGGATCAGTCCTTCTGCGTCCAGTTCGGTACAGGCCGCCATCCCCTTGCGTAACAGTATCGGTTTGTTATGCCCGGCGCTTGAATAGGTGAGGATGCGCGAACAGGCATCGTATTTTACGTAGAACATTGTGATAAAAAGCTCCGCACGGGTGAGGTCTTCGTAGAGCAGTTCATTCAGGCTGGTCAAAATGTCGGACGTGCTGGTGCTGGTATGGGCCTGTGCCCGCAGCACGGTGCGGGTTTCGGCCATAATGAGCGCTGCTCCCACGCTGTGCCCTGAAACGTCGGCAATAACGATGTCGACCACATTCTCGTTGCGGCGGAAGAAATCGTAGTAATCTCCCCCTACATGGGTGGCAGGGACGCAGAGTCCGGCAAATCGAACCCCGTCAAGCTTCGGAAAGGTGGTCGGCAGGAGGGAGAGCTGTATTTGCTTGGCGATTTCCATGTCCCTGAGCACCCGCGCATTTTCCAGAAGGGCCAGTTCCTTCTGCCGTCGTTCCTCTCCTTTTGCCTTCATTTCCGAGTCTATCTTGACGGCCTGGGCCAACTGACCGGCAAGGCTGGAGAGGAGAGCCACAAACTGCTGGGTGAAGAGACCGGCAATCGACCTGGAGAATAGCGACAGGACTCCAACCGGGGGATCGCCCTTTCTGGCAATGGGAATATGGGTGAACGACCTGACCCCTCCCCGGTCCATCAATTCCCTGGTCTCGGGCCTGGTGATATTCTGTGTGTCCTGTATAACCCTCGGCATGTTCGAGAGAAAAGCGTCTCCAATGTAAGTGTTGATGTCTGGAACAATATTACGCTCGGTGATGACCGGGATATCATTTCCCCTGTAACTGCGGACGGTAAGAACCCCTTCATTGTCGCAGAGCCGGATGATCGCCAGGTCCAGCTTGAATTCCTTGAGCAGGAGATCGAGCAGGTCATCCATGATTATTCCGAGGTCGGATGTCCGGTTCATGATCTCCGAGGCCCGCAGCCTTACGAAGAGGTTTTCGCTGCTCTCACTCAGATCGGCTCGCACCTTGCTGTATATGTCATAGACGGACTCCATCCGGGAGCCTATATCCGACAGATAGCTGTCCACGATCGCCCCTGCGGCCGCTGCGCCGACTGAGCCTGCCAGGGTCTTTTCGATAAACCGCTTGAGGTTGGGTAGTTCAAACTCCGATACCCCCCCGTTTTCATTAATTTCCCGGTCTCCCAGATACGCGCTTATGGCGGCGTGGGCCTTTGGCTCGCCGATAAACTTCGCCATCATGTTGGTGAACTGCATTATGGTAATTGGTTTTGAGAGCCGCTTTGTTTCCCAGGGCAAGCTCTCCTTATCCGTCTCTAAAACGTCTACGAACTTCTGCGCTTGCTCTTTTTCCAGATCACCCTGATCAAAGAGGAGGGAGCAGGCAAGGAGGCCGCCTATGTTGAAGAACATGCTCCAGAACATGGAATGGGTCCAGATATCGAACCCGGCCAGGCCGAAAAGTTCGGTCGGCTTGAGGAAGCTGATCCCGTAGAGACCTTTATCCAGAATATCGCCTTGAAGCCATCCCGACTTGAACAGGGAGGGGAGCAATAATGTGTAGAACCAGGCAGTGAAGCCGAGCAGCAATCCGGTGATGGCCCCGGCCTTGTTGGCCCTTTGCCAGTAAAGCGCGCCAATCATCGGGGGCCCAAACTGCGCGACGGCCGCAAAGGAGATGAGCCCCATGTCAACCAGCATGTATGTCCCGCCGACTATGCGGTAATAGAAATAGCCGAGGAAGATAACGATAATAATGCCGAGGCGTTTCAGATTGATAAGAAGGAAGGGGAACCAGTTCCGCGGCTTAAGCCGCACAACTATAAGCATCAGGAGTTGATTTAGGAGCATGGTGGAGGTGGCCACCGATTCCATAACCACCATGCCGGCCGCGGCCGAAAACCCGCCGAGGAAGACCAGCAGGGCCAGCCATTTGTGGCCGCTTTGCATCGGCAAAGTCAGGACAAAGAAATCGCTCCCTGTACTGCTGCCGGTAAAAATGATCCCCCCCAGGGCGATAGGCATGACGAACAGGTTGAGAAGAAAAAGATAGGCGGGGAAGCGCCACATGGCGTCCTTGATATGCTCTTCGCTGGAGTTCTCGATAACCATGATGTGAAACTGGCGAGGGAGGAGCATGATCGCCCCCATTGACATGAATAACATGGTGAATACGTAAGCATAGGAGTTATCCGGTCCCTTGCCGAAGGTAGTGAGATTTTTGAGTAGTGGCCCATTAACCTTCATGCGAGCAAGTATGTCGGCGAAACCGTCGAACAAGAAGTAGGTGACGAAAATGCCTACGCAGAGGAAGGCCAGAAGCTTGACGACCGATTCGACGGCAATGGCGGTCACCAGTCCTTCATGACGCTCGGCAGAAACCAGGTGTCGGGCGCCGAACAGGATGCCGAACAGGCTGAGGATGATCGCGGCGAACAATTCGGGGTTTAGCGGGGAGAGCATAGGATAGGCGCCGAACAGCATTAAGAGATCAGGGAGGTTGGTGATGATGGCGAAGGTCATGGAAATGACCTTCAACTGCAACGCTATGTATGGCATGACCGCCAGCATGGCGATAATGGTGACGATGGCGCCCAGCCACTGGGACTTGCCGTAGCGGGAACTGATGAAATCGGCGATGGAGGTGAGGTTGTTTTCCTTGGCGATCCGGACAGCTTTGCGGAGCAGGAACCACCATGAGAATGCGGCCAGGGAGGGACCGAGATAGATCAGGATGAAGTCCAGGCCGGTGGTGGCGGCTTTGCCGACACTACCGTAAAACGTCCCGGCGGATGCATAAACGGCTATGGAGAGGGAGTAGATTAGAGGATGGGAGATGATGCTCCGGCCCTGCTCTTTCCTGCGGTCGACATAATAGGCCAGCGTGAAGTAGAGCGCAATGTACAGGAGGGTGGCCCCGGCCACGAATTCTATGCTTAGCATCAGCGACGCTCTCCCTCGTGCCACTGTTCGTCGGTCAGGTCAAGGGCTTTGACAAACAGGTAGATTACGCAGATGGAAATCAGCCAGCCTATCTCTAGGTAGAGATACAATGCAGGGATATCGAAGAATGACGGAGCATCGCTGAACATCTTGATGAACGGGTAGTTCATCATGACTATGCCAAGAATGAAAAAAATCACCCAGGCATCCTTCAGCCTGAGACGCCGTAACAGTTTTGCCCTCATGCGCGCCGCTATCATAACAGCTCCATTTCGTTCAGAATACAGTCAGTAATATCAGCAATAGGCCTGGATGTATCCACAAAAATAAGGTGGCCTTCATCACTGGTCGGCGGTTCAAGTCCCTCCTTTTGCCGGAGGAACAGTTCCCATCTTCCGTCCGATACCTCTTGCGGTTGTTTTTGACGATCATAAAGACGCCTTCTGACGGTTTCTTCCGGACAATCGGTCCAAATAATAGTAAAAGAGACGCCTATACGGTCGGCCATCCTGTGAAACATGGCACGGTATTCTTTGCTGCGAAAGCCGGCATCGACGATTATCCCCTGGCCGGATACGAGAGAGGCTTCGGCGCTGGTCAGCATGGCCCGGTAGGTAGCCTCCGTGATGGCCTGCGTATAGATTCCTTCACCATAAGCGGTGCGGTTATGAAATTGCAGGGGGGTGTCGGTCAGCTCTTTGCGTGTGACGTCGGAGTTCGTAGAGTCGAGGCCCAATTCCCATGCAAGTTGAGTGGCGACCCTGCTCTTGCCGCTTCCCATGAGACCGCAGGTTATGAAAAGGGTAGGGGGGAGCCGACGGCGCAGGATGTACCCCCTTGCAAGTCGGAAGTAGCGGTAGGCGGTTTCGCGGGCCGCTTCCCGCTCCGGTTCCGGAATGGCCGGATCGTTCAGCCGGAAGCTGATCACTTTCCCTCGCACAACAGCCCGGTATACCTTGTAGAAGTCCAGCATCCGGACAATTTCCCGGTCACCGGTCACCGCCAGATATTCGTCCAGAAAAACCTCGGCAAAATGACGCTGACCGTGGTATTCGAGGTCCATGAGTAGAAACGCGATGTCGGCTGCGGTGTCGGAATAGCGGAAGCGGTGGTTAAATTCGATGCAGTCGAAGATGTATACTTCTTCGGAAAGGGAGATGTTTTCCAGGTGGATGTCCCCATCGCAGTCCCGGATAAAACCGTTGGCCATCCGCTTTGCGAACAGTTCACCGTTATCGGCCATATATCCCTCGACCCATTCCCTTATGAGCCGCAGGTCACGGCTGGCCAGGGTGATCTCCGCGAAAGCGGCTACCTGTCGTAAACTTTCCTCCCAGTTGGACCGGATGCACTCCAGGCTGCCGTACGCGTCGATATCCGGCCCCCGCTCGGCCCCAAGATGGAACTTGGCCACGGTACGCGCCACGCTGCGAATATCGGCATCGATCACTTTCCCCTCTGCCAGCATCCGGTCGAGCATTCGCTCATCAGGAAGTCTCTTCATCATGACCGCATAGTCGATGATTTCCCCGGTACCGGCAAAGGTCGCTTTGCCGGCGTCCTCCCGCACCTCCACAACCCCCAGGTAGATGTCAGGACAGAGACGTCTGTTTAAGCGCACCTCTTCATTGCAGTAGAAGCGGCGTTGGTCAATGGTTGTAAAGTTCAGGAATCCGAAATCCACCGGTTTTTTGATCTTGTACACATAATTGTCGGTAATGAACAGGCAGGAAACGTGGGTCTGCAGAAGATTGACGGAGTTTGTCGGTTCCTTGTATGCGGAAGGGGTGAGCAGGGATTGTAATAGTTTTTGTTTCATTATAGGTTCCATATATCTTATAAAAACGCTTCCGATTATATCATAATTCCTCCCGGGTGCAAACAGCCGAAATCCGGCGGTACTCTTCAGGCGTGTCCATATCAAGCAGAACACCGGGATCGTCCACGCTGAGATGGCGAATACGGTCTGGAGCCGACCGCAGCAGGTCGCGCAGGGTTTGTGATTTGCCCATATCATCCAGCAGGTCGCGGGGAACTAGCAGCGGGTGTCCGCGCCGTCCCTGGTGGCACGGAGTGATAATGCTGCCGGGCGACTCTCCATGCTGGACTATCAAGCTGGTAATAGTGTTTGCGGAAACCAGCGGATAATCGCAGAGTGAGACAATAACGCCGCCCGCTTCTTTCGTCAGGGCGTCACGACCGGTCCTCACCGAGGAGGCCATATCCCCATCACATTCCGGATTGGCCACGATCCTGACCGGATAGCTCCGAACCGCCTCAGCCACGTCATTCCCCTCTTCTGAAACAACCACCACAATCTCGCCGACCCCGCCCGTGACAAGCGCCATGATACAACGGACGATTACCGTGCTCTCGCCTAGCGGCAACAGCTGTTTACAGCTCCCCATGCGTCGCGATTTTCCGGCTGCAAGCAGGATAGCGGCTACACTACCGGTCACTTCCCTCTCCTGATAGCGATCAACTGTCCGACGATGCTGACGGCGATCTCCTCCGGGGTCTGGGCGCCGATATCAAGTCCCACCGGCGTGAGCACCCGCGCCTGTTGGGCAGCATTGACCCCCTCGTCCTCCAAGGCCTTCAGCAATGTCTCCCGCTTGCGCCTACTCCCCAACAGGCCGATAAAACCGGCTTCGGTGGCCAGGCATCCCCGCACCGCTGCAAAGTCGTGCATATGTCCTGGTGTGGCGATCACCGCGAAGCTCTCCCGGTTTAATTTCAACTGCCCGAAGACTTCACCGACCGGGGCGCAGACGATCTCGTCGGCGCCGGGGAGCAGGGCCGGGAGAGCGCAATCGGGGCGTTCG
>JBAQKZ010000219.1:0-6139 GCA_049301475.1 Geobacteraceae bacterium | reverse complement strand
CGTCCGACCGGGGAGCGCCAAAATCCGGATGCAGGAGGCCGACCGCTCCGGGGCGCTGGTGGCCGAGGTAGAGAATCTCTCCTTCAGCTATAACGGCAAACCAATCATCAAGGGCCTTTCAACCACCATCATGCGTGGTGACCGGATCGGTATCATCGGCCCCAACGGCTCCGGCAAGACCACCCTGCTGCGGCTGCTACTGGGCGAGTTGGCCCCGCAAACGGGGAAGGTAAAGCTGGGAAGCCGCCGCGAGGTGATCTACTTCGACCAGATGCGCGAACAGCTGGAGCTGGACAAAAGTGTGCAGGAGAATGTGGGAGAGGGGAACGATACCCTGATCATCAATGGTCAGCCGCGCCATATCATCGGCTATCTGCAGGATTTTCTCTTCTCGCCGGATCGGGCGCGCAGTCCGGTCAGCATGCTGTCCGGCGGCGAGCGCAACCGACTTTTACTGGCCAAACTTTTCACCAAACCCTCCAATATCCTTGTGATGGATGAGCCGACCAACGACCTGGACGCCGAAACCCTCGATTTGCTTGAAGAGCTGCTGATGGCATATTCCGGCACACTGCTATTGGTCAGTCATGACCGAGAGTTCCTCAATAACGTCGTTTCCAGCACCCTGGTATTAACCGATGACGGCACAGTCAGGGAGTATGTTGGCGGTTACGACGACTGGTTGAGCCAGTCAGCTGCAGAGAGCGCCGTAGCGGCCCCCATATCCGCTAAAGCGGCGCCGGGAAAAGGAACCCGGCAAGGGGAGCGAGCCCGCAAGCTGAGTTTCAAGGAGGAGCGTGAACTGGAGGCCTTGCCGGAACAGATATCAGCCCTGGAGTCAGAACAGGCGGGACTGCATGCCCGTCTGGCCGACCCGGAGTTTTACAAATCCGCCAGGGGCGAAGTGGCCGCCATCAATGCCCGTCTGGCGGAACTGGAACAGTCATTGGAGATCGCCTACCTGCGATGGGATGAACTGGAAAAGCTGAAGGGGTAATTCCAATACCAAATTGCAATCAAACGATTACGTTGTTGGCTTCGTCGGGAGCTCCTCAACGTTCTATTCACGTACGCCTACGTCGCCCCTTCCTCGCCGCCTGCTACTCATTTGATCGCAACTTGGTATAAGTCCGATAGTGTTTGTAAAAACGAATTGACAATAACCATGTAAAATACTAAATTGGAATGAACGTTCATTCCGCACGTTAAGGAGGCATGGCGTGGCAAATATGGATAAGCGTGACGAAATTGTTCGAGCAGCTCTGGAGCTTATCGCCGAACATGGCTTTCATGGCGCCCCGATGTCGATGATTGCCGAGCGGGCCGGAGTTGGAGCAGGGACGATATACCGCTATTTCGAAAATAAGGACATACTGATCAGTGAGTTGTATATAAATTTGGAGGCCCGGATTTATCCTGTCATCCTGGAAGGGTACGGGGAGTGTAAACCGATTCGTGAGTGTTTTCTCCATCTTTGCACAGCGCTGTTACGATACTTCATTGAGAATCCACTTGATTTCCGCTATCTGGAACAGTTTCACAATTCACCATACGGCGTCGAAATCCGAAGAGAGCGGATACTGGAGGAGAAGGAAGGGTGTAATGTTTTTCGCGAGCTTTTTGAGGAGGGTCTGGCCAGTCAGGTAATAAAGGATTTCCCGCTGATATTCCTTTATGCGCTGGTTTTTGGCCCTTTGCTGGCTGTGGCGCGGGATCACATCCTGGGCTTCATCGTCCTGGACGACCACCTTATAGCCAAAGTCATCGAAGCTTGCTGGGACGGGATAAGGCGTTAGGAATGAACATTCATTCTATCAATTTTTCAGGGGTGTTTTTATGCAAATGATTTACAAAACCAAAATGACCGCCATTGTTGGAGTGCTGGCGCTGGGTGTTACGATCAGCGGCTGCAGCAAAAAAACTCCTGTCGGCGGACCACCGGAGAGTGGTCCGCCCGAAGTGGGGATTTTGGTTGTGAAACCGGAGAAGGTTTCCCTGACCACGGAACTGTCAGGTCGGACAGTTGCGCAGATGATTGCCGAAGTACGACCGCAGGTTGGGGGAATCATCCGGAAACGCCTGTTTACGGAGGGCTCCGACGTAAAGGCGGGTCAGTTGCTGTACCAGATTGATCCGGCGACCTATCAGGCAGCCTTTGCCGGCGCCAGGGCGGCGGAGGCCAGAGCCGAGGCCAACCTGGGCTCCGTCCGCCTCAAAGCAGGACGCTACCAGGATTTGGTCAAGATCAAGGCGGTCAGCCAGCAGGATAATGACGATGCCCAGGCAGCGCTTAAGCAGGCTGAGGCCGATCTGTCCTCGACAAAAGCCGCGCTTGAAACAGCCAGGATCAATCTGGCCTACACCAGGGTAACGGCCCCCATTTCAGGTCGAATCGGCCGTTCCACCGTTACCGACGGGGCTCTTGTAACCGCCAGTCAGCCGACAGCTTTAGCCACCATCCAGCAGCTTGGCGCCATATATGTGGATGTAACACAATCAAGCTCTGAACTATTGAAACTGAAACAGAATCTAGCCGACGGCCTCTTGAAAAGCGGCGGGACAGCGCAGGCGCGCGTCAAGCTGCTCCTGGAGGACGGCACACCGTATCCGTTGCCGGGCGCCCTGAAATTCTCCGAAGTTACGGTTGACCAGAGTACCGGTTCCATCACCCTGCGGGCAATCTTTCCGAACCCTAAACAGACCCTCCTGCCGGGCATGTTCGTCCGCGCGGTTCTGGAGGAAGGGGTCAGTGAACGGGCGATTCTGGTGCCGCAGCGCGGGGTTACCCATACTCCGAAAGGAGATGCGGTTGTCTTGGTGGTTGGGGCCGGGGAGAAGGTGGAGCAACGACCGATCAAAGTTGCCCGGACGGTTGGTGACAACTGGCTGGTGAGCGAGGGGCTGAAAGAGGGGGATCGCGTCATCCTGGATGGGCTGCAGAAGGCGCAACCGGGAACTCCGGTCAAAGCCGTGCCGTTCGGGAGTCCCACTCCACCCGCTGGTGCTCCGGCAGGGAAGAAATCCCCATAGATCCCCCCTTTGCAAAGTTGGTTTTCAGCGTCAAATGCAAATCCCCCTAAATCCCCCTTTGCAAAGGGGGACTTTTGGCACATTAAGGAGCTTTTGCCATGCCTCGTTTTTTCATCAATCGCCCGATTTTTGCCTGGGTGATCGCAATCATGATCATGCTGACCGGTCTTTTGGCGCTCAAGACGCTGCCGGTTTCCCAATACCCCCCCATCGCGCCGCCGCAAATCACCATCAACGCCATGTATCCGGGGGCATCCGCCCGGACCGTGCAGGATACGGTCACCCAGGTGATCGAGCAAAAGCTGAACGGAATCGACAACCTGATCTACATGTCATCCACGAGCGACTCTGCCGGGGCTGTGGCCATCAACCTGACCTTCAAGGCAGGCGTTGACCCGAACATCGCACAGGTGCAGGTGCAGAACAAGCTGCAACTGGCCGTGCCGCTTCTCCCCCAGATTGTACAGCGTCAGGGGATTCAGGTGGTCAAATCAACAAAAAACTTCCTGATATTGGTCGGGCTTGTCTCCGAAGACGGCTCCATGGACCGCAACACCCTGACTGATTATATGGTGGCCAACATCCAGGATATCGTCAGCCGTGTAGAAGGTGTGGGTGAAGTACAGATGTTCGGTTCCCAGAACGCCATGCGGATATGGCTGAACCCGGCAAAACTGTACAACTACAGGTTGACCACAAATGATGTAATTGCCGCACTGCAGACGCAGAATGCCCAGGTCTCTGCCGGGCAGCTAGGCGGCTCTCCGGCTGTGCCGGGGCAGCAGTTGAACGCCACCGTCACGGCCCGCACCTTGCTGCAGACCCCGGAGCAGTTCGATGCCATCATCCTGAAAACGGGCAGCGACGGTTCTACTGTCAAGCTGAAGGATGTTGCTGAATGCAAGATCGGCACTGAAAACTATGATATCCAGGCGTTCTATAAAGGGAAGCCTGTGGGCGCCATGGCCATCAGGCTGGCAGCCGGCGCCAACGCGCTGGATACCGCCAACAGGGTCAAGGCGAAGATGGAGGAACTGTCCAGATACTTCCCCCCCAACGTGAAGGTCGTCTACCCCTACGACACCACCCCCTTTGTCAGAATATCCATCGAAGAGGTAGTCAAGACCCTGATTACGGCTGTATTCCTGGTCTTTATGGTCATGTTCCTCTTCCTGCAGAACATCCGGGCCACCCTGATCCCCACTATCGCCGTGCCGGTGGTTCTGCTGGGCACCTTAGGGGTACTGTCCGCCGCCGGCTTTTCCATCAACACCCTTACCATGTTCGCCCTGGTCATTGTTATCGGTCTTCTGGTTGACGACGCCATAGTTGTCGTTGAGAACGTGGAACGAATCATGTCCGAGGAGGGACTATCCCCAAAAGAGGCGACCATCAAGTCGATGGGGCAGATCACCAGCGCTCTATGGGGTATCGCCACCGTACTGACGGCGGTCTTTCTGCCGATGGCTTTTTTCGGCGGCTCTACCGGTGTCATATACCGCCAGTTTTCAATAACTATCATTTCCGCCATGATCCTCTCGGTGCTGCTTGCCATGACCCTGACCCCGGCGCTATGCGCCACACTGCTCAAGCCGGTGGCAAAAGGGCATACAGCGGGCGAATCCGGCTGGTTCAAGGGTTTTTTCCGCTGGTTCAACAGATTGTTTGAGCGCTGCAGAAAACAGTACGAGGGGATGGTCGGACACTCCTTCGGCAAGCCGGTGCGCTATCTGGTTGTTTACGGCGCCATCGTTGCCGGGATGATGTTTCTATTTATGCGACTCCCCACCGCCTTCCTGCCGGACGAGGATCAGGGGTTTATTGTCTGTCAGATTCAGCTCCCTGTCGGAGCCACCACGGAGCGAACCCTGAAGGTCATTAAACAGGTGGAACAGCATTTTCTTGAGAGGGAAAACAAGGCGGTGGATTCCATTGTCACGATCGCGGGCTACAGCTTTGCCGGTAGCGGTCAGAATATGGGACTTGCCTTTGTCAGGTTGAAGGACTGGAAGCTGCGCCAGACACCTGACCTGAAGGCGCCGGCTGTGGCAGGTCGCGCCATGGGCGCTCTATCGCATATCAGAGATGGTCTGGCTTTTGCCTTTTCACCGCCTGCGGTGCCGGAACTGGGGCAGGCGAACGGTTTTGACTTTATGTTGCAGGATCGTGGCGGTATCGGACATGAGAAGTTGATGGAGGCCAGAAACCAGCTATTGGGAATGGCTATGCAGAACCGGAAACTGATTGCAGTGCGACCCAACGGTCAGGATGACTCCCCCCAGTTCAAACTCGACATAGATGATGTGCGGGCCGGGGCGCTGGGGGTGTCGCTGACGGATATCAACAACGTCCTCTCAACCGCCTGGGGGAGTTCATACGTCAACGACTTCATACAGAATGGCCGGGTCAAGAAGGTCTATCTCCAGGCCGACGCCCGGTACCGGATGCTGCCGGAGGATATAAATAGCTGGTATGTCCGTAACAACACCGGTCAGATGGCGCCGTTTTCGGCCTTCGCCACCGCCCATTGGCAGTACGGAGCGCCCCGTCTGGAGCGATACAACGGCATGCCATCCATGGAGATCATGGGACAGGCGGCGCCCGGTATAAGTACCGGCGAGGCGATGGCGGAGATGGAAAAAATGGCGGCCCAGCTCCCCCCTGGGGTCGGCTACGAGTGGAGCGGCCTTTCCTATGAGGAAAAACATGCAGGCAAGCAGGCTCCGGCCCTCTACGCCATCTCGCTTTTGGTGGTGTTTCTCTCGGTAGCGGCGCTGTATGAGAGCTGGACCATCCCCTTTGTCAACTTGCTGATGATACCGCTGGGTCTGGTGGGGGCGGTTACGGCGGTTACGCTGCGGGTGTTGCCCAACGATGTATATCTCCAGATCGGCCTATTAACCATCATTGGACTTTCCACCAAGAACGCCATTCTGATCATCCAGTTCATCAAGGATCAGATGCATCAGGGGCATGAGCTGGTTGAGGCCACCCTGGCGGCGGTGAAGATTCGTCTACGGCCGGTTATCATGACCTCATTGGCGTTTTTCTTCGGCACCCTGCCGCTGGCGTTGACCCGCGGTGCGGGCGCTGCGGCCCAGAACGCCAT
>JBAQKZ010000218.1:0-7011 GCA_049301475.1 Geobacteraceae bacterium | reverse complement strand
ACATCCCCGGCGCCCTGCACCACATCATGGTCCGTGGGATCGACAAGACGAACATCTTCCGAGACGACGACGATAAGACTCGGTTCCTCGAAAGACTCGGCCAGACCGTTCTGGAGGGGAAGTGCACGGTCTACGCCTGGATCCTTATGGACAATCACGTTCATATCCTTTTCAAGAGCGGCAAAGCGGGCATCTCGACCGTCATGCGAAAACTCCTCACCTGGTATGCCATGTATTTTAATCGCCGCCATCGCCGCACCGGCCATCTCTTTGAGAACCGCTACAAATCCATCCTTTGTGATGAGGATAACTATCTTCTGGCCTTAATCCGGTATATCCATCTCAATCCCATGCGGGCCGGGAGGGTAAAGACCATAGAAGAACTGGACCTCTATCCCTGGAGCGGTCACAGCGCCGTGATGAACAAGAGGGAATGCCCCTGGATGGACGCCGATTACGTGTTGCTCCAATTCAACGACACAACGCGAAGAGCGCGGAACGCATATCGACGATTCGTGCAAGAGGGGATTGGCTTGGGACATCAGCCGGAACTGATCGGAGGCGGTCTGATCCGAAGCCAGGGCGGCTGGTCTCAGGTGCTTGCCATGCAGAGTAAGGGCCGGAAAGAGGAATACGATCAGCGGATACTGGGAGGAGGAGAGTTTATCCAGGAAATCCTGAAAGAAGCCGAGGAAAAGCAGATACGACAACTAAAGCTCCGGCGCAGCGGCCGCACGATCGCCGACATTATCCGGGAAGAGTGCAAACGAGGCAAGGTCAGTGCCGAGGAACTAAAAAGGGGAAACAGACGTCGCAAAGTGAGTGAATCCAGAATGATCATCGCACGTCGAAGTCGGAGCGAGCTTGGCCTGTCAGGCGCTGAGATTGCGCGGCATCTCGGCGTGAACACTTCGAGCATTAACCGGGCGCTGGCAAGGGAAGACGAGGTTGTAGGTAAAAGATGAAAGCATCCTGTGAACCAACGTCCCCAAGTTGCACAAACCAGAAAAGGGAAGTTCACGGTACTGCGGCAAACGATGCGGAAGAAGATGCAGCGCAAGCTCCAGGAACTCAAACAGGAGTTACGCAGGCGCATGCATTGGGCCATCATGGAAGTTGGGAAATGGTTGCGATCAGTGTTGATTGGTCATTACCGATATTATGGGGTGTCAAATAACACGCGCAAACTCAGCGCATTTCGGCATCATCTGCTCTGCCACTGGTGGCAAACGCTTCGCCGTCGGAGTCAACGACAACGGATAACATGGGCATGTATGAACCGAATAGGAACACGCTGGTTTCCATCACCGCGAATTTATCACCCATACCCGGAAGAACGCCTGCGCGTCACTACCTGAGGCAGGAGCCCGGTGCGGGAAAGCCGCTCGCTGGGATATGTGCGGGAGGTGCCGGGTAACCGGCATTCCTACCGCGACAAAAGAGAATTTTGAGCTATCCTGATCATAAATTTCCACTTTCAAGGGCTGACCCCTCCTTCTCTGCTTTCCGAGATGGAACAGCGCTGCTGGGCATCCCACACTTCGTTTTGATTTCAACTCGGTGTTATATTGGTAAAAAGGTGACAGTTTGCTGAAAACCTTGTCGAAAACCATTCGGGAGCATTCGCTGTTTTGCGAGGGGGACACCCTCGTTGTGGCAGTGTCAGGCGGCGCCGACTCAGTGGCGCTTCTCGACCTCCTGGCAATGCTCGTGGAGTCGCGACTTCGGCTGGTGGTGGCTCATCTGAACCACTGTCTGCGTGGCGCAGAATCGGACGGCGACGCTTCCTTTGTGCGTGAACTCGCTCTCCATTACGGCCTCCCCGTTGAAATCGGGACTGTTGACGTGAGGGAGCTGAGCAGGCGTATGCGTCTTTCACTGGAGGCGGCAGGAAGAGCGGCCCGCTATGCATTTCTTGACGAGGTGGCGCTAAGACACGGGGCTGCCGCCGTTGTTTTGGCCCACCATGCCGACGACCAGGCGGAAACCGTCCTGTTAAGGCTGATCCGTGGCGCTGCAGGCGCCGGACTGTGCGGCATGACGGCCAAAAGTGCGAATGGCCGGTATATTCGTCCTCTGTTGAACTGCAAACGGGCTGAGATAGAAAGATACCTGACCGGCAGGCGGATTGCCTGGAGAGTTGACAGCAGTAATACGGACCTCAACTTTCTCCGTAACCGGGTTCGCCACGAACTTCTGCCGGTCCTGGCCAGTTATAACCCCGCCATCAGCGAGAGGCTGACGGTCACGGCTGCGGCGTTGGCCGAGGACGAAGCCCTGCTTGATGGAATAACGGACGAAGCGTTCATTAGGCACAGCATCCACGATAAGGGCGAAGTCGTTCTATGCCTGGACGGCGTGCGGAAGGAGGCAAAAGGACTTCGTATGCGGCTTTACCGCCGGGCTATTGCGAATATCCAGGGTGGCCTTGAGCGTATCGCTTACAGACACCTTGAAGATATAGATCGGCTCGTTTTAGCAGGCAGACCCCAGGCAGCCCTGAACCTTCCGGACGGAATGCGGGTTGCGCGCAGATACGATAAGCTGCTCTTTGCCGCCAACAATGGTGAAGAGTTGCCGGTCAGCTATGAGTTTCTGGTTGAAGGTCCGGGCGTCTACCCGTTACCAAAGGGAGGTCAGTTGATCGTGAAGCTTGCCGAATCTCCGCTTGGATGGCTAAATGTTCCGATCACCAGAGCCTATATAGATCTGGATGCAGCGCCCTTCCCCTGGTTTGTTCGCCCATTCAGAGCGGGCGATCGTTTTGTCCCTTTTGGCCTGACCGGACGAAAAAAGGTGAAGGAGATGTTCATCGACTTGAAGCTTCCAAGCCATATCCGGCAACGAATTCCCATTCTGTTCTGCGGTGAGCGGCTCCTATGGGTGGGTGGGGTAAGACGCGCCGAAGACGGACGCTTGACCAGTTCCACCAGGAGTGTCGCGATGGTGGAGATTCTCTATTTGCAATGCCCCCCAGGATTCTCCGGCCTTGAAGGTGAGGGAGTTTCCGACTGAAATGAATATGTACCAACTAATTTGTCCGCTCCTCCCTTTCCCTTGACTCCCTATAGGCTATGTATTAACCTTGAGGCATCAGCTAATCAGCGCGGATGTCGATGGCCAGACTGTCGGCATGGTGCATTTTTGCGCAAGGAGGGGGCATGCGGCGGATTACCTTCGGCACATCGGGATGGCGTGGCATACTGTGCGAAGATTTTGTTTTTGAAAACATCAAGATTGTTACCAAGGCCATTGCGGACCATATCTCCGCCAAAGGCGAAAAGGGGAAAGGGATCATCGTCGGCTATGATTCCCGCTTCATGGGAGAGCGGTTTGCCAGGGAGTCGGCCATGGTGCTGACCGGCGCCGGAATAAAGACCTTTCTCTGTAACCGGGATACCCCAACGCCGGTCATTGCGTTCGAAATTCTCCGCCGCAAGACAGCGGGGGCCATAAACTTCACCGCCAGTCACAACCCCCCTGAATATAACGGCATCAAGTTTTCTCCTTCATGGGGAGGTCCGGCGCTTCCCGAAACCACCATTGACATCGAGAGGCGCGCCAATGAGATGATGGGGAAGGCATGCTACAAGGAGCTGCCTCTGGAGGATGCGGCGCAAGCGGGACTGCTCGAAGAGATAGATCCCCGTGAGCCGTATCTGAAGAGCCTGGAAGACAAGGTCGATTTTTCCGCAATGGCCAAACTCGGCATTGTAGCGGTGAACCCGCTCTACGGCGCCGGTCGCGGCTATCTGGAAGGGCCGCTCACGGCCCACCATGTCCGGGTCAAGATGCTCAATAACCATCGTGATCCCTATTTCGGCGGGTTTCCGCCCGATCCTTCCGAGAAATACATCAAGGATTTCATCGGTATGGTCAAGAATGACCCCGACATCAAGCTGGGCATCGCCACCGATGGCGATGCGGACCGCTTCGGGATTGTGGATGAGGATGGGACGTTCATCGAACCCAACTATATCCTTGCCCTTTTGCTGGATTACCTGGTCCGGACGAGGGGGATGAAGGGGGGGGTGGCCCGCAGTGTGGCTACCTCGCATCTGGTCGATGCGGTTGCCGCCAGACACGGCATCGAGCTGTTCGAGACCCCGGTCGGCTTCAAGTACATCGGTGAACTGATAAGCAAGGACAGGATCATAATAGGCGGAGAAGAGAGCGCCGGCCTTTCCATCAAGGGGCATGTGCCGGAGAAGGACGGGATTCTTGCCTGTTTTCTGGTGGCTGAAATGGTCGCCCGCGAGGGGATGACCGTACAGCGCCTACTGGAAAGGCTCTACGGCCAGGTTGGGCGGTATCTTACCAGACGGGATAATGTCGTGCTCTCCCCGGAACTGGAAGTGGTTTTCCTGGAGAGGATGCAGGCCGCACCCGAGGCGTTTGCCGGAATCAGGGTTAAAGAGACGGTTACCATGGACGGCAGCAAGTTCATTCTCGATGACGGGAGCTGGCTCCTTTTTCGCAAGTCAGGCACAGAGCCGGTGGTAAGGCTTTACGGAGAGGCGTCCACCCCGGAACGCCTGGGGGCGCTGATGCAGGCGGGACGGGATTTCATATTGCGGTAGGATAAAGTAAACATTTTCGTGGAGGAACCATGTGGGATTATAGTGAAAAGGTAAAAGAGCATTTCCTTAATCCGAGGAACGTCGGCGAAATACCGGATGCGGATGCCGTTGGCGAGGTGGGAAGCCTGGCCTGTGGCGACGCCCTTAAGCTCTTCATAAAGCTCGATGAAAAGAAGGAACGGATCGTGGATGCAAAGTTCCAGACCTTCGGCTGTGGCAGCGCAATCGCCTCCTCGTCGGCGCTTACCGAGATGGTAAAGGGAAAGACCCTTGACGAGGCGCTGAATGTAACCAACAAGGAGATTGCTGATTTCCTCGGTGGCCTTCCGGAAGAGAAGATGCATTGCTCCGTCATGGGTCAGGAGGCGCTTGAGGTGGCTATCGCCAAATACCGCGGCGTGGCGGCGCCGGTCCATGACCACGGGCACGTAGAGCAGGAAGGGGAGATCGTCTGTAAATGTTTCGGCCTGTCGGAAGGATTCCTTCGGAAGGTTATCGCTTCCAACAAACTCCACACCGCCGAACAGGTGACCCATTTCACCAAGGCGGGCGGTGCGTGTGGCGGCTGTATCCCACGCATTAACGAACTGATCGCCGAGGTCATGGGCGAGCATCTCCAGGAGGCGCGCAAGAAGCCGGAGAAGCTTACTAATCTCCGCAAGATGCAACTGATCCAGGATGTGCTGGAGAAGGAAGTCCGCCCCCAGCTCTGGGCCGATGGAGGCGATATGGAGTTAATCGATATCGACGGCCCAAACGTACAGATTGCCTTCCGCAAGGCCTGCGCCGGCTGCGTATCGTCCGGCTACACGGCCAAATTCGTGGAACAGAAGCTGCACGATCTGGTAAGCGACGATATTACCGTCGAGGAGGTGGAGGGATGAAAGAGATTTACATGGACAATAACGCCACCACAAAGGTGGATGAGGCGGTATTCGATGAGATGCGGCCATATTTCACCGAGTTGTACGGCAATCCCAGTTCCATGCATTTCTTTGGCGGCCAGGTGCAGAAAAAGATCGACGAGGCGCGGCAACGGGTGGCCCTGCTGCTGGGAGCGGAGCCGGATGAAATAATCTTCACCGCCTGCGGAACGGAGAGCGACAATATGGCGATCCGCTCGGCCCTTGAGGTCTTTCCGGAGAAACGGCACATAATAACCAGCCGGGTGGAGCATCCGGCGGTACTCACCATGTGCCGCAATTTCTCCAAGCGAGGCTACCGGGTGACGGAACTGAACGTGGACAGCGCCGGACAGCTCGACTTGTCCGAACTTCGCCGGGCTATTGATGACGACACGGCGATAGTCTCGCTAATGCATGCCAACAACGAGACCGGCGTGATTTTTCCCATTGAGGAGGCCGGGGCGATAGTCAAGGAGAAGGGTGCGCTCTTCCATACCGACGCGGTCCAGGCGGTGGGTAAAATTTCCCTCGATATGGCGGATGCTGCCGTGGACATGCTTTCGCTTTCCGGGCACAAGCTACATGCTCCCAAAGGGGTAGGCGCTCTTTATCTGCGCCGCCGGACCCCGTACCGACCGTTTCTCGTGGGGGGACATCAGGAAAAGAACCGCCGCGCCGGGACCGAGAACACCGCATCCATTATCGCCCTCGGCAAGGCGTGTGAACTGGCTGGGAGTTGCATGGAGTACGAGAACTCGCGGGTAAGGGCCATGCGTGACCGTCTGGAGCGGGAGATTATGACCGGTATCCCCAGCGCAAGGATCAACGGCGCGGGGACGGAGCGACTTCCCAACACCGTTTCCATAGCCTTCGAGTTCGTGGAGGGAGAGGCGATACTTCTCCTTTTAAGCGAAAAGGGGATATGCGCCTCATCCGGCAGCGCCTGCACCTCCGGCTCCCTGGAGCCGTCCCATGTGCTGCGGGCCATGGGGGTCCCCTTCACCTGCGCCCACGGCTCTGTCCGCTTCTCTCTGTCGCGCTTCAACACCGACGCCGAGGTGGATACCGTCATCCGCGAACTCCCCCCCATCATCCATCGTCTCCGCGAGATATCGCCGTTCGGCAGGGAGAAGCTGTCGAACTGACTGACAGGAGAACCCCTTGCAAAACTCAAAAAAATGTCATTCCCGAAGCGTTTCTGATCGGGAATCTGGTTGTAACCGTATGAAAAACCGTATCCCCGATAAAAGCACTCGGGGATGACAAAGACTTTTGCAAGAGCCTCAAGAGAACGAATTTCCGGGAGATATGCCATGAAAACCCTGCATCTCAAGGCCCCGGCCAAGGTCAACTACCGGCTGGACGTTTTGAGTCGTCGGCCCGATGGCTACCATGAACTTCGAATGATCATGCAGCGGATCGACCTGTGTGACGAGATCGCCATAACCATGACCGATACTCGCGGCATTCGGGTAACCTGCGACCGGCATGGCGTGCCCGATGGCCCCGGCAACATTGCCTGGCGG
>JBAQKZ010000217.1:0-2990 GCA_049301475.1 Geobacteraceae bacterium | reverse complement strand
AGATAGTTACGAGTGCGCCCGGCCGATTTTTTTACTAAAAGTCAAGTAAAAAATGCAGCACAACGACAATTTTTCAATTTTTTATTCTCAAAGAACCATGCAAAAACCTAACCGGACAACGCTGATTTAATCCGGCGAATTGGGCGGAGGATGAAGAATATCCCGGTTCCGCATGAATCGGCATCGGCCCGGTCAAGGGCCTTTGGCTGTGGAATCCGGGCGCAGCGGGTGTGAATCAAAGGCGGGCGCGGCGAGCAGCGCCCCTACGGAAAAACAGGGCGATCACATGCCTGTGCGCCGTAGCGCTACGACGCGCAAGCGTATGCGGGTATGAATCTATTCGATAATTCCGAATATTTCACCGTATCAAGACTTCTGAAGGAGTGTGTAATGGAAGCCAAACTGGTTGTTTTTCAGAACAAGGGAATCAGGCGAACACTGCACAAGGGTGAGTGGTGGTTTTCCGTTGTGGATGTCTGCGGGGTATTGACTGAAAGCCCGGATGCAGGAGCCTACTGGAGAAAATTGAAACAACGGCTCAAAGCGGAAGGGAGTGAGGTCGTGACAATTTGTCACGGACTGAAACTGGAGGCAGTGGACGGGAAAAAATACGCAACAGACTGCGCTAACACCGAGGGCATCTTTCGCATCATCCAGTCCATCCCATCCCCCAAGGCCGAACCCTTCAAGCGCTGGCTTGCAAAAGTTGGCTATGATCGGGTACAGGAGATTGAAGACCCGGAATTAGCCACAGCCCGGACGCGGGAACTGTACCGGGCCAAGGGGTATTCGGAGGTCTGGATAGAGAAGCGGATGCGCGGCATCGCCGTGCGTGCCGAACTTACGGAGGAGTGGAAGAATCGTGGCGTGGGTGAAGCCCCGGAGTACGCCATCCTGACGGCGGAGATCAGTAAAGCGGCTTTCGGCATGACGCCGACTGAGTACAAGGAGCACAAAGGGTTGGAGCGGGAGAACCTGCGGGATCACATGACCGATCTGGAACTGATCTTTTCCATGCTGGGAGAGGCAGCAACGACTGAAATTGCCCGCAAGCAGGATGCACAGGGCTTTCCCAAAAACAGGGTTGCGGCCAGGAAAGGGGGTATGTTCCCCGCACACGCTGGGATGAACCGGCTATTGTCAATTCTTTTCAATCTTGATGTCTTTTCAGAAAAGCGGCTTTTCAAAAAACGGCTTTCCACTTGACAAAAAAGGATATTACTGTATCATTTCGTCGCCCTAGGAGTCTGTCGGAGTTAGGGTAAATCTGCTGCAAATCCGTCTGGACGGCCCATATTTCGCCGCTTTCTTGGTCAATAGAACAACTATTGACCTTCAAAATCGACAAAATCTGTCCTCGCCCAGCCGGATTTTAGCTTCGATTTCCTAAGTCCGACAAACTCCTGGCAGGCGATTTGATTTTATACCAGCGGGGTTTACATAAATGGCGAAAAAAATCGATGAAATAAAATCCATACTCCTTAAAATGAAGCATGAGACCCTCCAGGAAATCAGCAAATCCATGAAGTCGGGCAGTGATGTAGTTATCGGTGAGCCTGTTGGCGATATCTACGACCAGGCGTCATCCGAGCGTGATCGTGAGATGAGTCTCCTGTTGGGCGATCGGGAACGTGAGAAAGTACGGAGCATTGACGAGGCTCTGTTAAAGATTGAGAATGGAGAATACGGAATATGCGAAGAGTGCGAGGAGGAGATTCCGATAGGTCGGCTCAAGGTAGTGCCGTTTGCGCGGTACTGTGTCAAGTGTAAAACAGACATCGAGAAGCAACAGGCCCAAAGTAAACGCTTTGAAGAGGAACCTGCCTATAGTGAGGTTGCCATAGGTGAAGATGAAGAAATCTAAGAGCCTGGTATTTATTTTGATTGCACCTCGGTATAAGTGTTCTATCCCTTATCTCTTTGCATGCTTTACCAGGTAGTTCGCAACTCCTTCGGCGGTTGGCTTCATAGCCTCGTCACCCTCCTGCCAGTTGGCGGGACATACCTGGTCGCCGTGGGTTTCCACGAATTGCAACGCATCTACCATCCGCAGCGCTTCGTTGACACTTCGCCCAAGGGGGAGATCGTTAATCACTGCGTGACGGACAATCCCCTTGGTATCTATCAGAAACAGTCCACGCAGGGCCACGCCGACCTTCTCAAATAGTACGCCATACTGTTTTGAAATTTCCTTCCTTAGATCGGAAACCAACGGATACCCGACACCTCCGATCCCGCCGTTCTCTACAGGAGTATTCTTCCACGCCAGGTGGGTGAACTTGGAGTCGACCGAAACGGCGATCACCTCGCAGTTCCTTGACTTGAAATCGGCCAGGCGCTTGTCGAAGGCAAGAATCTCCGACGGGCATACGAAGGTGAAATCAAGCGGATAGAAAAAAAGGATTACGTACTTGTCCCGATAGCTTGAAAGTTTGATTGTGCCGAAGGTGTTGTCGGGCATTACGGCATCGGCGACGAAATCCGGGGCCTCCTGGGTGACCAGCGTACAGTTGCACATGGTAGTCAGCTCCTTTTCATTCGGGAAGGTAATATTAATGGCACGACTTGGTGGTCCTAGGTTTCATTGACCCCGTTGCAGAACAACCTTCGTCTCAATCAATTTCCTAGTCTGCCCTTGAGTATAGCCCACCTCTTTTAAAATCCGTCAGTGCGCCCTCAAGTCCGCAATGCGACCTGAGGGCGCTGGCAGTAGTATCAGGCAGCATGCCCGATAGATTTACATTACAATCCCTGAATGGTTCTCTGGATGATGTTGTCCTGGGTCTTGCGGCTGATATCCACAAAGTGGGCGCTGTAGCCGGCAACCCGGACGATCACCTCCTGGTATTTTTCCGGATCTTTCTGGGCCGCTCTCAGTGTCGAGTCATCCACCATGTTGAACGCTACGTGATCCAACCCGAGATCCGACCAGGTTTTCATGTAGGCGCTCCACATCTGATACCCCTTCTCCCCTGCAAGCTGTGAAGGAG
>JBAQKZ010000216.1:0-9561 GCA_049301475.1 Geobacteraceae bacterium | reverse complement strand
GATCACGGCCCCCACCGGCGCCAGTTCGCCCGGATTGACGCGGGTCTCCAGCAGCACCCCGGCGGCAAATGACTCCAACTCCATGTTGGCCTTGTCGGTCTCTACCAGGGCAACGATGTCTCCACGTTCCACCCGATCTCCTACGCCCTTCATCCAGGCGACTAGCCGCCCTTCGGTCATGGTGTCAGATAGCTTCGGCATGGTGATTTCAGTGGCCATTTTGAGGACCTCTTTGGTGGATATATTCAGTATTTTTCGTTCAGGACTTCCTTCACTGCCGCGACAACCGTCTCCACGCTGGGGATACAGAGTTTCTCGAGCTTGCGGGAATAGGGCATCGGCACGTCGAGGCCGGCAACCCTTCTGACCGGCGTCAGCAGCGTATCGAAGCAGTTATCATAGATACGCGTGGCAATCTCCGCCCCCAACCCGCAGTTACGCCAGCATTCCTCAACCACCACCGCCCGCCCTGTCTTTTTCACCGAGGCGACGAAGGTTGCCTCGTCCAAAGGGTTAAGAGTCCGCAGGTCCACCACCTCGCAGGAAACCCCCTCCTTTTCCAAATCCGTTGCCGCCTGTAACGCCAGAACCGTCATCCGCCCATAGCCGACAATGGTGACGTCCTTCCCCTCCCTTTTCACGTCGCACTTGCCGAGGGGAACCAGGAACTCCGGGTCGTCAGGCACCTCACCCTTGCTGTTGTATAGGCCCTCGTGCTCCAGGAACATCACCGGGTTGTTGTTCCTGATGGCGCTCTTGAGGAGCCCTTTCGCGTCCGCAGGGGTGGCTGGCACCGCCACGTACATGCCGGGGACATGCATGAAGAAGGTTTCCAGCGATTGGGAATGTTGTGCTGCAAGCTGGCTTCCGCCGCCGCCCGGCGCTCGGATCACCATGGGAAGGTTCACCTGGCCGCCAAACATGTAACTAATCTTGGACATGTGGTTGACGATCTGGTCCATGGCCAGTAGGGCAAAATTGACCGTCATCAGTTCCGCCACCGGCCTCAAGCCACCCATGGCCGCACCGATTGCAACGCCAACTATGGTGTTCTCAGATATGGGTGTGTCCTTCACCCGAGTTTCGCCAAACTCGGCCAGGAGCCCCTTTGTAACCTTGAAAGACCCCTCGTAGAGTGCAACGTCTTCACCCCAGACAACAACGGAAGGGTCGCGGCGCATCTCTTCCTTTAGCGCCAGGTTGAGGGCATCACGGTAGGTCATTTCGGGCATTATTTACTCCTTGAAAGCTTTAGGGCCTGTCATACGTAAATATCCTCGTACACCGCCGAATCCTCAGGCCATGGCGACTCCTCCGCGAACTTCACCGCTTCCTGCACGGTGACCACCGCTTTCTCCCGGATGCCTTCGAGCACAGCCTGGACAGCAATTTCCTCCTCCAGCAGGCGTTTGGCAAAACCAGGGATCGGGTCGCGCTCCTTCCAGAGTTCCACCTCGGCTGCGGGTCTGTACTTGCCGGGATCGGACATGGAGTGGCCACGGAACCGATAGGTTATCGCCTCTATCAGATAGGGACGACTCTGCTCCCTGACCCAGTCGGCCCCCCACTTGACCGCCTCATGGACCGCTATAACGTCCATCCCGTCCACTCGCACAGACGGGATGTCATAGCCGCAGGTTCGCTTGTGGATGTCCGTGAGAGCCGATGACCGCTCAACCGAAGTGCCTATGCCATAGAAATTGTTTTCGCAGATGAAGAGCACCGGCAGCTCCCATAGGCGGGCCCAGTTGAGCCCCTCGTGGAAATTCCCCTGGTTCACCGCGCCATCGCCAAAAAAACAGGCGGTGATCCTGTGTTCGTTACGGAATTTAGAGGCAAAGGCAAGCCCGCAGGCGATGGGGAACTGGCCGCCGACGATGGCGTATCCCCCCATGAATGCAAGGTCTGGATCGAAGAGGTGCATGGAGCCGCCCTTCCCCTTGCAGATGCCGGTGGCCTTCCCAAACAGCTCGGCCATGACCATCTTCGGTTCGGCCCCCCGAATGATCGCCTGGGGATGTTCCCGGTAGGCGGAAAGGATGTAATCGTCCCTGTGCAGAGCGTGGGTCGCTCCTACCGCCACCGCTTCCTGTCCACTGTATAGATGGAGGAAGCCGGTTATGTGTCCCTTTGTGTACTGTTCGGCGCACGCATCCTCGAACTCGCGGCAGAGAACCATCTGTCCGTACATCTTCAAAAGGTCGTGGTCGGGGAGGATGGAGCGGAGTTTTGAACCCATAATAACCTCGTTATGACCTATGACGAAACTCCAAGGGTAAGCTCCTGCTTACCTACCTAAAGAGCTTGTCATACCATTGTGTAACGAAGCGGGAGCTGCGTTACGAGGAAGTTGCAGCTTGGGACAATCTTGTTGCCGACCTTGCCGTAGCAACCAATGCTTTCTCAGCCGGGATAATTTCGTCTTTTTATTATTGTTCCTTCACGTACCAGCCAGGTATAAAGAGAGAACGCACCTTCTTCAGCGGTCAGCCTAGTACGTTAATGATCCTTCTTGCCAGGGGATGGACCACGTTGTAACGGACTTCAACGCCATCCCTCTTCCCTTCAATGATTCCCTTGTTCTTGAGTAGCGCCAAGTGCTGGGAGACGGTGGCCTGGGGAAGCCCGAGGCATTCCCATATATGTTTAACATTGCACTCCTCTACGCTCAGTCCCAGCACAATCTTCAGCCGGATTGGATGCCCCATCACCTTCAGGATGTCGGCCTCGGCATCAAAGTTTCTGTGCTTGTCGAATCCCATTATTTACCCTCCCTTTTTAGTAATAATATATTTATATTATTGGATGAATCGTTTGTCAATAGAAAGCATCTCATTTTCGGAGGGTCAGTATAAGGGATCAGCCCTGGGTCAGGGTCACTGTGAACCGTAACCCTTTATCCGCAAGGGCTTGTTATAGAAAGCCTTGGAATAAAGGGCTTCACTACGTTTTGGTTTTGCTCATTTTGCGAAATGTGAGACGCGACACCTATGGGGTGTTTCCGACACCTATGGGGTGTTTCAAATATACGTGATTTACAAAGCGGATAATTTATGATAGTAAAATGAAGGCTTTTTTTGTCTCATAAAGGATATCCCTTGTCACAGTCAGACGACATACACAGACAGTCATTGGAGGCGCAGGTCAAGGCGCTTGAGGATATCATTGAGGTAGCCAAGGCTGTGGTGTCGACCCTAGATCTGGACACGGTTCTACAGGCTATCCTTAACAGCGCCATGGGCTTTGCAGAGACCACCGCCGGCAGCATATCCCTCTATGACGCAGAAAAGCTGGAACTCATCCTCCACGCCCATGCGGGACTTACTGCGGACTTTGTAAAAAAAGAACGCAGGGAGGTTAAAAAGGGGCGTGTTACCCATGAGGTACTGAGTAGCGGACAGGTTCTCTTTGTTGAGGATACGGACAGGACCCCGTTTTTTAAGAACGCGGTGGCACTCAATGAGGGGATAAAGTCGTTCATCTGCGTACCACTCGTAATGAAAAATCTGACTGTCGGCATCCTCTATCTGGACGATTTTGTTCCCAGACAGTTCGACCGGAAAAAGATGAAACTCCTGTCGGTCCTTTCGTCATTTGCAGCCATGTCCATTTACAATGCCCAACTTCACAAACGCACCAAGCTGATGGCCATAACCGACTCCCTGACCGGCCTGCACAACCACCGCTATTTCCAGCAGATATACACACAGGAGCTGACCCGGGCCAAACGCTACAAAAAGCCGCTATCCGTCGTAATGATGGATGTGGACGATTTCAAGAAGTTCAATGACACCTATGGTCACTACAGCGGCGACCTGGTGCTAAAGGCAATCGGTAAAATCATCATGCGTACCATGCGCCGTATAGATTATGCCTTCCGCTACGGAGGGGAGGAGTTTATACTAATCCTCCCCGATACCAGGCTGGCAGGCGCTCTCCTGGTTGCCGAAAGACTAAGAGAGCTGATTGAAAACGAAACGGCGATGGTGCTGGATGACATTGCCGGTAGCGGCGTGACGGTAAGCCTCGGGGTCGCCTGTTATCCCGACAGCGGTGCCAGTCGTGAGGAGTTGTTCAACAAGGTAGATTCCCTCCTATACAAGGCAAAAGATATGGGGAAGAACAATGTCTATTTTGCTGTGGAGGAAAGCGGCCCCTAATGCCGCGCTCTATCATGCCATACACTGTGTCACACAGACTTTACCTCCGCCTGCTGCCATCCCTTATGCTGATGCTTTTGCTAAACGGTTGCATCAGAGGGCTATTCGAAGGCGCCAAGACCAGGACGATACCTAACGTCACTAAAATTGCGGCTTCTAACGAAAATATCAAGCAACAGCCTGTGGAAGCCCGGCGCTCCCATCCCGACCCCAAGACCAGCGAACAGTTGGCAACTGCTCCCCTTTCCGACGTAACAAATCCTCCTCCCCCCACTAAAGCTGAACAAAAGCTTCCCCCGCAGGAAATCGCCTCCAGCTTCTCCCCCCCCTCTCAGCCTGCACAAGCCACTTCTATACCTCGTTCCGAAAATCCTCCCCCCGCCGCCGTCTATCGTGACATGCTCCTTACAGAGGATATTGCCTGGAAAGGAGAGGCGCTGGTGGAGGGATGGGTGACCGTTGCGCCGCAGGCCACCCTGACTGTTATCCCTGGCACGGTGGTCCGGTTCAGAAAGAACGGGTCAGGCGTCCAGGGGGGGCTCCTGGTGCAAGGACGGATCATTGTCAAAGGGACAGAGGCGAGTCCGGTGATCTTCACCGCGAATTTTACCGAGCCCGAGGCCGGCGACTGGCAAGGAATCGTGTTGCTATCCAGTGAGAAGAAAAACCTTATGGAGCATGTCCGGATAAGCGGGGCCGAAACGGGTCTCGACGCTTCCTTTTCCACTGTGACAGTCGTTAGCTCATTTTTTACAAGGTGCCGGACAGGCCTGAGGTTGCAGGACACTCTTGTCACCCTGACCGGTGGCAAAATCAGCGACTGTGGTCTCGGTCTGGCCCTTTATGACAGCGAAGTTGAATTACGCGATGCGGCCATCGGCGGAAACCGGCTGGGAGGAGTGGTAGTCCGCACCTCCCTGTCGCTTGCCGGTGGCGCCTTTGACGGCAATATCGGCGAGGCCCTGACCGTGGACAATTCCCGTGTCAGGATTGTCGGCGCCGGTTTCACCTCTAACGGTAGCGGTGTTCGACTTACCGCCTGCGATGGCGTCGTGACCGGTTGCAGATTAAAGGGAAATGCTGGCTATGGCCTTTCCCTTGCGCGGTCGCGTGTCAGGGTGAACAACAACGAGATCACCGGCAACGGCTCATTCGGCCTGATGGTGGAAGATGGACAGGGCGCCGCCTGGGGCAACCGGTTTGTCGGCAATGGCAAATACGACGTTTATAATGCCGGGTCCGAAGAGTTCCGGGCCATGTCCAACTGGTGGGACAGACCCGCGGACAGCATTCAGAGCCGCATATATGACCGGCAAACCAATGCGGAACGTGGCCGGGTTTATTTTCTGCCGATCCTTCAGGCCAGACCGCTCCCCCTGCCATAGCCTTCGCTGCCGACGTTCAACGCCCGAAAGCGATTGCCAATTTCCACCCAACGTGCTAGTTTTTTGGCATGTCAATATACTTGGATAATGCTGCTACGACATTCCCGAAACCCGAGTCCGTTTACAGGGCAGTGGAGTATGCCATTCGTGAAATCGGGGTCGGTCCCGGCAGGAGCGGGCACCGGCGGGGCGTTGCGGCAAGCCGTCTCGTATTCGACGCCAGGGAGCTTCTGGCCAGCTTCTTCGGGGTAAAGGATTCGGCCAGGATAGTCTTCACCCACAGCGCTACCGAAGCCATCAATCTGGCGCTCTCGGGTGTTTTGCATTCAGGCGATCATGTGGTAACCACCACAATGGAGCATAACTCCCTGGCTCGCCCCCTGCACCAGTTGGAACAGCGGGGAGTGAAGGTAACCTGGGTTGAAGGGGACCGAACAGGCTATGTGAGCAGTCGGCGTATAGCGGCTGCTATCGGCCCTTCCACCCGGATGGTGGCCCTATCCCATTGCTCCAATGTTACGGGAACCATCCAGCCGATCGCCGAGATCGGCGGGTTGACGCAAAAAAGTGGCGTGCTGCTCCTCGTGGATGCAGCGCAGAGCGCGGGAATGCTTCCCATAGATGTGAGCGGCCTCAACATCGATCTCCTTGCCGTCACCGGCCACAAGGGACTCATGGGCCCCCAGGGAACCGGCCTCCTCTTTATCGCCGAGGGAGCGGAACCGGCGCCGCTCCTCGTTGGAGGAACAGGCGTCCTTTCGACCAGCCTGGAGCAACCTGTGGCGCTGCCGGAGCGTTTCGAGAGCGGCACCCTCAACACGCCGGGGATCGCCGGACTGAAGGCGGGGGTTGAATTCGTCCGGACAACCGGGCTGGCGGCAATCAGGGAGCATAAGGAGGCGCTGGTTCTGCAACTTCTGGAGGGGCTGGGCGCCATTCCCGATATTACCCTGTACGGACCCGAAGCAAAAGTTGCGCGTGGCGCGGTGGTCTCCTTCAACGTGGACGGCATGGACCCGTCGCATATCGGTTACCGGTTGGACAAGGAGTATGACATCGCTGTGCGCGTCGGCCTCCACTGCGCTCCCCTCGCCCACCGGACCATTGGCTCATATCCTGTCGGCACGGTCAGGGTAAGCCCTGGTTTTTTTACATCCGATCAGGATATCACTGCATTTCTGGCTGCCATCGGAACAATTGCGGCAAAATCATAAGGATTTTGATTGCAACTCGGTATTAATTTGTCAGAACGGTAACTCCCGACTTCAAGAAAGGCTCAGATGAAAAACTTTGTCCTCGACACCAATGTGCTCCTCTACGACCCTCAAGCCCTCTTCAAATTTGAGGAAAACAACATCATCATCCCGATAACGGTCATAGAAGAGATCGACCGGTTCAAGAAGGACATGAACGAAACCGGCCGCAACGCCCGGCATATATCGCGCTTCCTCGACGAATTGCGGAAGAAGGGGTCGCTTTCGTCCGGCATCAGACTGGATACCGGCGGCATGCTCCGTGTTGAGATTTACGAGGAACGTGTGATGAAGCGCCTCCCGCCGGAGCTGCGGGAAGACCGGGGCGACAACCGGATACTGGCTGTAGCTTTTGACCTCAAGGAGAAGGATCCGGCGACCGCGGTTGTTTTTGTTACCAAGGATACCAACCTGCGCATAAAGTCGGACGCCATCGGCTTGGTGGCTGAAGATTACGAGTCCGACAAGGTGGCGATTGAGGAGCTTTACACCGGCTTTTCCGAACTGACGGTCGACCCCGGAGTTGTCGACCGTTTTCATGGCCAGGGTTGGGTGGAACTGGAAACCGATTTCCTCGCCAATCACTTCCTGACCCTCAAGGACCGGCTTAACCCCTCCCATACCGCCATAGGTAAATATGATGCCGAAGCGCACCGGATGCTACCGGTCAGGAAAGTGCTCAAAGAAGGGATATGGAGCATCCATCCCCGGAATCTGGAGCAGACCTTCGCCCTGGACGCCCTATTGGACGACAACATCAAGCTCGTCACACTGGTGGGAAAGGCCGGCACCGGCAAGACCCTGCTGGCGATCGCAGCCGGTCTCCACAAGACCGCCGAGGAGAACGTCTACAACCGGCTCTTGGTTTCCCGCCCGGTCTTCCCGATGGGGAAAGACCTCGGTTTCCTTCCGGGAGATATCGAGGAGAAGCTGACCCCCTGGATGCAGCCGATCTTCGACAACGTGGAGTTGCTCCTTTCCGGGCACGAGGGAGAGAAACGGCACAGCAAGGGATACAAAGAGCTGATGGCAATGGGGATACTGGATATCGAGCCGCTTACGTATATCCGCGGGCGCTCCATTCCAAACCAGTACCTGATCGTCGACGAGGCGCAGAACCTTACCCCCCACGAGATCAAAACCATTGTCACCAGGGCGGGGGAAGGAACCAAGGTCGTCCTTACCGGCGATCCTTACCAGATTGACAACGTCTATGTGGACTCCTCCAGCAACGGCCTGACCTATCTGGTGGAACGCTTCAAGGGAGAGGCGATTTCCGGGCATGTCACCATGTCCAAAGGAGAGCGGTCGGAACTGGCGGAACTGGCGGCTAATCTCTTATAGCGGCTACGACCTCCGCGTTCTCCCTTGGGACTTAGCACTACTCCGGCAGTTGCGCTTTTCATCGGTTATTCCCCCCTTTGCAAAGGGGGGTTAGGGGGGGATTTGGTTTGTAAAGTCAACGGCAAATCCCCCTAAAGCCCCCTTTTTTAAGGGGGATTTTATAGTACAATCTATATGTGTCTGAGTAGTATTAGTTTGTAAAAAACCACTGGAGGAATGGGGCGTGGCTCGTTCACGCCTCTTTGCGTTTTTATGCTCGTTCTTGCCATAGAATCCTCATGCGATGAAACTGCTGCGGCTATCGTGAAGGACGGCCGCGAGGTTCTCTCCAGTATCGTCGCTTCACAGGTGGAGATACATGCCCCATATGGCGGAGTAGTGCCGGAGATCGCCTCGCGCAGACACCTGGAGTCGATAGTGCCGGTCATTGAGGAGGCGCTCAGGGCAGCCGGGGTCAGCCTGACTGATCTGGAGGGTATTACCGCCACCCAGGGACCGGGACTCGCCGGCGCCCTGCTGGTGGGGATCGCCACGGCCAAGGGGATCGCCTATGCGCTTGACCTCCCTGTTGTCGGAGTCAACCACATTGAGTCGCACCTCTCCGCAATCTTTCTTGAGCAGCAGGTTGAGTTTCCATATCTGGCGCTGGTGGTCTCCGGAGGCCATACCCACCTTTACCGGGTGGACGGGATAGGCCGTTACCGGACACTAGGGCAGACCCTGGATGACGCAGCAGGCGAAGCGTTTGACAAGGTCGCAAAGATGCTCGGGCTTTCATATCCCGGCGGGGCGGTCATAGACCGGCTGGCGGTCATGGGCGATCCGGCTGGGGTCAAGCTTCCCCGGCCGCTTATATATGACGGAACCTGCAATTTCAGTTTCAGCGGCCTCAAGACCGCCGTGCTTACCTGTATCCGGAAACGTCCTGATCTTCTCCAGGGGGGGCCGCTCAATGACCTCTGCGCCTCGTTCCAGAAGGCGGTATGCGATGTCCTGCTGGGCAAAGTAGGGACTGCCGTGGCTATCAGCGGCGTCAGGCGGATCGTGGTGTCCGGCGGGGTAGCCTGCAACAGCGGCCTACGACACGCGTTTGCGCAGATGGCGGAAGCGGAAGGACTGGAGCTTTTCATTCCATCACCTGCATTGTGCGCCGACAACGCGGCAATGGTCGCCGTGCCGGGCGATTTCTATCTAAGCCACAAACTACTCACCGGCGGGCTGTCAATAGATGCGCTACCGTCATGGCCCCTCGACGCCATAACCGCCAGGCTGGAGGGGCATGCCTGATGGATCGGCTGCGTCCCAATAAGTCCCTTGGACAGCACTTTCTGACCGATACGTCACTCCTCTCCCGCATCGTGGAGTTGGTGAAGATCGCCTCTGGCGACCGGATACTCGAAGTGGGGCCGGGACGTGGGG